>CAZITQ010000260.1:0-12046 GCA_964542165.1 uncultured Rickettsiales bacterium
CCTGCTCCCAAAGCAGGTGCGCTACCAGGCTGCGCTACGCCCCGACGGGGAAGGTGGCGAGTGGAGTAGCACGGGGGGGCGGGGTGATCAAGGACGACGGGGGGGACCGGAATCCGGTCGGTGGGTTCGGGATCCGGACGGAGGGTGGCGGGTGATGGGCGGCGGGAGGGGGGAGGTTGGCGCGGCACGGGCCTTGCTTTTTGGGGGGGCCAGGAGGCTGCGATGGCGATCTGGCACCTGGTGGCGCGCACGGCGCGGCGGGGCGTGGAGTTGACGGAGTGGGGGCTGGCGTCCCGGCTCTGGTGTGGGCTGAGGAGGGCCTTCCCGGAGGCGCTGGGGTCGGTGGTGATGCCGGACCATCTGCACGTGATCGACGAGGGGATGGAGCGGGACGAGGCGAGGCGCAGGCTGTCGCGGGTGCTGTCGCGGGCGACGTATGGGATGGGCAGGGGGGTGTGGGCGGCGGTGCCGGTGCCGGATCGTGTGCACGAGCCGAAGCTGGCCCGGACGATTCGCTACGTGGCGCTCAATCCTTGCCGGGAGGAACTCGTCGCGGACCCGCTCGAGTGGACGTGGAGCACGCACCGGGACGTGGTCGGGGCGGTGGCCGAGCCTTGGGTGGCCGCTGGGCGGCTCGAGGTCCGGCTCCGGCCGCGGATGTGGGGCTCTTCGGAGGCGTGGCATCGGTTCGTCTCGTCGGACTTCTCGGTCGCCCCGGGAGGCACGCCCCCACCCCGGCGCATCGCCAGGCACGAAGGGCGGGAGTTCTCGATCGTCGAGGTAATCGAGAGCGTGACGTCGGCCCTCCGACTGCCTCCCGACGCGATCCGGCGGAGGGGTTCGGCCCGCAGGTTGTTCGTGCACCTCGCGGTCTTCCTGGGGTGGCGCGACACGGCGCTGCTGGCGCGGACCGTGGACACCTCGCGTCGGAGCATCGCGAAGATCCTTCATCGGCGCCCGGGGCGGCCGGAATGGGAAGCCGCGATGGTTTGCCTCGGCGACCGGCGCTTGCGGAGTCTCCGACCATCTCGGCGAAAAGGGCCCGAGCGGGGAACTTTCGGGGGATATGGCCGTCCATCTCGACAGCAAGGTCGCGGTTGGGGAACTTCGGTGGGAGATGGCCGGCGACGGGGTGGCGGCGCAGGGATTGTCTGGACATCCGACCGCGAACCCTTACGTTAGGGAGCAGGGAGGCGAGTCGATAGAACCCATGCGCACCTGGATACCCGCGCTCTTCACACTCCTGCTCGCCGTGGCCCCCGCGGCCGGTGCCGCGGAACTCCTGCGCGGGCCCTACCTCCAGCAGATCACCCCCACGTCGGCCATCGTGGTGTTCGAACTCGACGAGGAGATCGAGGCCGAGGTGCGGTTCGGGCCCACCGACGAGCTGGACGGCAGCGTGGAGGGGGAGGTGGCGGCCTACCACCACGAGTTCACGCTGGAGGAGCTGACGCCCGACAGCACCTACCACTATGGCGTGTACGTGGAGGGTGAGCCGGTCTCGTACGGGCACCAGTTCCGCACGGCACCGCCGGCGGGAGAGCCCTTCCGCTTCGTGGTCTTCGGCGACACCCGCTCGGATCACGACGCCCACCGGGAGGTGATGGCGGCCATCGGGCTGGAGGACTTCGACGCCCTGGTGCACACCGGCGACCTGACGTCGAGGGGCACCGACGTGGTGGAGTACGACACCTTCTTCGAGATCGAAGGCCCGGTGATCGATCGCGTACCGCTGTACCCGGTGGTGGGCAACCACGACGACGGCGACGGGGACGCGGCGATGTTCGCCGAGTCCTTCGTGCTACCCGACGCGGAGCTGTACTACTCGTTCGATCTGGGCAACGCACGCTTCATCGTGCTCGACGGCCACGTGAACATGGTGCTGGCCTGCGTGTACGAGGAGACGCTGATCGACACCTGCTTCGACGAGGTCCAGGTGGCCTGGCTCGAGGCGGAGCTGGCCGAGGCGGTGGCGACTCCTTCGGTGGAACACGTGTTCGTGGTCAATCACGTGGGGCCCTACAGCTCCAAGGACGGCCGCACCGGCAGCGCCCACCTGCGGTACCTGATGCCCCTGTTCGAGCAGTACGGCGTGCGCGCGATCCTCAGCGGCCACGACCACTATTACGAACGCGGCTTCGCCGACAACGGCATCGTCTACGTGATCACCGGCGGGGGTGGCGCGCCCCTGTACACCATCGGCGATCCCACCGACGACCCCCACACGGTCGAGTACAACGACTCCATCAACCACTACGTGCTGGTGGAGGTGGACCACGAGACGATCCGCTTCTCGGCCCGGGACACGGAAGGAGTGGCCTTCGACGAGCTGCTCCTGAGCGTCGATCCCACGCAGCAGGATCCGCCCGACGACGACGTCCCCGACGACACGCCCGGGAACAGCGTCCCCCTCACCGACGCCCCGGGCGGGTGCGAGTGCGCCTCCGCGCCAGGGGGAGACCTCCATGCCGCGACCCTGGCGCTGCTGATGGGGGTGACGCTCCTGGCCCTGCGCCGCGCCTCGCGCCCCTGATCGTCCCTCAGGCCCCCCCGCGCCTCACCTCCCGTAGACAGAACGGATTCGCGCCCACGGCTCCGGACGCGCCGTAGGCCACGGCCGGGCATCCGGCGCGGCAGACCCGGGCGAGCTTGCAGTCGGCGCAGGCCCCGGCGAGCAACGCCTCGCTCCACCCCCGGCTGTAGGGGAACCCCGCGTCGTCCGACCACAGCTCGGCGAGACCCCGCTCCCTCACGTTACCGGTGACGAATTCCTCGGGCAGACAGGTGCAGCCCGTCACTCCGCCGGTGGCGGTGATCGCCAGGGTCCGGAGCCCGGCCGGGGTCCCGGTCCAGACGATCCGCGAGGCCGACGACCGGGTGCGGAGGACGGGCTCCTCCTCGGTCAGGTAGCCCACCGTGCAGCTCATGGGCGCCCGCACGATCCCCTCCCGAGCCACCCGGCGGAGCACCGCCACGATCCGTTCCAGGTCCTCGGGCGCCGGCATCAGGGTCGAGAGGTGTTCCCGGGCTCTCCCCGTGGCCTGCATCAGGCCCAGCTGCCAGCGGGTCACGCCCAGGTCTCGGACGATCTCGTAGACTTTGCCCAGGTGGGGCAGGTTCACCCGGTTGGCCTGGGTCACGATCCGCAGCGGGATCCCCGCCGCGACCAGCCGCTCCGCCGCGGCCAGCACCCCGTCGAACGACGATCCCGCCAACAACCGGCGGGTGGGGCGCAGCCGATCGTGGACCGCCCGAGGCCCGTCCAGCGAGAGGGCGAAGTCGGAGATCCCCCCATCGAGGGCGCGCCGGAGGAGCCGGCCGTCCAGCGAGAGCCCCGAGGAGAACAGCCGGACCCGGACCCCGCCGTCGGCCAGCGTCCGGGCCACCCGCTCCCAGCCCCGATAGAGGGTCGGCTCGCCGCCCGTGAGTACCACCCGCGCCACGCCCAGCTCGGCCAGCTCTCCGGCCACCCGCAGCGCCTCGTCCAGCGCCAGCTCTCCTTCGACGGCCTTGCCGCCGTGGCAGCGACAGTGCAGACAGCGGTGGTCGCAGGCCCGGGTCAGCTCCCAGAAGCAGCGCTCGGGAGCGGCCAGCGGCCGCAGGTCGGGGCGAAGGCCCTCGGTCTCGCCCACGGTCACAGCTGGCCCCGCCGCACCGTCCGCAGACAGTACGGATTGTCGAACAGCTCCCCCGTACTCGCATACGCCACCGCCGTGCACCCGGCCCCGCAGACCGGCGCCAGCTTGCAGTCGGCGCACGCGCCGCGCATCCGCTCCGGCTCCGGCTTCAGCCAGTGCCACCGCTCCACGTCGTCCCAGATCACCTGCAGCGGTTCGTCCCGCAGGTTGCCCACCACGAAGGGCTCGCCCACCTGGTTGGCGCAGCCCTTGATCCCCCCGTCGGGCTCCACGCCCACGGTGCGAATCCCACAATGGCAGCCGGTCCAGAACGGCGTGGATCGATCCCGTCCGCTGGGGCGGATGATGGGCTCCTCCCGCGAGAGGTAGCCGATGGAGTTGAACACGATGGGGGGGAGGTCGGGATCCCCTGCGGCCCGTTCCAGGAACGACGCCAGCTCCTCGAGCTGGGCTGGAGCCAGCAGCAGATCCTCCGCGCCTTGGCCCCCCGCCTCGGTCCGGAGCCGCCCCGTGGCGTGGGCCAGCTGCACGGTCCAGCGCTGCACTCCCCGCTCCTTGAGTAGCCCGTGGATCGCATCCAGCTCATCCAGGTTGAGGCGGGTGACGGCGGTGATGACCGAGGCCACGATCGGCGAGCCCCGCAGCCGATCCAGGCAGGCCATGACGAGATCGAAGGACGAGTCCCTCCCCCTCCGCCCCAGCCCGGTCCGCACCCGGTCGTGGACCGCCCGGGTCCCATCCACGCTGACCACCACCCGCTGCGTGTCGATCGCTTCGAGCTGTGACAGCACACCGTCGTCGACCAGGTGCCCGTTGGTGGACAGACGAAACACCATCCCCTGCTCGCGGATCCGACTCGCCACCGCGAACCAGTCCCGGCGCAGCAGAGGCTCGCCGCCGGTGACCGTGACCACCCGTAGTCCCAGCTCGGCCAGCTGGTCCACCGCGTCCAGCGCCTGCTCCGGCGACAGCTCTTCGCCCGCCCCGTGGGCTCCAGCGCCGCCACCCCCGTCCACCAGGCAGTGGGCGCAGCGCAGGTCGCAGCGGTAGGTCAACTCGAAGATCGCCCGGTCGGGAGGCCTGCGCCCGGTAGCCGCGGCGGGAGGGGTGTGGTCACTCATCGTGCCCCCCATCCGCCTGCACGCCCCGAACCCCGCCGCTGGGCAGTGCGCTGCCCGGGGTCAGGGGCCACGGATCCGGCGCCTCCTCCCCCGCGCGCCGCTGGGCGACGCGCCAGGCCTGGACCAGGCCGAGCATGGCGTGCTTGTTGCCGTCGATCCGGCAGTGGTCGTCCACGATCCCCATCCGCACCGCTCCCACCAGATCGGACCTTCGCGGCAGGTAGTAGTTGTTTCGAGGTCGGAACTGGTTCTCCAGCAGGTGGCGCGCGGCGGCGATCAGGGCTTTCTCGTACGGGTCCGCGTCCTCGTCCAGGGCCCGGGCCGTGTCCACCACTGCCCCCAGCGCCTCGCAGCGGCTCGCGGCGCGGATGGTCCGGGGCAGGTCGTCCTCGCGGCGGAATCCACCCCGGTAGTCGGGGAACAGGGGGTGGTGAGGGGGGAACTGCTCGGCCACGAAGTGGTCGCCCATGGCCAGGTTGGCCCGAGCCAGTTCCCGGTCTCCGGTCAGCCGGTACAGCTCCCACAACCCCTGCATCGTCCAGTGCCCCGGCGTGGTGCGCTCGGTCTCGAACAGGGCGATCTGGGCGCCGGCCACCGCCCGCGCACCGTCGCGCCAGCGCTCGTCGCCCGTGGCCCCGTACAGCTCCGCCAGCGCCAGCACGACCAGCCCGGGGAAGTAGGGGTGCTCCGGTCCCCCGACCTGCTCGGCCCCCCGGGAGTCGTCCCAGGTCTCGAAGACCCGCCCTTGCTCGTCGGTCATGGCCAGCAGGAATCGCCCCAGCCCTTCGAGCAGCTCGTCGTCCGGGGGGGCGCCGCGGCGCTGGGGTACGACCCCGTCGGGGCGCTCGAGGATCGAGAGGATGGCGAACGCGGCCGCTCCCGCCGTGGCCCCCCGTTCGCCCCAGGTCACCGCCAGCATCTCCGGATCCCAGCTACCCATGGGCACCCGGACCCGCTGGAGCACCCATTCCTCGGCGCGCCGCCCCACCGCGCCGTGGCGGGACGCGGGGGCGAGGGGGGGGTGGGACACCCGATCCGCGAGCGCGGCCATCCGGTACAGCCCGACCACGCACCCGGCGTGGCGCACCGCGTTGTACTCGTCGTCGGCTCCGCCTCCGCCCGGGAACACCTCGTAGTCGAACGAGCCGTCGGCCCGTAGCCGCCCCATCAGCCACTCGGCCGCCTCCGCCGACCCCCTCAACACGGCGTCGGCGTCCACCGCGTCCAGCGGAACATTGCCCCGGTGGAAGCGGACCACGCCGTCGCCGGGCACCGGCCTCCCGAAGCTCGTGCAGCGGAAGCGCCACAGCTCGGTCCCCGGCTCCCGCCAGGCCGACGGTCCCCGGCGCACGTCCCGGGCGGCGTGCACCAGCAGGCGCTCCACCTTGTCCGCCCGACCCCTCACCCGCGGGGTCATCCAGGCCCGGAGGACCGCGTCGGCGGGCAGGGCCACGCCCCGCTGGTCCCCCAGCCGGATCTCCACCCCGTCGATGCCCGGCTCCAGGTCGTACACCAGCTGGGTCATCGCCCCGCGGGCGTCGGTGGCCCGGTCTCGGCTCGTGCCCGCGAGCCGGCGGAGCAGGGGGCGTACAGCCTCCCGCACGGGGCGCGCCCGCAGGCGAACGGGCGGTCCGGCGAGGTCGATCCGTACCCGCAGCCGCTGCGTCGCGTCGGCCCAGGCTGGCGCATCCCGGACGCCCTCCACCGCCTCCACCGTGGCCCGGCAGAGGGCGTCGGCGAGCGGCACCCCGGACGCCCGACCCCTGGCCATCGGATCGTCGTCCCGCCACAGGCTGACGTGGACCTCCTCGACGCCATCGATCTCGTCCACCGGGGGCGGGTGGTCGCAGGTCTTGCCGGGATCGCCCCCCATCGGACCGGCCCGGAGCCAGGTCTCGGCCGCCGCTTCGACGGCTTCCACGGCGGCGAGCATCTGCACGTCGTCGAGCTGGGGCGTCGCGGGTTCGGGCGAGAGGACGGCGAGCAGGTCGTCGCTGGGGGGTGGCAGATCGACGAGGGGGCGCGCCGCGACCAGCAGGACCAGGGTGAGCCCCCCGTAGACCGCCGCGCCCCGGATCGGCCGCCGCCGCCAGCGCCGGCGGAGATTCTCACCGCCCGCCCGGGCCGCCAGCGCCAGGACCAGTGCCGGGATCGCCAGCAGCGCCACCAGGGGTGTCCGGCCCCAGGCCGTCACCTCCACCGCCGGCAACATCAGCCCCAGCGTCAGCGCCCACCCCGACGGGTGGCGCCAGGGCCCCCGGTACAGCTGTTGATGGGCCGCGAACCCCGCCACGCCGATGGCGGCCACTGGACCCCAGAGGGCCGGGCCCAGGGAGCCGACCGCGGCGATCAGCAGGGCGTAGGGGAGGGCGGAAACGGTCAGGAGGACGCGAGTGCGGAGGTCGCGGCCGCGCGCTGCGTGCGTGCTCGCGGTTCCCTGCGGATCGCCGGTGTCCCCCACCGCCGCTCCGCGCCGGGCCTATTCGACGATGGTGGCATCGACCGTGGGCATGTAACCGTCGACGCCGGTGGTGGTCTGGACCTTGTAGAAGTCCGCGGTCGCCGAGTAGCCGAACCACTCCAGCTCGTCCCCTTTGCGGCGGGCCTCGATCATCTCGGACTCGCTGTCGTCGGTCTCGTAGATGAAGCCGACGTCGGCCACTACCCGCAGCTTCTCCTCCTGCTTGAGCACGTTCTCGGCGTGGGTGCCCAGCACGTACCCCCACTCGCCTGCCTTGGTCTTGATCCGGTAGAAGCTCTGGTTGTCACCCATCCCGTAGTGGTCGACCTTCTCGCCCCGCTCGCGGGTCTCCAGAACCTCGGAGGAGGAGGTGTTGGACGCGTAGACCTTGGTGGGATTCTGGGCGAAGGCGATCTGGCCCCAGACGACCTCCGAGAGCTCACCCTCTTCCGGCAGCTTCTCCGCCCACATGGCGGCCTCTGCGGCCTCCTCGAGCGCTGTCTGGTTGTCGTTGTAGGAATCCCAGTAGTACAGCCCGTACCCCGCCGGCGCCCCGCAGCACACCAGCAGCAGGCATCCCACCCCCACGCCGATCGCCGTCTTCTTCCCTCCGCTGTCCATCCCTACACCTCCATCCCGGCGGGCCTGGACGTACAACCATGCCTCGACCGGGGGGGAAAGGCCAGCCCGGCAGCGCGCCACGCGGGCGGGTGCGCACGCGCGGGTGGGGACCGAACCCCTCAGATCGTGTCGCGCAACATCCCGTCCAGGGTCGCCCGCGCGTGCCGATCGAGGACCTCGAAGATCCGGGGCACGAAGGCGTGCAGCAGTCGCGGCAAATGGGACTCGACCAGGATCCTCCCCGGACGGATGGTCAGATCCACCTGGTGGTCCCGGTGCAGGAAGGGGAGGTGGAAGCTGGCCCGGGCGCGGTAGGGCTCGATCCACCGGTACGAGGGCCGGAAGCGCGGAAATCGGCCCGCCTGACGAGACATGGCCTCGTCCACACGCGCGCGCGCCTCCTCCATGGAGCCGTCGTACAGGTAGGTCCGTCGCATCCGGGGCAACCCTCGCGGAAGTGTAACCGTGCGCCGTCCTGCGTCAACTGGATACACCAGCGACCCTGTGGAGGTTCGGCGGCCTCCAGGGCCGATCGGGAGCTATAGTGATCGCATGTGGGGCTTGCGCGCCGTACTCGGAGTCGGGATCGTCGCGAACCTGGTCTGCGCCCCGTGGGCTTGCCGCCCCGCGGTGCCGCTGGCCGAGGGGCCCGTGGACGTCCCCGCCTCCGCGGTGGCCCCGCCGCCTCCCGCGTCCGCAGGCGAGGCCGACGACGACCCGTGGGCCGCCAGGCGCCTGGGCATGGTCGAACGCCAGATCGCCGCCCGGGACGTGTCCGACGAGCGGGTGCTGGAGGCGATGCGCCGGGTGCCCCGCCACCTCTACGTACCGCAGTTGCACCGCTCCATGGCCTACGGCGACCACGCCCTGCCCATCGACCACGACCAGACCATCAGCCAGCCCTACATCGTGGCGCTGATGAGCCAGACGCTCGAGCTGGACGGGTCCGAGCGGGTGCTGGAGATCGGGACCGGGTCCGGGTACCAGGCGGCCGTGCTGGGCGCCCTGGCGGCCGAGGTGCACAGCATCGAGATCGTCGAACCCTTGTGCGAGTCGGCGGCGGCCCTGCTGGCGGAGCAACAGGTGGGCAACGTGCACGTGCACTGCGGCGACGGCTACCAGGGCTGGTCCGACGCCGCGCCCTACGACGGGATCATGGTCACCGCGGCCCCCGAACACGTGCCCGAACCCCTCGTCGAACAGCTCGCCCCCGGCGGCCGGCTGGTGATCCCGGTCGGTCCCGAGGGGAGCACCCAGTGGCTCAAGCTGCTGATGAAGACCGCCGACGGCGACGTGAGAGAGCAGACCCTGATCCCCGTGGCCTTCGTACCCATGACCGGCGAGGCGCGACAACCCCGTCCGTGAACCAATCCCCGGAGCCCCCGATGACCCCGAGAGCCACCCGCACCCTGGCCCTGATCACGCTCTCGCTCCTGCTCGGCGGGGGCTGCTCGGCGCGTCGGGGTGCCGTCCGTCCCGACGCGCCCGATGCCGCGGACCTCGATCCCATCGAGCGGTACCTGATCCTCTCCGCAGACGCCGACCAACCCATGGGGCTCGTCCTCGACTCCAGCGAGGCCGGCGACGACCTCCTGCGCACCCCGAGCCGCCCCCTGGACCTGGAGGACCCGGCGACCCTCCACCTGGCCGACCGGATGCTCGCCACGGTCCACGAGGCGGGGGGGGTGGGCATCGCGGCGGTACAGGTGGGCATCCCGCGGATGCTGCTGTGGGCCCAGCGCTTCGACCTGGACGGCGAGCCCTTTCACGCCTTCGTCAATCCCGAGGTGCTGGCCCTGGACCAGGAGACCGCCGACGGCTGGGAGGGCTGCCTCTCGGTCTCGGACGTCTACAGCCTGGTCGACCGCTCCGTCTCGATCTCCCTGCGCTACCTGACCCTGGAGGGGGAGCCCGTCTCCGAGACCGTCCAGGGCTTCACCGCCGTCATCCTCCAGCACGAGCTCGACCACCTGGACGGGGTGCTGTTCACCGACCGGTCGGATCCGGACGAGTTCGTGACCCGGGAGGAGTACATGGAGATCAAGCGGGAGCGGGAAGCGGTCGAGTCCGAGGCGGATGGCCGCCCCACCGAGTCCGAGTCCGAGGCGGATGGCCGCCCCACCGAGTCCGAGTCCGAGGCGGATGGCCGCCCCACCGAGTCCGAACCCTAGAATCCCGCGTTCATCTCATTTGCAGCGCAGGGTCTTGCAGACTTCCTCGAGCAGCTGGTCCGCGCGGAAGGGCTTGTGGAGGAAGCGGACCGTGTCCAGGCCCCGGGCCTCGAGGGAGACGCCGGGCTCCATGTAGCCGCTCATCATCATCACCGGCAGGTTCTCGCGCACGGTCCGGAGCGCCTCGAGGGTCTCGTAGCCCGACATGCCGGGCATGGTCACGTCCAGCAGGACCATGTCCACGGCCTCCGGGTCCTCGGCCAGCCGCTG
The DNA here is from genome assembly GCA_964542165.1 of uncultured Rickettsiales bacterium. Classification (GTDB taxonomy): domain Bacteria; phylum Myxococcota_A; class UBA796; order UBA9615; family CAYRNR01; genus CAYTBN01. Next base: position 10,283 of record CAZITQ010000260.1, read on the forward strand.
GATCGCCGCCGGGCCGTCCTCGGCCTCGAGCACCATCGCCCCCTCCCGCTCCAGCACCCCCCGGGTGACCGCCCGCACCGCCTCCTCGTCGTCCACGACCAGCACCGTGGTTCCCACGATCCCCGCGGGCAACCGGACCGACATCGACGGATCCTCGACGATGGCCACGGGCGCGTCGGTCCCGGGCAACAGGACCCGGAAGGTGGCCCCCCGCCCAGGGTCCGTGTCCACGACGATCCCACCCCGGTGGGCGCGCACGATCCCCAGCACGGTCGCCAGCCCCAGCCCCCGCCCCGCGGACTTGGTGGTGAAGAAGGGATCGAATACCTTTCGCAGCTCGGCTGCCTCCATGCCCTTGCCCGAGTCCCGGACCTCCACGAACGCGTACTCCCCGGGCCGCAGGTCGTCGGCACCCTGGGCCTCGGCGAGGCCGGCCTCGTCCACCCTGATCACCCCGGTGGCCAGCACGACCATCGCGTCGGGGGCGCCGATGCAGGCGTCCACGGCGTTGGTGATCAGGTTCATCACCACCTGGCGCAGCTGGGTCGGATCCGCCTCCACGCGGACCGGATCCTCGGGGAGATCGAAGCGCAGCTGGGCCCGGTGGCCGATGACGGTCTCCAGCAGCCGGCTCATGTCCGCGGCCAGGGTCGAGAGATCCATGACCCGGCGCTCCAGGTTGGTGCGCCCCGTGTAGGCCAGCAGCGCCGTGGTCATGTCCGCGGCCCGCCGGGCGGTGCGCTGGATGCGCTCCACGCGGTCCCAGCTGGGCGAGCCCATGTCCAGGGTGGCCATCAGCAGGTCGGTCTCGCCCAGGATGCCCGTCAGCAGGTTGTTGAAGTCGTGGGCGATGCCGCCCGCCATCAGCCCCAGGCTGTCGAGCTTCTGGGCCTGCTGGACCGCCACCTCGAGACGCAGCGTCTCCTCGTGCGCCCGCTTGAGCTCGGTCATGTCGCGGACGATGGCCACACACTCGTCCTCGCCCGCCTTGACGTGCCGGGCCTCGAAGTGCCGGGGGTCGCCGTTCATGTCCAGGGAGTACTCGTGGGCCACCGGTTCTCCGGTCGCCAGGGCTTGCTGGACGCAGGCCATGCTCCGTTCGGCCACGGGTGGGGGGAGCAGGTCGCGGATGTTCGCTCCGACGATCTGATCGGCCGGGACGTAGAGGTCCTCCTTGTGGTGGGTGAAGAACTCGGTGAACGTGCCGTCCCGCCGGATCCGGAACATCATGTCCGGGATTGCCTCGAGCAGGGCCCGCGTGCGGTCCTCGCTGCGGCGCAGGGCGCTGGCGGATCGTTTCCGCTCGGTGATGTCGAAGCACAGGACCTGGATCGCGGCCTCGCCGGTCTCGGGATCCCGGACCAGGAAGGCGTCGTGGTTGACCCAGCGTTCCTCCCCCTTGAGGGTCTTGTACCCGTACTCGAAGCGCCGCACCTGACCCCGCTGCACCACCTCGTCCCGCAGGGAGTGGGGCCGCTCCAGGTACTCGAACAGGGTCTCGATGTTGCGGCCGACCAGCTCGCTGGGATCCTCGACCTCCAGATCCAGGAGCTGCACGGTGCCACGGTCCATGAAGAGGATCGTGCCGTCGGGACGGTAGCGGTAGACACCGAGCCCCGCGAAGTCCATCGCCTCGCGCCGGATCTCCGACAGCTCCTCGGGCGTGGGCGAAAACGGGTGACGATCACTCACGGCGTTCGACCTCCTGTCCCCCTGGAATCGCTCCGATCCTACGCCCCTGGGCGGGGGGGACAACCACCTAGC
>CAZITQ010000261.1:0-12041 GCA_964542165.1 uncultured Rickettsiales bacterium
GTCCCCTCGTCCACGGTGCCGTCGCAGTCGTCGTCCCGGCCGTTGGGCTGCTCGATGCCGCCGGGGTGGATCAGCGGGTCGTTGTCGTTGCAGTCGTCCCCCCCCGCGGCCAGGCCCGGGTGGCCATCCCCGTCCAGGTCCGTGGCGTCGAGACCGTCGCAGTCCTGGTCGACCCCGTCGTAGGGCACCTCGATCGCGCCGGGATTCACCGTGGCCTCGCTGTCGTCACAGTCGCCCAGGCAGGCACTCCAGCCGTCCCCGTCGTCGTCCACCGGCAGGGAGACCGGGTCCTCGTCGTCGCAGTCCCCGTCGCAGGTGGAGAAGCCGTCCCCGTCCAGATCCTGGAGGTTCAGGGCCGGGTCGCCGTCGTCGCAATCCCCGTCGCAGGGTCTCGCGCCGTCGCCGTCCAGGTCCAGGGGGTGCAGGTCCGGGACCGCGTCGTTGCAGTCGCCGTCGCAGGTGCTCACGCCGTCGAGGTCCGAGTCACCGGGATCGAGGAACGGATCGGCGTCGTCGCAGTCGCCGGCGCAGGTGCTCCAGCCGTCCCCGTCCAGGTCGGCGATGGACCGGTCGGGATCCGCGTCGTCGCAATCGCCCGCGCAGGAGGAGGCGCCATCGCCGTCCACGTCCAGCGGGGTCAACGCCGCATCGGTGTCGTCGCAGTCGCCGGAACAGGCGCTGAATCCGTCGCCATCTGCGTCCAGTGGGTTCGCGGCCGGATCACCGTCGTCGCAGTCCCCGTCGCACTCGGCAAAACCGTCGCCGTCGTCGTCCGACTCGCGCGGATCCACGGCGCCGTCACAGTCGTTGTCCAGCACCCCGTCGCAGGCGTCGGGCGCCCCCGGGTAGACCCAGGGATCAGCGTCGTCGCAGTCCCCGCCGCAGCTGTCCACCCCGTCTCCGTCCCCGTCCACCTCCTGGGGTCCGAGCTGCCCATCGCAGTCGTTGTCCTGGTGGTCGCAGACCTCCGGCGCCCCCGGGTACACGGTGGGATCCGTGTCCTCGCAGTCCCCACCGCAGATGGACAGACCGTCCCCGTCCTGGTCGGACTCGGAGAGATCCACGATCCCGTCGCAGTCGTTGTCCGACACCCCGTCGCACAGGTCCGCGGCGCCCGGGTGGACGGTGGGGTCGGCGTCGTCGCAGTCGCCCGCGCACGCCGTCCAGCCGTCCCCATCCTGGTCCTCGGGGTAGTCCAGCGGGTCGGCGTCGTCGCAGTCACCGTCGCAGGTGGACCAGCCGTCGCCGTCCCCGTCGAGGAGGTTCAGGGCCGGGTCCGCGTCGTCGCAGTCGCCGTCACAGGTGGACCAGCCGTCCCCATCCAGGTCCGCAGGATCCAGCTCCGCCGCGCCATCGTCGCAGTCCCCGTCGCAGGTGGACCACCCGTCCCCGTCCCCGTCCCCGGGGTTGAGCCAGTCGTCGTAGTCGTCGCAGTCCCCGTCGCAGGTGGACCAGCCGTCCAGGTCCGAATCCGTGGGGTTCAGCGCGGCGTCGCCGTCGTCGCAGTCCCCCGAACAGGGGCTCCAGCCGTCCCCGTCCAGGTCCTCGGGGTAGTCCAGGGGATCGGCGTCGTTGCAGTCGTCCTCGCACTCGCTGAAGCCGTCTCCGTCGTCGTCCGCCTCCAGCGCATCGACCAGCGAATCGCAGTCGTTGTCCTCGACGTCGTCGCAGACGTCGGGAGCGCCGGGGTAGACCCCCGGGTCCTCGTCGTCACAGTCGTCCTCGCAGGGGTCCCAGCCGTCCCCGTCCAGGTCGTCCAGGTTCTGCAGCGGATCGGTGTCGTCGCAGTCCCCGTCACAGGTGTCCCAGCCGTCCCCGTCCTCGTCGTCCAGGTTCAGGGGGGCGGACCCGTCGTCGCAGTCGCCGTCGCAGGTGGTCCAGCCGTCCCCGTCCGCGTCGGCCACGTTGGCGGCGGCATCCGCGTCGTCACAGTCCCCGTCGCACTCGGAGGCGCCGTCGCCGTCGTCGTCCGCCTCCAGGGGGTCGGTGACGCCGTCGCAGTCGTTGTCCAGCGTACCGTCGCAGAGGTCGGCTGCGCCCGGGTAGACCGCGTCGTCACCGTCGTCGCAGTCGGCTTCGGATCTGGTGTCGTCGTCCCCGTCGTGGTCGTTCTCGTGGGGGTCGGGGAGGCCTTCGCAGTCGTTGTCCACCTTCCAGTCACAGAGGTCGGGAGCGCCCGGGTAGACCGAGTCGTCTCCGTCGTCGCAGTCCCCCTCGCAGATCCGGAACCCGTCCCCGTCGTCGTCGACCTCGTCGTCCTCGGGGCTACCGTCGCAGTCCTCGTCCTCGCCGTTGCACAGTTCGAAGGCTCCCGGGTACACGGAGGCATTCGTGTCGTCGCAGTCGTCCCCGTTGGCGACCCATCCGGCGGCCGGGACGCCATCACAGGTCTCCTGGGAGACCGACGGGTGCCCGTAGCCGTCTCCATCCCCGTCCCAGTACCAGGGTTCGAAGACGAGCCCGTCGTCGACCACGCCGTTGCAGTCGTTGTCGTGGCCGTCGCAGTCCTCGTCGTTGCCCGGGTAGTTCGAGGGATCGCCGTCGTCACAGTCGTCGCCGGCCTCGACCCACCCGTCGCCGGGGGCGCCGTCGCAGGTGGCCTGCTCGGTGGCCGGATCGCCGTGGCCGTCCAGGTCCACGTCCTCGTACCAGCTGACGTAGGCCAGGCCCTCGTCGGCCACCCCGTCGCAGTCGTTGTCGACGCCGTCACAGAGCTCGTCGTTGCCCGGGTAGTTGAAGGGATCGGTGTCGTCGCAGTCATCGCCCACCAGCACCCAGTGGTTCCCTGGCGCCCCCTCGCAGGTGGTCTCCGACAGCGCCGGATTGCCGTGGCCGTCCGCGTCGTCGTCGTAGTACCAGGTCTCGAAGACCAGGCCGTTGTCCACCACGCCGTCGCAGTCGTTGTCCAGCCCATCGCAGAGCTCGTCGTTGGACGGGTAGTTCCAGTAGGCGTCATCGTCGCAGTCGTCCCCGAGCAGGACCCAGACGGCCCCCGGAGCCCCGTCGCAGGTCGCCTGGGACACGGCCGGATCCCCGTGGCCGTCGCCGTCCAGGTCCTCGTACCAGTCCAGGAACAGCAGCCCCTCGTCGTCCACGCCGTCGCAGTCGTCGTCGATCCCGTTGCACTGCTCGGCAGCGCCGGGGTTCATGTCCGGGTTGCCGTCGGCGCAGTCGCCCCCGACCAGCGCCGTGTAGATCCCGGTCTCCACGCACCAGCACTCGGTGTCCCCGTCCACCCCGTAGCCGTCCTGGTCGTTGTCGTAGAAGTAGGTGGTGCAGTCGATGGCGTCCTGGCCCTCGTCGATCTGTCCGTCGCAGTTGTCGTCGATGGAGTTGCAGGCCTCGTCCTCCGCCGGGTTCACAGCCGCGTCGTCGTCGTCGCAGTCCTCCCCACCGCAGTCGACGTCGTCGTACCCGTCCCCGTCGTCGTCGGGGCACTGCAGGTCCACCAGGTGGTCGATCAGCGTCCCGCCGAGGGGCTGCAGCTCGTACGAGTAGTGCCACTCCAGCGTCAGGTAGCTGACGAAGGCCGCCCCCGGCTCCGCCTCGTAGTAGACGCAGGAGGCGTCGCCGTTGTCGTTGGTCGTCAGCACGTCGGCCGCGCCGTAGTTCTCGATCTTGCCGTGGGAGGAGTAGGTCGCATCGCCCAGGGCCGGGATCCCGGCCATCAGGGGATGGCTCGGGTTGACGTTGTAGAAGTAGTTCGAGTACTCGCCGTGGGTGCCCTGAGCGCCGTAGGGGAACGTCTCGATGTGGGGACTCCAGGCGTCGTAGGTCGAGCCCATGAGGATCAGGCCGCCGCCCTGGTCGACGAAGGCCTCGAACTTCCACATGTAGTCGTTGACCTGGTCGTTGAAGTTCGCCGGCTGCTGGCTGGGGACGATGACCAGGTTGTACTCGGTGAAGTCGGTGGTGGGGATCGATCCCCAGTTGATCACCGTGTAGGGGATCGACCGGGCGTTCAGCTCGTCCTTCCAGTACAGGTTCCCCCAGGGGTTGTTGTTCTGGACGATCAGCGCCTCCTGGGCGTACGCACCCGTGCACGCCGCCGCCCACACGAGGACGGGGAGGACGAGAACCACCCATCGGGGGAGACCTCTCATCACGGCACTCCCCCGAGACTAGGCACTGGTTGCGATACGGACAACGCCTCGATTGAACGCTATCACCGGCCCCGGGGGTCGACAAGGAATCCCGGCGGGGCTCGAGAGACGGAACAAGGGCTAGAACGCGGCGGCCTGGAGCACGTCCTCGTGCGCGTAGATGGGCGCGGACGCCCGCAGCGCGAGTGCCACGGCGTCGCTGCTGCGGCTGTCGACCTGGACCAGTGTTCCGTCCGCCCGCTCCACCACGAGTGTCGCGTGGAAGGTCTCGTACTCGAGCTTGCTGACGGTGACCGCCTGCAGCTGGCCACCCAGGCCGTCGACGAGAAGCAGCGCCAGGTCGTGGGTCATCGGCCGGGGCACGGGAACGCCGTCCGCCGCCAGCCGGATCGCGTCCCCCTCGGCCTGGCCGATGAGCATCGGCAGCACCCGGCCGTCCTCTGCCAGCAGCTCCATGTGAACCCCGCCCCCGGCGATGTCCGGGCTCAGGCCGTGGATCGACACGGGTACGTAGTCGGATCCCGGATCGAACGCCCCGATCTCGATCACGGGATCTTCGGGCATCATCGTGGTGCCGATCATCCAGCCGATCCCGGTGAACAGCAGGGCTGTGATGACCAGCAGACCGCCCCCCGAGAACAGGATGCAACCCCAGGGGGTGCCCTGGGGGCTGGGGTGCTCGCTCACTCCTCCGGACCCTCGTCGGCGCTGGCCTGCACCATCCGCAGCTGCAACGTCCGGATGTCCTCGACCCCCTTGAGTGCCTCCACCGCCCCCCGCACGGTCCCCACCAGGAACGCCCGGGGGAACTCGGTCAGGGGCACCACCTCGCCGTTGACGATCAGCTCCACGCTGGGATCGTTCAGGGCGTCACAGTCCTGCAGCGTCCCCTCCCCCGACGCGATGCGTGCGGCGATCACCTCGCAGGTATGGCCGCAGCGGCCGCAGTCGAAGCCGGGGAGCTGGGAGAGGTAGGGGGCGAGGTCGGTGGGCATGGGTCGGGCCTCCAGTGGGACGCAGAGCGTAGCAGATCCGGATCCGCGTCCGTGGCTCGGGCCCGGTGGTGGCCCGGAACCTACACCCCCACGTGGCGCACGATCTCGTCCAGCAGTCGTGGCCAGAGCGGTCGGGGCAGGTCGTGGCCCATACCGTCGACTCGGACCAGGCGGGCGGTGGGGACGCAGCGCGCGACGGCGCGGCCGCCGCGGGGGGGAAGCAGGGGATCCTCGGCGCCGTGGAGCACGAGCGTCGGGATCCGGAGCTTCCGCAGCGCCCTGCGGCGGCTTCCCGATGCGAGGATCGCGGTCCACTGGCGGGCGAAACCCTCGGGGTCCTGACCGTGGTCGACGCAGCGGGCGACCAGGGCCCGGCGCTCGTCCACGGGGGTGGGGTGTGTACGGCTGCCGATGATGCCCAGCAGCTCGGTGATGTGGTCGATGGCGCCCTCGCGGTCCCGGGGCGGTGTCTTGGCCAGGGCCGCGAGGGCGTGGGGGCGGCCCAGGAGATCCCTGCGGCTGCCGGTGCTGGACATGATCGAGGTCAGGGTCCGGACCCGCCGAGGGTGCCGGATGGCGACGGCCTGGGCGATCATACCGCCCATGGAGGTCCCGACGACGTGGGCGGAGTCGATGCCGAGGCTGTCCAGCAGACCCACGGCGTCGTCCGCCATGTCCTCGACCCGGTACGGCGATCGGACGGGCAGGCCCAGGATCCGGCGTGCGGTGGCCCGGCCCAGGTCGGGGACGCCCAGGTGGGTGAGGCGGCTCGAGTGGCCCACGTCCCGGTTGTCGAAGCGGATCGCGCGCACCCCCCGCTCGGCGAGGCCGGTGTAGAAGCCCTCGGGCCAGTTCACCATCGGCGCGCCGATGCCCATGATCATCAGGACCGGCGGGCCGTCCCCGAGGGATTCGTAGGCGATGTCGATTCCGTTGGCCGGGATCACCTGGAACATGGGGACGATCCTGGCGGGTGTGGTGAGCGGAGGCAAATGTCCGGGCGAACGCAGTGGTAGAGTCCGGCTCAGCCCGAGGAGGACGTATGGGCACTTCCGCTCAGAACCGCGCGCTGCCCTGGCCCCTGCCCACGGCTGCCTGGATCGCGATCGCGGCCCTGCTCGCCTGTCCCTGGACCGGTGGCTGCGGATCCGCTGCGCAGGCCGACGAGCCGGCGGGGAGCGATGGGGCGGCGGCCGGGGTGGCACCGGCTCCCCAGGGCGCATCCGGGGCCGATCGGCCCCCGCCGGAAGGCCCCGCGAGGATCGTGGCCTTCGGGGACGTCCACGGGGACCTGGATGCCCTGCGCCGGGCACTGCGACTGGCCGGGGCCATCGACGCGGACGACCGCTGGTCCGGCGGCGAGCTGGTCGTGGTCCACACCGGTGACTCCATCGACCGCGGGGACCAGGACCGTGAAGTCCTGGAGCTGCTCCACCGCGTGTCCGGGGAGGCTTCGGACTCGGGGGGCCGGCTCCTGGCGCTGTGCGGCAACCACGAGCTGATGAACGTCGGCGGAGACACCCGATACGCCTCTCCGGCCTCCAAGAAGGCCTTCCGGGACCTCTCCGGGCTCGACCTGGATCACCCCACGGTCCGGGCACTGAAGAAGCCCGAGAGGGCCCACGCCGCGGCGTTCTTGCCCGGGGGGCCCATGGCCCGGATCCTCGCCAAGCGCGACGTCATCGCCATCGCCGGCGACTCGATCTTCGTCCACGGCGGCGTGCTGCCCGCCAACGTGGAGTACGGCATCGACCGGATCAACGCCGAGGCCCGCGCCTGGATGCTCGGCGAGGCGGCCGGGCCCCCGGAGTGGATCCGCAGCGACGACAGCCCGGTGTGGAGCCGCCACTACAGCGACGAGCCAGACGCCGTGGACTGCGAGACCCTGGCCTCGGTCCTCGAATCCCTGGACCTGGCGCGGATGGTCGTCGGCCACACGGTCCAGAAGACCGGTATCTCATCGGCCTGCGGAGACCGGGTCTGGCGCATCGACACGGGCATGTCGGCCCACTACGGCGGCGAGGTCCAGGCGCTGGAGATCGCCGGCGACAGCGTCCGCGTCCTCCGTGGACCCGAGGACCGGGACCACGGCCCAGGATGATGGACCTCCACGTCCAGGGTTTCGGCGTCGTCGCCCTGTTCACCACCGGCCTGGGCTGCGGAGCCGCCATCGCCCTGGCCATCGTCGCGGTCGTCCGGCTGCGCCACCTGGATCGTCTGGCGCTGGCCGCCATCACCGCCGGCGCCCTGCTGGAATTCATCGCCATGGGCGGCGAGTTCTTCCTGCTGGTCATCGGATCGGTCGCCGCCTCCGCGATCAACGACCACTACCTTGCCTGGCTGCGCCTCCAGGATGCCTGGTTCATCAGCCGCCCCCTGATCCACGCCATCGCCCTGATCGCCATCACCGTCGCCGTCGTCCGCCTCTCCATCGGCGCCCGCCGCCCCTATTGAGCCTCCCTCCCCCGAGCGAGCCCCCACGGCGGCCATGCGAGCCTCCTCCCTCCCAGAGCGAGCCGCCTGCTGCGGAAGGTCGTGGGTCGGAGTGGTGCACGCGGGTAGGGCTCAGAACATCATGTCCTGGATGTAGACGTCCGCGGGGCCGGTGACGGAGAAGCGGAGGTCGACGTAGGTCTCGCCGCTGGCGGGAAGCTGGAGTTTCCACTTCATGATGCCGGGGCCGTCGTCTTCGGCGGGGGGCAGGGGCTCGGTGGTCTCGAGGAGCTTGACGGTGACCCGGTCCATCTCGGAGACGGGTACCTGGTCGACCAGGCGGACGGTCTGGGCCTCGCCGGAGAAGTTGCTGACCTTGATCCGGAAGTGCAGGGTCCAGCGCACGGTGCGCTTGCCGGCGCCCACGTAGTCCTGCTGGCGCTCCATCAGCTGGCGCTCCACCCGCATGCGGTCGTCGGTGCCAAACGAGATCAGCAGCTCCTCGCCGGGGACCACGGTGGCCAGCTGGCCCGTCCCCACGTAGTCCGAACCCACGAAGGAGGCGACCGTGCCCGGCAGCAGGGGGGCCTCGCCCTGGTAGCGCATCCGGGCCTGGCGGTAGACCTCGGGAACGAGCTTGGGCACGGTGGCCAGCTCCATCACGGCGGCGAACGTCTGGGTACCCACGGGTAGGCGCTGCTCGCTGCCGTCGCCGGCGATGGTCCGCTCACCGGGGATGGCGAAGACCACGGCCCCCGTCCCCTGTACCGAGGCGTTCATCCGGGTCTCGACCACCCCCTGGGGCACCACGGTCTGGGGATTGGCCTGCATCTCGTTGCCGGCCATGTCGTAGTAGCCGCGGCCCATCATGAGGTTGCTCTGGACGTTGTACGATCCGCCGTAGACGTCCCGGCCCAGGTACCACGAGGTCAGGCTGGGCAGCTCGCCCGAGACCGAGGGGTTGGCCGTGGACAGCTGGAGCTCCACCGCCTCCCAGTCCTCGCCGGTGCTCTGGGACACGATGCCGTAGTACTCCAGGGTCACCTGGGAGGTGGACTCGTCCAGGCGGGCGTTGTAGGCGGGCCACCATCCGGCGCCGAAGACCTGGTACCGCAGCCCCACGGTCATCTTGCCGCCGGCGTCCGACGCCAGGTCGACGCGGACCTGGTTGCCCGTGGCCAGGGGATTGTCGAGCTTGATCAGCAGCGGCCTCAGCTCCTCGTCCAGCTCCCGGGCGCGCTCCTGTTCCTGACGCAGCTCGGCGGCGATGTCACGCTCGGCGTCGCCGACGAACGTCAGCGTGCCGCGGATCTGGTCCAGGGAGGGGGCCGGCGCCTGGTTGCGGTCCTGCAGCAGGGTGTCCCGAAGGTAGGTCCGCTGGGCCAGCAGGGATTCGATGCGGTCGCGCACCTGTCCCAGCTCCTCGGTGATTTCCAGCATCTGGTCGCGGATCCCCTGGATCCGCTCGGTCTCCTCCACCTCCCCTCGCCCCGACAGGAGCTCGACCCCCACGATGCGGGCGTTTCCCTTCAGCACCGTGGCGTGCAGGCTGTCGGCGGCGATGCCCAGGGGCAGGCCCTCGAAGGTGACGCTGTCCTCCCCCTCCTCCACCCGTCCATCCAGGACCCGGGTCACCAGGGCCCGGTCCCGGAACACCGTCACCGAGGCCATCTCCGAGTTGGGTTCCAGGGGCAGGGGGGCCATGGCCGCGGATGGGTAGGCCTGGGGGATGTCCTGCTGGAGCATGCCCTCCACCTCGTCCAGGTCGAACGAGAGGTTCATGCGGCGCTTGGCCTCCGCGGCGAAGTCCACGTCGCCTCCGCCGGCGAGGGCTGCCGGGCTCGGCGCCAGGGTGGCCGTCAGGGTGGCCAGGGTGATCAGGGTGTAGAGGGGCCCTCGAAGGGCACGGTGGGTGATGGGCATGTGTGTACTCCCCGTGGTCGCTGCGACTCGGTTCGGCGGGTCAACACCGCGGGTAGGTGGAACCTTCCGTGCGCGGGTGCGCTCCCGGGGATCCGGGGAACTCGACCGCGGGTCAGTGTCTTCGAGCGTGGGAGCGTTTGCGGGTCGTGGCCCGGGAATAGGGGTCCGGCTCTGCGTGGATGATCCCCAGCAACAGGGTGGCCGTGGCGAGCAGCATCGCGGATACGAAGAGGTGCATTCCCGTTCTCCCGCGCATGTCATCGGCGGATTCTGCGGGGTCTTGAGTCCCTTTTTTAGCCGGCCTCGAATCCGGGGTGATCCCGGACACACCGCCGCAACAACTGAACACTTGTACAGTCAATGATCCTGTGCTTAGATCAGGATCACTGAACATCTGTACAGGAGACGCGCCATGCCCCCCGCCGCCGACCCCGCACTCCTCCTCCCCGAAGCCCTTCAGCGCACCGCCGTCCCGGTCGATGCCCCGTCGGGGTGGTGTCGAGCAGGTCTTGCCGGTCGCATCACCGAGCTCGTGGGGGGCCCCGACTCCTCGGCCCTGACCCAGGCCTCCTCCCTGGTGCTCGATGCCCAGCGAGAGGGGGAGCTCGTGGCCTGGATCACCCGCACCGACAGCCACTTCTTCCCCCCGGACATCGCCGCCTGGGGGGTGGACTTGGGGGCCCTGGTCGTGGTGCGGGTGTCCACGGCCCATGCGGTGGCCCGGGCGGCCGACCGGCTGGCCCGAAGTGGGGCCTTCGGTCTGATCGCCCTGGACCTGGGCCCCTCACCGTCCGTGCCCACCCCGCTGATGTCCCGGCTGCTGGGGTTGGCGATCAAGCACGACATCGCCCTGCTCTGTCTCACCGAGCCGGGCCCCTACCCTCCCCGCCTCGGTTCACTGGTCTCGCTGCGCATGGAATCCCAGCGGCGCCGCCTCGGGGAGGATCGCTTCGCCGCCGAGCTGCGGGCGGTCAAGGACAAGCGGCGGGCCCCGGGGTGGACCCACGCGGAGATCTGCTGTGGACCGCCTGGCCTGCGTTGACCTGCCGGCGCTGCCCCTGCAGCTGCTGCTGCGGACCCACGCCGACTGGGTGGAGTACCCGGCCGCGGTGGTTGCCGAGGACAAGCCCCAGGCGCCGGTGACCTGGGTCAACGAGCACGCCCGGGAGGGGGGCGTGCTGCCCGGGATGCGTTACGCCGCCGCCCTGTCCCTGGCCCGGGAGCTGCGGGCCGGGGTGGTGGCCGACGGTGAGGTGGGGCGGGCGGTGGAAGGCCTCACCGAGAAGCTCCAGCGGTTCAGTCCGGAGGTGGAGCCCTGCACCGACGAGCCGGGGGTGTTCTGGCTCAATGCCGGGGGGCTGGAGAGGCTCTACCCCTCCCTCCGGAGCTGGTCCGATGAACTTGTTGCAGAACTCGAAGGTTCTGGTTACAACTCTATGGTTTCCATAGGTTTCAGCAAGTTCGGCTCCTACGCTTCGGTCAAGTCGAACAAGGGGATCCAGGTCCTGCGCGATCCGGCCCATGAGCGGGAGCTGGCGCGCTGGGTCCCCCTGGCGAGGCTCAACATCGAGCCCGGATTCCGCGACGCCTTGCACAAGCTGGGGGTGACCACCCTCGGAGGCCTGATCGAGCTGCCAGCGGCGGGAATCCGCGAACGCTTCGGCGCCGAAGCCCACCGCCTGCACCGGATGGCGTCCGGGGACCTGTGGAGCCCCCTGCAACCCGAGGCGATCCCCGAACCCACCGCTCGCAGCCTGTTGCTGACCGATCCGGTGCTGGACACGACCCAGCTGCTGTTCCACGTCAAGCGCCAGCTGCACCCCCTGCTGGCCGCCCTGATCACCCGGGGCGAGTCGTTGACCGAGCTGCACCTGCGCTTCGGTATGGAGCGGGGCAGGGACCGCGAGGAGGCCATCCGCCCGGCGGCCCCCACCCGGGACGCGTCGGAGCTGATGCTCCTGGCCCGGCTCCAGCTGGAGTCCCTGCAGCTGGTCTCGGGGGTGATCGAGTTGCACCTGCGGGCGGAGACGGTGCCCACGGCCCAGGTCCAGGACCGTCTGCTCCAGCGGTCCGGGGCGCCGGCCACGGGGGGGACGGGCCCGAAACGGGATCTGGCCGCCGCCGATCGGGCGCTGGCCTTCGTCAAGGCCGAGTTCGGCGAGGACGCGGTGGTCCGGGCTCGCCTGCGGGACGCCCACCTGCCCGAGGCCCGCTTCACCTGGGAGCCCCTGTCCCGCACCGCCCTCCCCCACCCGGCCCCCGACGGTCAGCCCCCTCGGCCCCTGGTCCGCCGGCTGTTCACCCGTCCCGAGACGGTCAGAGAACCCTTCGCCCGGGATCCGAAGGGCTGGCTGCTGGCCGACACCCCCCGCGGTTCGGTGGTGGAGACCGCCGGCCCCTACATCGTCCGCGGCGGCTGGTGGGCCCGCGAGATCCACCGCGAGTACCACTACCTCACCACCCGCTCCGGCGAGATCGCCCTCACCTACCGCGACCGCCGCCGCAAGCGGTGGATCGTCCAGGGAAGGGTGGAGTGAGGGGAAGAGAGGAGAGGTTCGCGCAAAGGCGCAAAGGGGGAAAAGGCGCA
>CAZITQ010000262.1:0-11986 GCA_964542165.1 uncultured Rickettsiales bacterium
GACGCCCGGGACACGATCTCCGGACGCATGCTCAGCGGCCTGGGGATCCGCTTCGAGATGTTCCTGGGCGGCAAGGGATCGCTGAAGCGGTTCGTGGCCGAGCGATCCCGCATCACGGCGTCGGTCCACGGCATGCGCGTCGAGCGGCGTAGCCACAAGCGGATCGCGGTCAGCCTCCCTGTCGCGTGGCAGACCCGGGGCCAGCCGACCCGCCACGGGTACCTGCTGCGGATGCCCACCCCGGGCCAGTTCGCCATCGAGAGCCAGACGCTGGTGGCCACCGGCACCCACCTGGAGATCCACCTCTCGCTGCCCAGCGACGCCGCCGGCGAGGTGATCGAAGCCCCCGGAACGGTGCGCTCGCTGATCTCCGCGCTCGACCAGGCCGGGGGGATGATCGTCGATCTGGAGCTGTCCCCCGTCGACATGGCCCTGGTCAATCGCTACGCGAAGCGATTCTGCGACGACTCCCCGTCGGACCCTGCGTCCGCGACCGACGACGTGCGCGCACAGCGTCGGGCCTGACCCCCTCCCTCCGCCTCCCCCGGGTTTGACAGCCGTCGAGGGCGCCCGACAGGATCCCCACCGAGGGCGAGACCCCGTCGAGGAGGCCACCGTGAGCACCGCCGGAGGGCAGCACCTGCCCATCGAGGGCGCCGATCCGGCGCTTCACAACGCCGACCTGGCACCCACCGCGCCCGCGGCCCGGACCTGGCGCTGGACCAGCATCTCCGCCCTGTGGGTGGGCATGGTCGTGTGCGTCCCCACCTACATGCTGGCCGGGGGCCTGCTGGAGGCCGGCATGTCCTGGTCCCAGGCGATCCTGACCATCCTGCTGGGCAACTGCATCGTGCTGGTGCCCATGGCGCTGATCGGCCACGCGGGCACCAAGCACGGGGTGCCCTTCCCCGTGCTGCTCAGGGCCTCCTTCGGCACCGTGGGGGCCAACGTGCCGGCGATCCTGAGGGGCCTGGTGGCCTGCGGCTGGTTCGGGATCCAGACCTGGGTCGGAGGATCGGCGATCTACGCGATCCTCAACGCGGTGACCGGCGACTGGTTCGTCGGCACCCCGCTTCCGGTGCTCGGCATCGACCCCGCCCAGACCCTGTGCTTCCTGTTCTTCTGGGGCCTGCACGTGTGGTTCATCACCCGCGGCACCGAGTCGATCCGCTGGCTGGAGACCCTGGCGGCCCCCTTCCTGATCGCCATGGGGTTGGCGTTGCTGGCCTGGGCCTACGTCAAAGCGGGGGGGTTCGGGGCGATGCTGTCCACGCCCTCGCAGTTCGCGCCGGGCCAGGAGCTCGAGGGCCAGTTCTGGTCGGTGTTCTTCCCGAGCCTGACCGGGATGGTCGGGTTCTGGGCCACCCTGTCGCTCAACATCCCCGACTTCACGCGCTACTGCCGCAGCCAGCGGGACCAGGTCCTGGGCCAGGCGCTGGGGCTGCCGCCGACCATGGCCCTGTTCACCTTCATCGGCGTGGCGGTCACCTCGGCCACGGTGGTGATCTACGGCAAGGCGCTGTGGAATCCGGTGGACCTGCTGGACCGCATGGGCGGGACGACCGCCCTGGTGGCGCTGTTCGTGCTCGCCGTGGCGACCCTGACCACCAACCTGGCGGCCAACGTGGTGGCCCCGGCCAACGGCTTCTCCAACGTGGCGCCGCGAAAGATCTCCTTCCGCATGGGTGGCTACATCACGGCCGGGCTCGGGATCGCCATGTTCCCGTGGAAGTTGATGGAGACCGCCGAGACCTACATCACCACCTGGTTGATCGGGTACTCGGCGCTGCTGGGGCCCATCGCCGGGATCCTGATCGTCGACTACTTCCTCATCCGGCGGACCCGGCTGGATGTGGGCGACCTCTTCCGCCGCAGGGGTCGCTACCGCTTCGTGGGCGGCTGGAACCCGATCGCGATCCTGGCGCTTGCCGTGGGCGTGGCGCCCAACATCCCCGGCTTCCTGGCCGCCATCGACGCGGTCGAGAACGTGCCCCCGATCTTCCTGACCCTGTACACCTACGCGTGGTTCGTGGGTTTGCTGCTGAGCAGCCTGGTCCATGGGTTCGGCATGTGGATCTGGACTAGCGCCGGACGCACTCCGCGAACAGGTTGATCCCCTGGGATTCGTAGCGGATCCGGGTGCAGGATTTGCCGAAGCGGCTCCACTGGAAGAGCCGGTGCATGTCGGCCTCGTCCCGGTAGATCAGGGGCCATTCGGTCACGTGATCCAGGAAGGCCCGGTCCGGGTTGCAGGGATGGAAGTTCCCCAGGATCAGGCGCCCCCCCGGGGCCAACCAGTCGAAGGCCGCGTCGATCAATCGCACCACCAGGTCGTCCTCGAAGTAGTCGATCAGGCCCGCGCTGTAGACGAGATCCTGGGGCGGCAGGACCAGGGGGCGGCGGCCCGTCGCGGCCTGGATCAGGTTGCACCGGCGTGTGCGGATCCGCTGGCCATCGCCCGTGGCTTCCAGGCGGGCCCGGGCGTACTGAAGCGCCGAGGGATCGATGTCGACCAGGGTCACCGACATGGGCTCACGGCCGGGACTCTCGGCCACCATCACGTCCCGCAGCTCCTCCGCGGGCCCGCAGGCGAGGCTGGTGACACGCACGGGTTGCCCTCGGCAGGTGACCCTCGTGCGCCGGATCTCGTCCGCCAGCAGCCCTCGCCGGTTGAACACCGCCCGGGCCATCGGCATCGCGAGGATCAGGGCGTCGATGAGGCGTCCCACCCGGTCCATCCCGTTCGGGCGCTGGCGGTACACGAGCTGGATGGTCTCGTGATCGCCGGCGAAACCGGCGGGCTTGCGGATCGCCCGGTGCCCGATCTCGCTGCGCAACACGAAGGACTGGACCTGGTCCCTCACCCAGCGGGCGGCCGCCTGGCGGAACTCCTCGTCCACCCGGGCGGCGACTCCGATGCCCCGCTCCAGGGCTCGGCTCCAGCGCTCGACAAGGAGGGCAATCTCCTCCTCGGCCCCTGGATCGCAGGGGGCGTCGGCGTCCGACGTCCGGGCCTCGAAGCGGAGCAGGGCGTCGCGGAGTTCGGTGGTGGCCGCCACCATCCGGGCCATGGGGCTAGGGGTAGTCGGCTGTACGTGGGGGATCGTCTGAGTGACCATGATCGATTCCTCTCTCTGTGCTTGCCCGGGAGTACACGAAGGGATCGGGCGTTCTGACAGGGGAACCGGGGGAGCCCCCCGAAGAGCTCAGGAATCGGGGGGCGACGGCTCAGCGGGCGACGGGGAGGAGGGCGGCCAGCGACGCTCGCAGCGCCTCCATATCCTCGAAGCCGTCGTCCGGACGGTCCAGCCGATCGAGCAGGTCGCGCAGCCGCGGGGGCGGCGGCCGGTCCCCCAGCATCTCCCGGATCAGCGCCCCGACGGCGCGGATGTCCGACGCCCGCCCCTCCTCGTCGGCGAGGGGCTCCAGGGCGGGGCCGAGGGGGGTGAGCACCGCCCGGTCCCGGCCGTCCTCGTCGGGGGTCAGGAAGACCTCGGCCAGGGCCAGCCCACCGTGGAAGTGCCCCTGGCCGTGGACCGCCACCAGGGCGGCGGCCACCTGGTGGGAGAAGCGGAGCAGTTCGGGGATGGGAAGCGGCGTCGTCCGGGCCACCCGGACCTCGGCGGACTCCCCCTCCAGCAGCTCCATCACCAGGTAGGTCTCGCCGGTCGCGGTCCGGTCCACGTCGAGCACGTGCACCAGGTTGGGGTGGCGCAGATCCGTGGTGGCCAGGGCCATGGACGCGATGCGTTCGATCTCCGCGGGCGGCAGCCGCCCACCGGGGACCAGGTGTTTGAGGGCGTAGCGCTGCCCGGTTCGGATCTGACGCACCCGGTACACGGGGCCCGAACGGCCCACGTAGAGCACACCTTCCTTCTCGTACGCGCCGCCGATGGGCTCGTGGTCCCCCGCGGTAGAAGGGGCGAGGGCGGCCAGATCCACGGGCCGGTCCACCAGGATCCGGCGCCGGATCGCCCGCTCCACCAGCTTGCGGCGGGCCCCCGGGCCGATCCCCAGCTCCCGCTCGACCTCCAGCTTGTCCAGCACGCCTTCCCGCCGCACGATGGCCGACAGGCGGGACAGACGGTCCAGGCGGCGCCGGAGCCACCACGCCAGGCCGAGCAGGATCAGGGACGGAGGGAGGGACAGGAGCCCTAGGGTGGCCATCACGGCAGCGGCGATCCAGCGATCCTCCGCGGGCAGTTCCCCCGGCAACACGAAGACCAGCCCCATGAAGACCCACAGGGCGGCGAACGTGGCGGTCAGCCCCGCAGCCGCGGTCGTGACGAACGCCCCGACGCGTAGCGCCCGAGCGGATCCGCCGTAGCGCTCCAGATCGACGTCCATCGCCCGCCGCTGCACCCGGTCACTCCATCACGTGGAGGGTCACGGACGGATCGAGCAGGTACCCGTCCTCACCGGTGATCAAGACCCCCTTGAGCCCGAGCTTGCGCAGGGTGGAGATCGCCACCCGGACGCGGTGCGCGCCGGCCTCGGGGATCACCCGCTCGCCCGGCCAGCCCCGGGCCAGCAGCTCGTCCACCGACAGCGAACCCTCCTCCCCTCCGCGCCGGTGCTCCACCAGCGACCACAGCATGCGCCTCAGCGGCCTGCGCTGGCGAAGATCCACGGCGGCGCCCCCCGGCGCCCGGAACCACTCCGCCCCATCCCCGATCGCCAGATCCTGCACCGGCAGATCGGCGATGCGACGCTCGCCGGCGCTGGCGAGGGCCTCGCGGGCCGCCCGCCGGGTGAGGGCCATGCCCAGGGGGCGTGACGCTGCATCCGCCGCACGATCCGCCGCCGTCTCCAGCCCCGGGTGCCCGGCGTCCAGAACGTCGATCAGGCGCTCGATCCAGCCGATCAGGCCGGGTGCGTCGTCCCCCTCGAGCAGCTCGCTGGCCCGGTTCCACAGGGCCCGAGCCTCCACCCCTGCCCCCGCTTCCCAGGCCAGCAGGCCCAGGTAGACCGTGACCTCGGCCTCCAGTCGGCGGAACCCGAGCTGGCCGAGCCGGTGGATGACCGGCAGGTAGACCTCGCGCGCCGCCGGCAGGTCGCCCTCCAGGTGTTGCACCTGGGCCAGCAGACCCTCGCTCACGGCCAGGCCTCGGACGTCACCGATGCCATCGCTGGTGCGCCGGGCTTCGAGCAGGGCCTCGCGGGCGCGGGTGGTCCGGCCGGCATCCAGCTGCAGGCGTCCCAGGTGACGCAGGTCCCTGGCCCGGTCGGGCTCCGCACCGGGCGCCCCGTGAGCCGCCAGCGCCCGTTCCAGGAGGTCCGCGGCGTCGTCCGGGCGCCCGCCCCCGACCGCGAGTCGGGCCATCCCACGCAGCGCCACACCCTCGCCGATGCCATCGCCGCGCCGGGCGAAGCCCGAACGGGCACGCTCGAACTGCTCGGCGGCGTCCTCTGGCTGTCCGGCCGCGGCCAGCGCCTCGCCCAGGGCCAGCAGGCAACGATCCTCGGTCTCCGGGGCGTCGATCTCCCTGGCGATCGACAGCGCGTGCATCAGGTCCTGCAGACCCTGGCGGCCGGCGCCCCGCTCCCGCTGGAGGTTGCCGCGGGCCGCCAGCGCGCGGCAGTAGAGGTGGGGATCGGCTCCGGAGCGCGCGGTGGCCTCCAGCACCGGATCCAGCAGGGCGGCGAAGCGTTCCAACGGGCCCCGGCGCAGCAACACGGGTTCGAGGAGGAGCAGCGACTCCAGGGCGGGTTCCGCGGCCCGGGCGCTCACCGGCCCACCGTCGAGCACCCGCTCCGCCACGGCCAGCAGGTTGTGGCGCTCGCCGCGGATGTGGGCGTCGACGGCGGCGCGATTCGCGGCGCCGGGCGCGTGCTGCCTCCCCCAGCCGACGAAGAAGGCCGAGTGCCGGGCCTCGGCCTCCCGGCGCTCCCCCAGGTCGTCCAGCCGATCCGCCGCGAACCGACGGATGGTCTCGTACATCGACAGCCGCAGGTTGCCGTCTTCGCTCTCCTGGGCCGCCACGGTGAGCAGCGAGCGCGTCCGCAGCCCCTGGATCCGGTCCACCACCGTGGTCTCCGAGCCGCCCTCATCGCCGAGCACGGCCTCGGCGGCCTCCAGCGTGAACCCGCCGCGGAACACCGAACACCAGGCCAACGCCCGCCGCTCCGGCTCGTCGAGCACGTCCCAGGAGAACTCCACCGCGGTGCGCATGGTCGCGTGGCGTCCCGGGGCCCCCCTCCGCCTCGCCGCCAGGACGTCGAAGCGGTTGGTCAGCCGGTGCAACAGGGCCCGGGGCCCCATGATCTCCAGTCGAGGGGCGGCGAGCTCGATGGCCAGCGGGATGCCGTCCAGCAGCCGGACGATGGACTCCACGAAGGGCCGGTCGGCGTCCGCCAGGATCCACCCGGGGGCCCTCCGGGACGCCGCCTGCAAGAAGAGCTGGACGGCCTCGGAGGCGGCCGGGGCTTCCGCCGTTGCCGCCTCCCGTCCCGGAAGTCCCAGGGGTCCGAGCTCGATCGCGTGCTCGCCGTCGAGCTGGAGCTTCTCCCGGGAGGTGACCAGGACCGCGATCTCCGGCGCGTGGGAGAGCCAGCGAGCCACGGCCGCGGCCAGCGGCTCGACCACGCGGTCGGCACCATCGAGCACCAACAGGACGGGGCCGGCACCTGCGAGCGCGCCGGCGACGCGGGAGGGGGCTCCGGGGCCCGCGGCCGGGTCGGGCAACGACAGCGCCGCGCCCACCGCGTCCAGTACGCCGGCCTCTCCCTCCGCCTCGGCCAGATCGGCCCAGATCACCCCCGCCTCGGCGATGCCTCCTGTGGTCTCCAGGATCGCGACCAGCTCACGGGCCAGACGCGTCTTGCCGATGCCACCGGGCCCCACGAGGGTGACCAGCCGTCCGCCCTGCCGCAGCGCCGCGAGGACGGCGCGCAGCTCATCGACCCGTCCCACGAAGGGGCCGGGGGGGGGCGTTGGGGAGCCGGGAGTTGTCACGACCACGGTCTGTTCCGGTGCGGGGGCGTCGGCCCAGTGTACCCCGGCTCCCCCCGGGGCGCAGGCCGCCCGCGAGCCGTGCGTATACTGGGCGCGATGAAGGTCCTGCCCCCCCGCTATCGCAGCGCCGAACGCTGGTCCTGGTTCCGGATCGGCATCGCGGCCGTGCTCTCGGCGGGGCTGGGTGTATGCGCCATCATCTGCCTGTTCCTGGGCGTGGCGATGATCGCGCTGTCCGAGGGTGTCGAGGATGTGCGGGCCGGGGTCTTCATGATCCTGTTGCCGGGCGCCGTCCCGGGCGCGTGGGCCCTCGCCGCGGCGTTGTGGGCCATCTCCCGCCTCCGCCGACACCTCCGCTTCCGCGAGCTGGTCACCCTCTCGCGCCACATACCCCGCTTCGAGGCCGGTGACGTGGCCCGGGAGCTGGACCTCTCGTCCGCGGACGCCGAGCTGCTGATCCTGGACGCCGCGGCCGCGGGCATCCTGGCCGACGAACCCGCGACCACCGCCCCCTCCCTGCCGCCACCGGACAGCGGGCTGGGGGGCGGGGACACCCACCGCCGGACCGCGGAACCGCTGGCCGGGCGCGAGGACCTCTCCGGCGTGGTGCTCAACGGCACCTGGCGGGTCGAGGAGCACCTGCAGTCCGGGGGCATGGGCGCGGTCTTCCGGGCCGTCCACGTGCGCACGGGCAAGCCCTACGCGATCAAGATGTTGCACACCGACGCGCGCCTGTCCGAGGCCTCCATCCGGCGGTTCGTGCGCGAGGCCCGGGCCGCCTCCTCCCTGGGGCATCCGGGCATCGTGTCGATCCTGGACTTCGACGTGTCCGCCGACGGGACCCACTTCCTGGTCATGGAGCTGCTCTCGGGGGAGACCCTGGAGGACCGCCTGTCCAGGGAGGGGCACCTCCGCTGGCGGGAGGCCCTGGACCTGACGGTGGAGATGGGCTCGGCCCTGGAGGTCGCCCACGCGGCGGGGCTGCTCCACCGGGACCTGAAGCCGGCCAACGTGTTCCTCACCGACGATCCGCAGCGGGCCCAGACGGCGGTGCTGCTGGACTTCGGCCTGGCCCGGCCCATCGACGAGACGGCGGCCTCCAAGCTCACGTCCACGGGGATGGTGCTGGGGACCCCGGCCTACATGTCACCGGAGCAGGCGCGGGGGGAGGAGCTGGACGTGCGGTCCGACGTGCACGCCCTCGGCGCGCTCCTGTACGAGATGGTGACCGGGGTCCCGCCCTTCATGGACCCCACCCTGGCCGGCATCTACGCCAAGCTGTTGATGGCGTCGGCCCCCACCGCCAGCGAGGTCGCGGCGGCCACGCTGCCCCCCGAGCTGGACGCGCTGATCGAGCGCGCCCTGGCCAAGTCCCGCGGCGATCGATTCCCCTCGGTCTCCGCGCTCACGGACCGGGCCAGGGCGCTCCTCGACCAGGAGGACTGACGCCTGACGCCTTCGGAAGAGGACTCAGCTACTGAACTTCCCTTCCGAGAAATCGCAGGCGTCCTTGGCGGAGGTGGCGTCGTACGGGGAACCCCCGGTGCCGTAGTAGATGGTGATCGAGCCTTCGCCGTCGTCACAGCGGCCGATGATGTCGTCGGTGGGGCAGGGGGCCTCGCCCCAGCTCCCCTCGGTGAGCTCGCACAGGCCCTTGTAGAACTCCTCGCCGAACACGGCGAAGGCCGGGCCCTGGTGCTCGCTGCACTGACTCACGCTGGACAGGTCGTTGCAGGTCTTCACCTTGCCGTCCGAAGGCGCGCTCGCCGACGCCTCCGCGAGCTCCGACATCAGATCCTCGCTCGCGGACGAGCTGCTCCCGCAGCATCCGCTGTGGAGGAACGCCGTCGCGGTGATCGCCACGCCCATCGCCATCCAGCCAAACAGGTTGATCTTCGTCATCGTCCACTACCTCCTGGTCTTTTCGGCGGCTCCGTTCCGGCGGCGCCTCCGCCGTCCCCGGCCGTCGTCTGCGACAGACCCTGGCAGTGGGCGTCGATCTAAGCTCATCAAACCGGGTCAAATCGGATCACAGCCCACCAAGGCGCCATTTGACCCGTGTCTGGACGGGAGCCTAGGATCACGGCCGGAACGGTGGACGTCTCCATGACCCTTCAGCTCAACCTGGTCCAGACCGGCGCCCTCGCACTCGTCGTTCTGCTGCTGGGCAACGTGCTGAACCGCTTCATCCCCTTCCTGCGCAACAACAACATCCCCGAGCCCGTGGTCGGCGGCATCGTGTTCGCCCTGGTCTCCACGGTGCTCCACGCCTGGTTCGACGTGTCCTTCGCCTTCGACATGTCGCTCAAGACTCCGCTGATGCTGGTGTTCTTCACCACCGTCGGGCTGGGGGCGAGCATCAAGCTGCTGATCCGCGGCGGGCCGCGTGTGCTGCTCTTTCTGGGCATCGCCACCGCCTACCTGATCATCCAGAACGCCACCGGTGTGACGCTGGCAGTGGCCACCGACATGCACCCGCTGATCGGGCTCCTGGCGGGTTCGATCACCCTGTCGGGGGGGCACGGCACCGGGGTGACCTACGCCGAGATCTTCACCGACGTGCACAACATCCGCGGCACCATGGAGCTGGCCATGGCCTGCGCCACCTTCGGCCTCGTCCTCGGCGGGCTGATCGGGGGTCCGGTGACGCGGCGGCTGATCGAAAAGCACCGCCTGCGCCCGCAAGAGTACACCCACGAGCAGACCAAGGAGCAGGTGACCTACGACCTGGACGAGCAGGACGACGTGACCCCGCGGCGGATGCTCGAGACGATCACGATCATCGTGCTGTGTATGGTCGGCGGGGACTTCCTGTACCGCTTCTTGATGAACCACGGCGTGACCGTGCCGTCGTTCATCTGCTCGCTGTTCCTGGGGCTGGCGACGATCAACGTCCTGGAGGTCACCGGCGTCTATCGGATCAACAAGGAGACCATCGACCTGTGGGGCACGGTGTCGCTGTCGGTGTTCCTGGCCATGGCGCTGATGTCGCTGCGGCTGTGGGAGCTGCTGAACCTGGCCGGCCCGATGCTGCTGATCCTGCTGGCGCAGACGGTGGTGATGGTCCTGTTCGCCTACTTCGTGACCTTCCGGGCCATGGGCAAGGACTACGACGCGGCGATCATGGCCGGAGGTCACTGTGGCTTCGGCATGGGCGCCACCCCCACGGCGGTGGCCAACATGGAGGCCCTGGTCTCCCGCTACGGTCCCTCGCCCACCTCGTTTCTGGTGGTGCCGATGGTGGGGGCGTTCTTCATCGACATCGCCAACGCCCTGGTGATCCAGCTGTACTTCGTCATCCCGGGGGTACGCTGAGGTGCGGTGGGCCCGACGTCCCCTGGGGTTCGCGCTCCTCGTCCTGCTGGCGTTGGCCACCGGGTGCCGCCGCGGCCCCTCCGAAGACGAGCTGAAGGCGGACCTGCAGGCCAGCCTGGACACCGACTACCGCGACGGTCTGTTCCAGGTGGAGGTCTACTCGCGCAAGGGTGTCTACCCCTACCAGGTCGAGGGAGACGAGCGGGAGCGGCTGCTGGTCTACTACGACGCCGAACTCGTGTTCCGCCAGCAGCACCAGCTCACCGACTGGGACACGCTGGGCGTGGGCTCGTTGCTCGGGGTGCTGGGGGCGACCTCGATGGGGGTCGCCGGCGTGGACGCCGACGGCAACGACACCGGCGACAAGCTGGGCATCTACGGGGCGACGCCCTACGCCCGGGACGGGGACGCCTGGGTGAGGGTCGCCGAGTTGCCACAGGCGCCCCAGGGCGGGGTGGCGGTGACCGCCCCCGGGGACGTACACGAGGAGCTGGACCTGACGCCGCGCCAGCGGCAGCTGCGGCGAATCGAGGCTGTGGGCACCTTCCTCGACCGCCGGGGGAACGAGAGCCGGTCGGAGCAGTTCGACCGCGAGCTGGAGCGCTTCGTGGCGGCGGCGGAGTGCCGCGTGGCCGTGGAGGAGGGGCGTCCGGCCCTCGCCACGGGACTTCCCTTCGGTGAGTACGCCCGCCTCGGTGGCGCCCTGGCGGGCCTGATCGAATGGCCCGGCCGACCGGTCTGCGTCCTGCCCACCGACGGGAGCGCCGAGAACTGCCGGCGGGTGGCGGCCGGCGACGTGGACTTCGGCCTGGCCCAGGGGGACGTGGCCGCAGCGGCGCACGCGGGGGTGCTGAACTTCGCAGGGGAAGCGGGCCTGGATCAGCTGAGAGCGGTATGCGCCCTGTACCCCGAGGCGGTGCAGGTGCTGGTGCGAAGCGACGCGGGGTTGAACCGGCTGGAGGACCTGCGCGGCAAGCGGGTGGGCCTGGGCCCGGAGGGTTCGGGCACGCGGATCAGCGCCCTGCAGGTGCTGTCGGCCGCCGCCATCGCCCCGTCGCACCTGACCCTGGCTGGCGCCCGCCCCACCGGCGAGGCCCTGGACTCCCTGGCGGCCGGCGAGCTGGACGCCCTGTTCGTCACCAGCGCCTGGCCCCTCGCCGCGGTCACGGACCACGCCAGCCAGCACGGTCTGACCCTGCTGTCCTTGCCCGACGAGGTGGTGGACTTCCTGACCAGCCGCGACCAGCCCCTGGTGGCCCAGACCCTGCCGGCCAACACCTACCCCGGCCAGCGCGAGCCTTGCCGCACGGTGGCGGCCACCTCGCTGTTGATCACCCGCGCCGACGTGGACGGCGAACGGGTGCGATCCATGCTCGACGCCCTCTACGGCCACGTGGACGAGCTCGCGGGCCAGGCCAGCCACGCCTGGTACATCTCCCGGGATCACGCCACCGCGGGCGCGGCGATCCCGTTCCATCCAGCGGCGGAGGAGTTCCTGTCCGACGACGCGCGGTAGCGCCTCCGCCAGTCCGTTGTCACAGAGGGGCGGGGGGGCCGGAAATCGCTACCCCGAGCACCCCTGGGGCACCTGGTAGTGGATCTCGATCTCGTCGCCGTTGTCGGGGATGTACGAAGGCTCGAGGATCACGGCATTGATGACCGAGTCCAGACCTCCTGAGTGCGCCAGGCCAAGCCTGGGTTGAGAGAAAGGGGTAC
>CAZITQ010000263.1:0-11980 GCA_964542165.1 uncultured Rickettsiales bacterium
CTCCGGTGTCGTCGTCCCCGGTGTCGTCGTCCCCGGTGTCGTCGTCCCCGGTGTCATCGTCCCCTGCCGTGGTGTCGTCGTCCCCGGCATCGTCGTCGTCCCCGTAGGTCGTCGGACAGCCGGTCAAGGCCATGGACAGGGCCAGGAGCATCATCCAGCGCGCCATGTGGACCTCCGCTGCGGCGGGCACCCCCCGCGGCTCGCGAGCTTACCCACCCCTCCGGGGAGCTACAATCTCGGGACCGCAAAGGGGAGCACCATGAGCGACACCAACCCCCTGTCCGACCCCCGCCTGGGCGCCGCGCCCTTCTTCCCGCGCCCCGACATGCCCTACGGCCCCGAGGCCCCCGGGGCGGTGGACCGGATGATCGCGCTGGAGGACGGCGTCCGCCTTCGGCTGCGGGTATACTCGGGTCCCGAGGGCGCGCCTGGGATCCTGTTCTTCCACGGCAACGGGGAGACCGCCCGGGACTACGACTCGCTCGCCGACACCTTCCGGGCGCTCCCTGCGACCCTGATGATCGGCGAGTACCGGGGGTACGGACCGTCCACGGGATCCCCCTCGCTGACCACCTTCCTCGAGGATGCCCACCCGACCCTCGACGAGGCCCGGGCGGTGGTCGGTCCGGCGGTGCCCCTGCTGGTCATGGGGCGTTCCATGGGCTCGGCGCCCGCCATCGAGCTGGCCGCGGCGCGGGGGGACGAGCTGGCCGGGCTGATCGTCGAGAGCGGCTTCGCCCGGATCCTCCCCCTGCTCGCCCTGCTGGGAGTGCCTGCACAGCAGCTGGGGATCCGCGAGGAGCACGGGCCCCGCAGCGGCGAGAAGATGGCCGCGATCTCGCTGCCGACCCTGATCATCCACGCCGAGCAGGACGAGATCCTGTCCATCCGCGAGGGCGAGCTGCTCCACGGGGCCAGCGCCGACCCCCACAAGGCCTTCCTGCGTGTCCCCCACGCGGGCCACAACGACATCCAGATGCGGGCCGGTGCCTCGTACTTCGATGCGATTCGCGAGCTGATCGGCAGGATTGTCTAGGACCCTACTCGGTCTCGGTCTCGGTCTCGGCGTCGGTCTCGGCCTCGGCCCCCGGCATCGGCCCCAGCAGGTTCCCCTCCCGGTCGATGTCCACCGACGGCAGCCCCAGCGCCTCCAGGGGCTCGCGGACGGTCGCGAGATCCCCCACCACCACGATCACCATCGCGTCCGGATCCAGGTGGGTGGTGGCGGCGGCGCTCGCGCCCTCGAGGGTCACGGCCCGCAGGCGAGGCAGGTGGCCGGAGATCCAGTCCTCGGGCAGGCCGTAGCGCCAGATGCTGGCCACCTCTCCGAGCAGGAACCCGGTCCGCTCGAAGCGCGCCGGGTACGAGTGCACCCGGTTGGAACGGGCGAACTCCAGCTCCTCGGCGGTCAGCGGCCGGTCACCGTGCAGGTCCCGGACCTCCACGAGCACTTCGGCGACGGCGTCCGCGGTCGCGTCCCGTTCCACCGACGACACCATCAGCCACTGGCTGGGCGCGTGGGAGTCGTACAGGAAGGACCGGGCGCCGTAGGTCCACCCCTTCTCCTCCCGCAGGTTCAGGTTGATCCGGCTGGTGAAGATGCCCCCCAGGACCGTGTTGGCCATGTAGAGGTCGGGGTAGGTCCCGTCGGTGCGCGGCACGGTGAAGCGCCCAAATCCGATCACCGACTGGGGGGCGTCGGGCTTGTCCATCAGGAACAGGACCGTGGACCCGGGCTGGTGCGGCTCCGGCTCGGGCGCCCCCGCGGGCTCCCGGGCCTGCCAGGTGGCCAGGCGGTCCTCCAGCAGGGGGACGATCTCCTCCACCGTGGTGTCCCCGCCCACCAGCATCAGGGCGTTGCCGGGGTGCAGGTAGCGGCCGACCCACTCGCGCATCTCGGCCGTGCCGATGGCCCCGTAGCTCTCCTCGGTGGCGAACCGCCCGTCGTACCCGTCCCCGTACAGCAGCCTGTCCAGGGCGCGGTAGCACAGCTGGGTCGGCTGCTCCTCCTGCTCCTTGAGCTCCAGCAACCGCCGGGACCGCATCAGCTCCCACTCCCCTTGGGGGAAGGTGGGCTCCCGCAGCACGGTGACCAGCAGGTCCAGGGTCGGCTCCAGGTTGCGCTTGAGGCAGCTGGCCGAGATCGCCGCGCCATCCAGGTAGGCGTAGGTGCTCAGCTTCGACGCCATCGCCCGCTTGGCCGCCGAGAGGGCCAGGGCGTCCATCGAACCCGCCCCCTCGTCCAGCATGTCCATGGCCGCGGATGCCAGCCCCTCCTGGCCCGGGGGATCGGTCCACGAGCCGGCGTTGAACACCAGCCGAACCCAGACCATCGGCACCTCGTCGTTGGCGAGAACGGCCACCCGCAGGCCCGAGGACAGGGTGGCCATCTGGACCTCGGGAATCTGGAACGCCCGCGGCGGCAGGGGCCCTGGGGCCTCGGTGATCGTCGGGGTGGCATCGGCCGCCCGGACGCTCGGAGACGCGACGGCCGCCAGGCCCAGGGCGAGGGCGAGGGTCAGCGCTGTACGTACCATGTCACTCCCCCCCTTCGGCGGTGGCCGCCGCGGCCGGTGTCACGTGGAGCACCACCCGCTTGTCCAGCGGCAGGAGCTTCTTGACCGCCTTGCTGATCAACCGGGCGTTCACCTTGCGGTAGCGGGTCAGGTCCTGCTGCAGGTAGTCCGGCGAGCCGTTGATGTGGTTGTAGCTCTGCAGCTGGCGGGAGCGTCCGGACAGGGTGCCCAGGGACTCCACGAACGCGCGCTCGTACTGGATCAAGGCGACCTCCACCTCCTCGGCGGCGGGCGGGGCCTTGGTCAGGTCGCCGAGGATGGCGTCGATGGCCGCCACCAGCTCGTCGGTGGTGTGCCCGTCCGCGGCCGTGGCCTGGATGACGTAGGCGCTGCCGTACTTGAAGGAGGCCTGGTACGCGCGTACCTCCTTGGCGATCTGCCGCTCGTGGACCAGGGCGCTGTACAGCCGCGACTCCTTGCCGTCGGTGAGGATCTTGGACAGCAGGTCCAGCTCCGCGTCACCCGGGGCGAAGACCGCGGGTGTGGGCCAGGCGATCCAGACCTTGTGCAGGGGGACGTCGTCCTCCTGGCGGATGACCGTCTGGTCCTTGCGACGGAAGCGGGGCACGGTCACCACCGGCGGCTCCTCCCCCGCGGGCACGGGGCCGAAGGTCTTGTCGATCCAGTCCCTGGCCTCCTCCGGGTCGAAGTCACCCACCACCGTGAGCGTCGCGTTGTTGGGCGTGTAGTAGGTGCGGAAGAACCCGTGCACGTCATCCAGCGAGGCGGCCTCGATGTCCTCGTGGCTGCCGATGGTCGCATGGTGGTAGGGGTGGCCCGGGGGGAAGAGGTTCTCGAGCAGGGTGATCCACACGCCGCCGTAGGGCCGGTTCTCGTAGTTCTGGCGCCGCTCGTTCCGGACCACGTCCTTCTGGTTTCGCAGCCGCTCGTCGTCCAGCACCGGCAGCAGCCAGCCCATCCGATCGGCCTCCATCCAAAGGGCCAGGGGCAGGTACTCGCTGGACAGCTGCTCGTAGTAGTTGGTGCGGTCCAGGTTGGTGGACCCGTTGACCGACGCGCCGACCTCCTGCAGGGGCACGAAGTAGTCCGCGTTGGCGTGCTCGCTGCCCTGGAACATCAGGTGCTCGAACAGGTGGGCGAAGCCGCTGCGTCCCTCCACCTCGTCCTTGGAGCCCACGTGGTACCACAGCTCGACCCGGACCACCGGGATGTCGTGGTCCTCGCTCAGCAGGACCTGCAGCCCGTTGTCGAGGGTGTAGCTCTGGTACTCGATGGCCAGGTCGGCCGTGTCCCCACTGCCGGCCCCGGCGGCGCCGGGCGACGCGAGGGAAAGGACCAGCGCCGCGATCCCGCTCGCGAGGTATGTCTTCATCTTCTCCGTCCTTCCTGCTTTCGCAGAGGTCAGACCGACGTCCGGGTGTAGCGGAACGCGAATGCGAGCAGGAGTCCCACCGCGAAGCCCCAGGCCAGGTTGGTGGCCAGCGCCACGGCCAGGATCACGAGCACCACGAACAGGTCGTTGCGCTCCTTCACGTCGCGGATCATCAGGGCCAGCTGGGCCCCCGCGAACGCCAGCAGGACGCCCATCACCGCAAACGGGAGCAGGGACAGCAGTGCCGTGGCGTGCTCGCCCGCAAGCAGGCCGAACAGCAGCAGGGTGCCACCGATGATCAGGTTCATGCCCGCGCTGCGCGCACCGAAGCGGTAGTGGGCGGCCAGCCCCCCGGCTCCGTGACACATGGGCATTCCGCCCAGCGCCGCGCTGGCCAGGTTCGCCAGCCCCATGGAGACGGCCAGGGCCCGCAGGGTCATTCGCCGGGCGCCGTCGCCGAAGTACTCGCGGGCCACGTCCGCCTGGGAGATCACCGCGTTGCCCAGGGTCATGGGCACCTGGGGCAGGGCCAGCGAGGTGAGGGCCAGCACGAGGATGCCGGTGTCCGGCAGTCCGCCGGCCAGGGGCCGGGGCAGCGCCGGCGCCAGGGCGAATCCCTCGAGGTTCTTCGCGCCGCCGAGGGCGAGCCCCACCAGCGTCCCGCCGATCACCACCACCAGCGCGGCGGGGGCCCGCTTGCTGTCCAGCAGCGCGAGGACCACGATCGCCGTGACGACTCCCAGGACGATCCCCACCGGCACCGGCCCCAGGGACTGCACCAGCAGGAAGGGCTCGGATGCCCCCTTCGATTCCTGGATCGTGCTCGTCCCGAGCACGAAACCGATGCCCTTGGCCATCAGCAGCGTCCCGGCGGCGAGCTGGATCCCCCGCACCACCGATCGGGGGACCAGCGATCCCACCCAGGAGATGGCCCCGGTCAGGGCCAGGATCAGCAGGAACGCGGCCATCCACAGACCCGAGGCGTGGATCTCCGCCGGCGACAGGGCCTGGGCGATGGCGTAGGCGCCGATGGCCTTCATCGGCTGGACCGGCGTGGGGATGCGGAAGTAGAGGCCAGAGAGCAGGTAGAACGCCCCGGCGACGGCCAGCAGCGTACCGGCGTCCAGCCCGCACACCAGGACCAGCCCGATGGTCAGCGGCAGCAGTGTGCCCAGATCGCCGAGGGAGCCAGCGATCTCCCTGCGGTCGAATCGCAGCGGTGGGGTCGACGCCACGTTCATCGCCCCAGAATCTAGTTCGGCTGCGCGCGGAAAGCGACCGGTCGGGGTAGGATGACGGGTGGGTGGCAGACTCGGGGAGTACCGTGGGCGACGATTCATCCCGCGACACGTTGGTCGATCTGAGGGCCCGCGAGGTCCTGCTCGACGAGCTGGGGCACGGGACCGGCCTGGGCCTCGGGGATCCCCAGCGCCTCACCCTGGTGATGTGCGGGATCGACGACATCGAGGGTCTGCGGTCCGAGCACGGCGTCGGCGTCTCCAACCGGATCCGATCCGCCTTCGTGGAGTTGCTCGAGAGGCTCAGCCGGGACGTGGACCGCGTCGTCCGTTGGGACGACGACGAGTACCTGCTGGCCCTGCCGATGACCGGCGACGAGGGGGCGGCCAAGCTGGCCGAGCGGGTCCGTCAGGAGGCCGCCTTCGCCGAACACGAGGAGGTCGCCGAGCGGGTGACCGCCAGCTTCGGGGTGGCCGAACGGGAGGGCGACGAGTCACCCGAGCAGCTGGTCCAGCGCGTCGCCGACGCCCTGCGCCAGGCCCGCACGCAGGGGGGCAACCAGGTGGTCGTGGCCCTGGCTCCGACCATGGAGATGCCGGCTCTGGACTGAGCCACCCCCCTCAGGGCACCTCACTCGCCGACCAGATCCCGATTCCCATGATCGATTGACTCAGCCCCAGTTCCCTGTGCGGGCGAACGATCTCCAGCTTGTGCCCGCCCCCGAGCTCCTCCCAGGCCCGTCGTACGCCCACGGTGTGGCGGTGGGAGCCGGTGATGTCGTGCAGCGCCAAGAAGCGGTGGGGGAAGGCGCGTTGCAGGGCCACGTCCCGGGACACCGCGTGGTAGGCGTGGTTGGCGTCGATGAACACCAGGTCCACCGGCCCGAGGGACTCGCGCCAGCTCAGGAACGGCTCGCTGTCCGAGTCCCCGCGGAAGAACTCGGCCTGTTCGGGCAGGTGGATCGGCAGTCCCAGGCGCTCGGCGTAGCCCTGGTCGCAGGCGGCCACGAGATCGAACCGGAACAACCGATGGAGGGCCGATACCAGCCGCCCGGTCCAGATGCCGATCTCGAGGTACGAACGGACGTCGTGGCGCTCGATGAACTCACACAGGCCGATGAGCTCTTCCCGGTTCTGCAGCATGCAGTCGTCCAGCGGCTCACCGTGCTTCGCGTACAGGGCGTCGACCGTCGGATCCCAGCAGCGCTCCCCTTCCAGGGCCCTGCGGAAGTCCCTCACGGTTCCAACCACATGGACTGGCGCACCTCCAGGAACGGCTCGGTCCGCCGTCCCCCGGTGTCCCGGACGACCAACGGGGGCGGGTCCGCCCGCCGCCCCTCGTGGGCGCACACGAACAGGGCCAGGTTCGGCGGTTTGCCCTCCCGGAAGACGATGTCCCGGCGGGAGAGCAGCGCCAGCCCGGCCCCGTCGACGGCCTGCTCGGGACGCTCGTCCGCCGCGGAATGGCAGAAGCAGAATCGACCCTCCCGTCTGAGCAAGCGAGCGGCGGCCCGGCAGTAGTCGAACACGTCGCCGTTGAGTTCCAGGCGGGCGTTGGCGCGCTGTGGGTGGGGGGAGCGCATGCCCTTGGCGGGGTCGATGTAGGGCGGGTTGGCCGCGATCAGGTCGAAGCGTTCCTCGGGGGCGAACAGGTCCGGATCCCGCAGGTCACCGTGGCGCACGTCGACCCGCGCTTGCAGGCCGTTGTGGATCACGGTCTTGCGCGCCAGGGCGACGCTTCGTTGCTGGATCTCGAGGCTGGTGAGCTGGGCGCCGGACGACAGGCGAAGCAGCGTCATCAACCCCACCGACCCGACCCCCGAGCCCAGGTCGAGCACCCGAGCGGCGTCGGGGCGGGCGCCGACGGCCTCCCAGGCGGTCAGCACGTCGTCGGTCGCGTACCGGTGTCCTCCCCGCAGCTGGAAGAGCCACCATGTCCCGGCCAGCCGGTCGAGGGTCTCGTCGGGGGCGGGTTCCTGGGGCGTGCGTCCCACGGCTGTCGTTGTACCCCTGAGGTCGGGGTGGGACAAGGGCCTGCGGAGGGTCGGTGGCTCCAGCCCTATCGCCGGCGGCGTCGCAGGAGAAGGGTGGCCAGCGCCAGCGAGGGAACGAGGGCGCCCCCGGTGGTCGTGGCGGCCTGGCTACCGATGCAGTTGAGCCCTTCGGGCCGACCGCAGGAGCCCGCGGTGTGCGGGGCCGGGAGATCGTCCGGCGGCGTGTCGTCGTCGTCGTCCCAGGGTCCGGTGTCGTCGTCCCCCGGGCCCGTGTCGTCATCCATGGGATCGGTGTCGTCGTCCCCCGGCCCGGTGTCGTCGTCGCCCGGCCCGGTGTCGTCGTCCCCCGGGCCCGTGTCGTCGTCGTCGTCGTCCGGCGTCCACTCCCCCGTGTAGTCGTCGATCCACGACTGGTAGGTGTCGACCCGGATGCTGGCGCCGATGTCGTTGCAGTTGCCGCTGACCCAGGAGTGGACCCCGGCCACCTTCCAGCCCCCGTCGTGGGAGGTCATCGCGGGCCCGCCCGAGTCCCCGAAGCAGATCCCGTGCTGGGGATCCTCGTAGTACAGGAAGGTGCCGTCCCAGGAGGTGGCCGGCACCGTCACCTCGCGCTTGGTGCCGGAGTTGTTCAGGTGGCCGGCGGTGACGCCGAATCCGACGGAGGTCAGCGGGTGGCTGTTGCCGAGCCAGCCGTTGCTGGCGCCGTCGCGGTTGATCGCCACCGGGTCGCTGGGTGCGTTGCTGGTGAGCAGCACCACCGCGATGTCGCCGGCCATGGTGTTGGGGTTGTAGTGGGGGTGCTGGTGGTAGTCGTTGGACGATCGGTGGGCCCAGTACCCCTGGCCGTAGCAGTCGCTGCACCAGTACACGTCGAGGCTGCCCCACTGACCCTCGAGGCAGTGGGCCGCGGTCAGGATCACGTCCGGGGAGACCACCGTGGCGGTGCAGATGGAGTCGTTGAGGCCCAGCATCACCACCGACTCCCAGCCGCTGGTGTTCTGGCCCCCCACGATGGGCCACTCCATCTCCTCGAGCCAGAGCTGGAAATCCTCCCGGTCGGGGTCCTCGGCGCAGCCGAGGGGAGTCGTCAGGAGGACGCCGAAGATCAGAGCCGAGATCGTCCGTCGCATCGTTCCCCATGCGGTGAAGTTGGCGCCGCGATTGTGCCCGCTGAGGGGCGATCTGCCCAGGGTTTTCTGGGCCCCGCGGGCGGTCAGCGGCGCCGGCGGAGCAGGAGGCCTGCCAGGCCCAGCAGGAGGGCCAGGCGGGGGGCGGAGGCGGGAGCCTCGGACTGGGTGCAGATGCAGGTCAGGCCCAGGTTGTCCGGGTTGCTGTTCTTGGTGCCTTTGTCGTCGTCGTCGTCCGGATCGGTGGGCTCGGTGTCGTCGTCGTCCCCGGTGTCGTCGTCGCCGGTGTCGTCGTCGCCGGTGTCGTCGTCCGGATGGCCGGTGTCGTCGTCGTCCCCGGTGTCGTCGTCCCCGCCCGAACAGTCCGGGTCGGCGCCGTCGGCCAGGCCGTCGCAGTCGTTGTCCGCGCCGTCGTTGCAGACCTCGAGGGCGTGGGGGTTGATGTTGGGGTTGCCGTCGTTGCAGTCGTCGTCGCAGACCGAGACCCCGTCGCCGTCGGCGTCCACCTCGTCTGGGTCGTCGATGCCGTCGCAGTTGTTGTCCGTGACGCCGTCGCAATTCTCGCCGGCACCGGGGTGGACGCTGGCGTTGCCGTCGTTGCAGTCGTCCCCGCCGCAGGCCTGGTCGATGTGGCCGTCTCCGTCGTCGTCCCAGCACGACGGCACGTCGAAGCGGATGGCGTAGTAGTTGTCGAGCACCGCCTGGTCGTACCCCACCTGGAGAGCGTGTCCCTGGGAGCCGTCTCCGATGCCCACCGTGGCCGACGCCCCCCAGCTGATGGCGGGATCGTTGAAGTTCACGTCGTCGTAGTGGAACTCGATGGAGTTGTCGGTCTCGAACAGCTTGATCTCGAAGTAGGAGTCGCCCTGGTTGTAGTAGGCAGGGACGGCCCACCACTCGACGATGAAGATCCGGTCCGGAGACTGCCCCTCGGTGCCGTAGTAGATCAGCCCGTCGTAGCCCGGATTCAGGTCGTCCCAGAGGGGGGCGATGATCCGGTAGCTGTCGTAGGGCAGGGGCTGGTTCTGGTGATCGATGGTGTCGTTGCCGTCGAAGTGGACCATCCCGTTGGAGGTGACCGTCACCGTGTCGTAGGTCTGGCCGTAGAACTCGAAGTCGAATCCGATGGACGTGGTGAAGTAGTCGTCATCCCCCATGAACGTGGAGTTGTCGGAATACACGTAGTCGTACGAGACCCCGGGTTCGTCCGAGTCGGCCCAGGTGTAGCCGAACCCGTCGGGACCGCCGGTGGCGCCGTGGGCCCGCGGGGCGACCAGCAGGGCGATCAGGAGGGCGAGGGCGACTTCCAACGAGGGTCTGGATCGACGCACGGTACTTCCTCTCTTCCCGGAATCGGTTCCCCGGCGCTCATCGTCTTGCAAGGTTCCTTCGGGGTCAACACGTTTCCCCCCGCCTCCCCAGCCCCTCGGTCGGGGGCTCGACTGGCACGGCCGCTGCACCGCCACCCCCCGGGAGGTGTTCATGGACCACGGTGGGGAGACGGGAGTCCGGAATCTGGACCCGGGGGGACGACATCCGGACCCGGATGCCCGGCGATCTGGACCGGCGATGTTGCGCTGCCTCGCGCCGGTGATGGGGATCGGCTTGGCGGTCGCCGCCGGTCTGGCGCCGAGCGGGTTTTGGACCTACACGGATATACTGGCGGATATGCAGAGTCGGACGCTGGTCGTGGATGCCGTGGAGGGCGCCGTCGCGCGGGTGGAACTCGCAGATGGGCGCATGGTGGACCTGCCCCTGGAGTGGCTCCCCGTCGGGACCGGCGAGGGGCAGGTGCTCCGGGTCGAGGTGGTGGAGGATGGGCAGGTCCGCTTCTCGGTGGACGCGGGCGAGACCGAGCGTCGCCGGCGCGAGAACCAGGCCTTGCTGGACTCGATCACCACCAAACCCCCGGAGGACTTCCACATCTGATGGTCTCGTCGCCGAGCCTTTTGCTGCGGATCGGTCCCTGGGCCGCCCTCGCGTTCGCGGTGGGACTGCTCTCCTGGACCGCCGCCGCGGTGGAGGCCACCACCGGCGCCTCGCAGGCCGGTCACCTGACGATCCGCTTCCTGGACGTGGGACAGGGGGACGGGGTGCTGATTCAGCTCCCCGACGGCAAGACCGTTTTGGTCGACGGGGGCGCCCCTCACGGGGACGCGGACGACCAGCTGCGCCAGCTCGGGGTGACGCGGATCGACCTGCTGATCGCCTCGCACGCCGACTACGACCACGCCGGGATCCACGAGGCGATCCTCGCCGACTTCGACGTGGTGACGTATGTGACCAACGGCAAGGCGCACACCAGCCAGTCCTACGGCCGCATCACCGCCCTGGCCGCGGCGCAGGTGGCGGCGGGCGAGCTGCGGGTGATGCGGGCGTCGGACTTCAAGCCCGGTCAGGACGTCGGCTCGGGCGAGGTGGGTCTGCTCCTCATGCCGCCGCCGCCCATCCCCGACGCGAACCAGAACATCCAATCCATCGGCCTGGTGGTGACCTACGGTGAGTTCAAGGCCCTGATGACCGGCGACTCGGAGAAGCCCGAGACCGAGGCCTGGCTCACCCGGGACCGGTACCGCAAGCTGATCGCGGACACGGACGTCTACAAGTCCATCCACCACGGGGCGCGCAACGGCGACGCGAACAACAACGCCTGGTTGGGACGCGTGGATCCGGACGTGGTGGTGATCTGCGTGGGGCGCAACTCGTATGGCCATCCCACCGACGAGACCCTGGCCGCGTACGAGGACAAGGGCGCCCGGGTGCTGCGGACCGATCAGGACGGGGGGATCCGGATCTGGGTCCGGCCAGATGGGAGCTACGACGTGGAGCCCGGCGAGCGCCTGAGGCCTCCCCCGAGCCTCTCCCCCGAGGAACTGGCGCGGGCCAACGTGGGCTCGGGCGGGGATCGACCCCAGGGGGGAGCCTGCCCGGACGATCGGCCCATCAAGGGCAATCAGGGATCCAGCGGCTGGATCTACCACCGGCCGGGCCAGAGCTACTACGACGCCACCAACCCCGAGGCCTGCTTCGGCACGGCCGCCGAGGCGGAGGCCGCCGGATATCGGGCGGCAAAACGGTAGGCGTCAGTCGCCGAGCACTCCCGCTTTGAGCTTGTCATCCACGGCGCTGGGGCCGAACCAGACCCGGAACATGGCCTCGCCGAAGTCATCTCCGTCCACGGTGCCCTTGACCTCCCCCAGGGCGGTGATCACGGTCCCCTCCCCGGGCTTGTAGGTCATCGAGACCACATCGCCCTTACGCACGGTGGGGAACCAACCCAGCATCTCGTCCAGGCGGTCCTTGAGGGTCGCGTACTCGTCGTCCGTACAGGTCTTCTCGAACCCCGCGATCACGAACTTGCCGAGTATGTCCCCCGAGATCGGCAGCAGGATCGCCATGTCGGCCCGCTTGACCTGCTGGGACGAGACCACCTGATCCCCGTCGGTGGTCGGTCGCTCCATGTACAGGCCGAGGACGTAGGCCTTGATCTTCCACTTGGCCCGCAACCCCATGCCCACCAGCTGCAGGGTGGCGCCACGGTCGGTGACGGTGTCGTCCATGGTGATGCCGTGGAGCTCGCCGGCGGAGGCGGGGGGCGCGGCGAGGAGACCGAACAACGCGAACGCAACGAGAAGTGACCATCGGGGGGGCATGGCGGACCTCCGGGGGGGATCGTAGCAGCCGACCCAAGCGGGGCGAACCTCCGCGGGGG
>CAZITQ010000264.1:0-11860 GCA_964542165.1 uncultured Rickettsiales bacterium
CCGCGGCGGTCGGTCGGCTGGCCCTGGGGCCCGCGTCCTGCACCGACTGTGACGACACCACCGACGGCGACGGCCCCTTCCCTCACGGGGACGACGACGACACCGGCCCGGGGGACGACGACACCGGGACCGGAGACGACGACACCGGCACCGCCGACGACGACGCCAGCCCGGCGGACGACGACACCGGGACCGACGACGACGCCACGGGAGACGACGACACGGGCCCGGGCGACGACGACACCGGCCCCGGCGACGACGACACCGGCCCGGGGGACGACGACGGGGACGACGACGGGGACGACGACGACGAGACCGTGGACGAGGACTGCCCCAACGGAGTCTCGGCCACGGTCACGGACTCGGACGGCGACGGCTGGGTGGTCATCACGACCTCCGATCCCGAGGACTGGGCGATCATCCACGTGCCGGTGGACGGGGTCTACGAGCTGTACGACTCCCAGCTGGCCGAGAGCGGCGCCAGCCAGATGAACGAGACCGGGTACATCACCATCACCAACTCGGTGAACCCGGTGGGCTTCCCGGTGACCCCCAACTGCGGCGGCCTGTACATCGTGGCCGACGCCGACAACAACGGGACCCCCTCCCAGCCGATCTATCTGGGGACCTTCGCGTTGATGGCGGGAGAGGACAACCACCTGGTCCTGCACCACTACTGCGATCTGTTCCAGAACGGCCAGTGCACCCAGTTCCACAACGGGGACCCCAACTCGGGTTCGGGGTGCAACACCGGCAACGCCAACTCGATCCACATGGAGATCGACGGGCTCTGCATCGAACCCTGGTAGCTCGGAGCGGA
This sequence comes from uncultured Rickettsiales bacterium, assembly GCA_964542165.1. GTDB lineage: Bacteria > Myxococcota_A > UBA796 > UBA9615 > CAYRNR01 > CAYTBN01. The sequence continues at coordinate 821 of CAZITQ010000264.1, forward strand.
GCGGAGCGGGGGCCGCTACTTCGTCAGCATCAACCGGTCGATCTCCTCACCGTCGATGTCGATGGACACCAGCTCGAGGAGGTCGGGGTAGACGTCGATGCGGCAGAAGTGGTGGGTCTGCAGGCACACCTCGTTGATCGAGTCCGTCTGGCCGCGGTAGGTCCCCGCACCCCCCCCGCCGGTGATGATGTAGCGCACGCCGTTGACGTCCCGGCTGCGGCCGTAGAGATGGTCGTGGCCCAGCAGCACCAGGTCCACCCCGTACTCCTCGAAGACCGGCACCAGGAGCTTCTGCACCCGGGTGTTGCCGGGCTTGCGGCGCGGGTTGCACGAGTAGGGGGGGTGGTGGAAGAGCACCACCTTCCAGGTGGCTTCCGAGGCCTCGAGGACCTCGATCAGCCAATCCCGCTGCTCGGAGCCCTTCTGGAACTTGGTGTTGGTGTTCAGCGCGATGAACTCCACGTCGCCGTAGCGGAAGCTGTACCAGGACTCGTTCCCCGGCAGCGCGAAGTTGTCGTAGTACGACTCGTGGCCCAGCTCGTGGTTGCCCAGCACGGGGTACAGGGGGATGAAGCCCATCAGCGGACCGGCGGGTCCGAAGAACTCGTCCTGCCACTCCCGCCGGGGAGCGCCGCGGTTGACGATGTCGCCGGTGTTGACCACCAGCCGGGCGTCCGCCAGCTGCACCTCCTCCCACATCAGGTCGATCAGCTTGGTGTGGGTCCGGATGCCGGTCCGGCTGTCGCCGTAGGCCAGGAAGGTGAACGGAGTGCCCTCCTCCGCGGCGGTGCGGAAGCTGCGGGGCGTGCTCTCGAAGGGCTCGGGCAGGGCCCCGTCCGCGCCCATGGGCACCGGGTGGACGTAGACCCGGTAGGCGTACTCGGTGTCCGGCTCCAGGCCATCGAGGGTCACCTCGTGGCGGGTGTCGGCCACCGAGGGAGGTCGGACCACGTGGCGGGTGTTCCCCCGCAGCTCTCCGTACTCCACGTGGCCGTACGCGGGGACATTGGTCTCCCACATCACGGTGACGGACTCGGCGGTCACCGACTGCAGGTAGGGCACCCGGGAGAGCCCTGCGTCGGCGTACCCGTCCAGCCGCATGTCGAAGTAGAAGGGTAGTTCGTGCTCGTCCGGCCGCCGGTGAACCTGGGCCGAGAGCACGTTCTCGCCGGGGAGCAAGGTCGCCGGATCGATGCCGATCCAGGTCCGCTGCCAGCGGTTGTAGGTCAGCTGGTTGACCGGATCGGGGACCCAGAACGGGCTCGACGGCTGCTCGTGGCCCTCCCCCCCGGGTTCGACGTTGTAGCGGGCGATCTCATGGCCGTTGAGGTAGATCACCATGCCGCCGGAGAACTTGGCCTCCAGCTCCAGGGCGGCCAGGGCTCCGGGATCGTCGACCTGGAAGGACTTGCCGAAGTACAGGGTGTTCCAGCAGGGCTCGGCGTCCGGGTCCTCCCCGGGGATCGGGAAGACCAGCGTGGTCCGCTTCTCGGGTCCCCGGCCCTTGCGCAGTCGCTTGCGAAGGTCCTTCTTGCGGCCCGAGGTCACCTCCTCCAGGCGGGCGGTGTCGAAGGCCATGAAGGGGGCGCTGGACTCGGACCACCAGCGGCCGAGGGCGCCGGTCTCCGGATCCAGCGGGACCGTGCGGTCGGGGGTCAGCTCCTCGGGCAGCAGCAGGGAATCCACCGGCGCCGCGTCGGAGGGCGCGACCAGCAGGGGCCAGGCCGGGGGTGGCTCCTCGGGGTCGGCCCAGAACGCCCAGGGTTCGTCCATGGCGACCAGGGTCGTGGGCACCACGATCTCGGCCCGGGGCATGACGTCGATGCGCTCGCCGTTGCGGGCCTCGCGGGTCTCGCGCGCGCCAGCCGCACCCGGAGCGCCCACGCACAGGCAAGCGACGAGAACGAGCAGCGAGGTTGCGATTCGCCCGGACATCCAGCGATCCCTACGTCCTTCGCAGCCGAGAAGCCACCTCACCGCGTCATGTAGTCCCCGGCGTAGCTGACCAGGGCCGCGTCCTGGACCTCGGCGAAGAGCAGCAGCTCGTTGACGAAGGCGGTGTCGTCGCCCTTGATCCGCAGCTCCAAGATCAGCTCGGTGCCGTCGCCGCTGACCGTCTGCGAGCGCAGCCGGTGGCGGGGCAGGACCTTGCGGATCAGCTCTTCCTTACCCGTGTCACAGTGCACGATCAGCAGGTAGGGCTCGCTGAGCCGGAAGTCGGTGAGCTTGATGGCGAACAGCAACAGCCCGATGAGCAGGCTGCCCGCCACCGCCACCACGTAGAACCCCGCCCCGCAGGAGACCCCCACCGCGATGGCCCAGAACATGTAGACGATGTCGATCGGGTCCTTGATCGCCGCCCGGAAGCGCACGATGGACAGGGCGCCGACCATGCCCAGCGACAGGGTGATGTTGGAGTTGATCGGCATGATGATCAGGGTGGTCACCAGCGCGGTCATGATCAGCGAGACGTTGAAGCTGCGGGTGTACAGGACCCCCTTGAAGGTCCGCCGGTACACGAAGTAGATGAACAGGCCGACGACGAAGGTGATCAGCAGCGCCACGATCACGCGGCTGAGGGTCAGCGGCTGCTCGGTGAAGGTGAACTGGTTGAGCAGCCCCTCCTTGAGGAATTCGTCGAGCTTTCCGATCCCTTCCACCTTACATGTCCTCCCACGGGTTCCTGCCGGCCATCCTTCGGCAGAGGGCGAACTTGGAGATCGCCATCCGCTGCGGCACCGACGTCAGCAGCAGGCCCCGCACGAAGTCGGGGATGTACTCGTCGTACTTGACCTCCATGATCATCTCCGGGGTCTCCAGCGCCCCGGTGGTGATCATGTCCCGGTCGAAGAAGCGAGCCATGTCGAACCCGGCGGCCAGCTTCTTGTCGAATGTGATCCGCACGTTCCCCAGCGGGTGCGTGAAGGCCTCCCGCACGTAGTCGACCACGACCGAGGGCCGGAACACCCCCAGGCGGGCGGCCAGGTAGAACTCGCCGAGGAACGGATCCTCACGCCCCCATAGCACGGTCAGGTCGCCCGCCGCCAGGCCCTCGGTCTCCCGCCGGGAGAGGGAGGCCTTGGTCTTGTAGGCCACGTCACCGCGCTTGGTCTTGCGCTCCAGGTGGATGACGCCGTCGCTGACGTTGTAGATCCGGATCCGGTACTTCTCCCGGTCGTGGACCCCGGCCATCTTGTCGAAGAACGAGCGATTCTGGGCGTCGTCGAAGTACAGGCTGCGGATGTGGTACTCACCGCGTCGGTCGGCGTGGCGGTCCAGCCGCAGGATCCGGCGCATCCGGGCGCGCATCAGCGTGTACTGACCCGCGCTGACCCGGAACTTGTGCTCGTGCCGGAACTTCATGTCGATCCCGCGACCCTCAGGCCCCTCCCAGACGATCGACGTCGTCCGCGTCCAGCCCGAAGAACACCTGCAGCTGGGCCCGGACCACGCCCGGGCGGACCTCCGCGAAGCGGCGCATCTTGGCGATCTGCCGCTCCCAGCCGCCCATGGCCATGCCCCAGCGCCGGCAGTGGGCGGGCATCTCGGGGCGGATCGTGTCGGCCTCGTGGTCGATGCGCGCGACCACGTTCTCGGTGGCGAAGGTGTGGTCCAGGTGGTGGACGAAGCGCTGGAGGAACCGCTGCTTGAACTCCTCGTTGCGGATCAGCCCGCACATCAGGGTCGACTCCACGTTGTGGCCGTACCCGGTCCCGGACGGGTCGAAGACCCGCTCGAACATGTCCTCCTGGGGGTAGAAGAACGAGGTATCCACATCGAAGAGGATCCAGCGCCAGACCCCGTCCGGGGACCGCTCGCGCCAGCAGCGGATGTTGCCGTTGTCCACGTTGGCGAAGAAGATCTCGAAGGCCTGGTAGTCGATCAGGTTGTCCACGTCGATCTGGGCCGCCACGTGCTCGTAGTGCTCGGGGTCGGCCAGGTCGTGGGCCCGGACGTAGGCCAGGAGCTCGTCGTAGCGGTCGGTCTCCCCCGACACCAGGTAGCGCTCCTGCTCCACGATGTCGACGTTGTCGGGGTCCACCCCGCGGTTCTCCGCCAGGAAGTACTTCCCCTTGCTCTCGCGCAGGTAGTACAGCCCCCAGTACGCGCCGTTGATGTACAGCACCGCCGGCTGATGCTCCTGGTAGTCCACGTCCGTGCGGGCCGCCAATCCCGTCACGACCACATCGCGGATCTTGGAGTAGATCGAGTCCGAACCGCCGGTGGAGAGGACCACCTTCTTGACACCGATCACGTCCTTGGCCGGGAAGAGGGGATAGTTGATCTCCTCGAGGCCATAGCGGTCACGAGCGGTCACCATGAAGGACTTCTGGGCGTAGATCCGGCTGAAGGCGCCGTAGATCCGCATGCCGGCGTCCAGCGCCAGGGCCGATCGCCCGTCGGTCTCGATCAGCTCCAGGTGGGCCGGCAGCTCCCGGCGGCTGTAGTAGTTGGCGCCACGGTGGGGCCACTCGGGATCGGCGTCCGGGCCGTCCATGTACAGGCCGTGGACCTCGTCGAACAGCCACCCCGGCGTGGTCGACAGCGCGACCGCGGGCACCGTGTGTTCGGCGTCGATCAGGTAGGTGTGGGTGGCCACGGGGCTGGGGAGCCGATCGTCGCGCAGGGCAATGGCGCGGATCACCGTCCCGTGCTCCACCTCGATGGGTTCCGTGTAGCGGCGGGACATCGTCCCGGGGACCTCCCCGCCCAGCGCGTAGCGGATCTCGGCGTCCGGGTCGTCCACGGCGATGCGGACCCGAACCCGGCCCTGGTGGAAGCCGCCGGGGGGATCGAAGCGGGGCTCGGGCACGTACCCGATGCGGCCGTCGTCGTGATTGGCGGCACCGGGGGTCGCCCGGCGAAAGAACACCCGGTCGTCTCGGCCGGGGAGGCGCCCGCTCGACATGTCCGGTCGCTGGCGGCCCGTGCTGAAGGTGTCCACCAGAGTGCCCCAGGCGTCCACCAGGTACAGCTCCTCGCCGGCGGGATTGAGCCGGAAGGGCGCGGCGAGGTCGCCGTCGCCGCCGGGTCCCGTCGCGTGGATCACCAGGAAGTCGCCGGGCTGCAGGGTCCGGGCCGGTAGCCGCCACTGGAAGAGGTCAGCGCCGTCGTCGGACAGGGTGTACCCGTCCAGATCCACGGCGACCTCGGTGGGATTGTGTAGCTCGATCCAGTCCGGCGTGTCGCCGGTGGCGTCCTTGAGGGTGTGGCGATTGGAGGACTGGACCTCGTTGATCCGGACCCCCGGGGGACGCTCCACGGCCGGCGCGTCCCGCGGGAGGCTCTCGAGGGCGTGGGTGTCGTTGGCCTCGCCCGGGGTCGGGCGCGGGAAGAAGCCCCAGGTCTCCCCCCAACCCTGTCGGCCCGCCGAGATGCTCGCGGGCAGCACGTCGGTCTCCACCAGGTCGATGATCCGGCGGCTCGGGTCGCAAAACAGGATCACCTCCGAGCCCGCCGAGATCCGGAAGTTGGTGTGCAGCTGGGGGTCGTCGGCTCCTCGGCGATCCTTGCCCGACGCATAGACCAGCAGCCGCTCGTCCGGCTGGACGACCCGGTCCGGGAAGCGCCACTTCTCCCGCATCCTCATCTCGTCGGACAGGTAGAAGCCGGCCAGGTTCACGGGATCGTCCGAGCCGTTGTGGAACTCGATCCAGTCGCTGAAGTCCCCGTCCTCGTCCACCACCGACGCCCGGTTCACCGCCATGAACTCGGCGACGTACACGGGGGCCGCCTCGACCTGGACGATGTCCATCGCCCGGGTCCAGCCGGGGGTCAGGTTGGCGTCGGCCGGGGTCGCCTCGGCGAAGTAGATCCACTGGTCCGGGTCCTTGAACGCCCGCCCGGTGGACACGTCCGACGGCATCTCGTCGATCTCGACGCTGTCGATGAGCTGGCCCCCCGCCGCGGTGAGCAGCACGGTCTCCCGGGTCCGCAGGCGGAAGTTGGTGTGGAGCTCGCCGCTGGGGATCCGCCGGTCCTTGTTGGATGCGAACACGATCCGGTGCTCACCGGGCCGCAGGATGAGCCAGGGGAAGCGCCACTTGAAGGGCTCGCGGATGTCGTCGGAGAGGCCGAATCCCTGGAGGTTGACCGGGAAGTCGCCCTCGTTGCGGACCTCCACCCAGTCGGAGAACTCGTGGTCCTCGTCCGCCAGCGTGTAGCGATTGGAGGCCATGACCTCGTTGAGTACGACCTGGGTGTCGCCCTCGGCCACGGCGAGGGTCAGCATCTCCATGTAGCGCACGCCCACGTACGCACCGGCCACGAGCGCGATGGCCGCGGCGATGGCGGCAAAGGCGCGCACCACGCCCCAGGGTCCCGTTCCCCGGGGCCCCACCTGCCCCGTGCGTCTTCGTGCGTCGACCACCATGGTCCTTGCATCCTACTGGAAAACCGCGCGCGGCGGCGCAGTCGCGCGCAGGGGCGTCAGGGGAGCTGGACGTCCACCCGCACGATGCGGGTCTCGCCGGTCTGCCCCTCGAGCCAGGTGAGATCCGGGCCGTCCAGGGGCGATGTGTAGTTGTAGATCGTGAACCGGCCCTCGCCGAGGTCCAGGGCGGACGGGAAGCAGGTGTCGCCCCGGGACGGCAGGTCGAGGACGAACTCCACCGCCAGGGCTTGGGGATCCACGCGCCACAAGGAGCAGCGCTTGGGGTGTTGCCAGTAATCGATCTCGTACTGCAGGGTCTGGTCCGGGGGGTCCAGGTCGCGCATGAAGAGGTCGTAGTTGCCGGTCTCGCTCAGGTTGCGGCGGCCCACGAGGTACACCGTGCCACCGGCTGTGCGCAGGACCAGCGGGGAGTCGTACTTGCGTGGATCCGCGGCGCAGGTCCAGCGGCCCCAGTCCCCCGCTTCCGCCCGGCAGATCTTGGAGCCCCAGCCGTCCTCGTCCCCGAGCTCGTTGCGTCCCACCGCCACCAGTGTGCCGTCGTCCAGCACCGCGAAGTCGACCTCGGAGACGCCGCCGTCGTGGACCACCGGCTGCCCCGGGGTCACCGGCTGCAGGTCGTATCCGTCCGTCGTGGTCAGGAAGTGGACCTGCTCGGTGGCCTCCTCGAAGTCGTAGATGTTCTCTCCGCCCACGTACCCCACCATGTACGCGGTGCCGCCGACCACCCGGGTTCTCCAGGGGATGAAGCCCTCCTCGTAGAGCCATTCGGCCTCGGACCACTGCCCAGGTCCCAGGCGCTCGCTGACCATCATGCCCTGGGGTTCGAAGTCCAGGACGCTGTCCCCGAGGACGGCGAAGTAGAGCAGGAGCTTGCCGTCCAGGGAGAGGAGGCGGGGTTCCCGCAGATCGGTCTCGAGCCAGTAGCTGGCCTCGAAGGTCCAGTCCCGCTGGTCCGTGCTGCGCACCACGTAGAGCATCGCGTCGCGGGAGGCGAAGTGGCTCGGGGCGACCCGGAACGCCAGGAACACCTCGCCCCCGTGCTCGACCACGTCCAGGTTGTTGGCCGCCTCCTGCAGCTCGACCTCGGGGGGCAGACCGTCCGAGGGGACCACCTGGATCGGCGCCGAGATCGTCGGGAGCGGGGGCCCCTCCCAGGGAGGGGGGCAACCCGTCGGCCCCGCCAGCGCGAGCAAGGTGACTCCCAGGGACACGAAGAGGGCTCGAGGTTGCATGCGATCAGGGTACCCGATCCCGCCGCGGAGCCACGGCCGGGTCTGCTACGATTCCGCGGGGGTCGGAGACGATGGACGGACGAGACGTGAGTGTCGGCAGGACGATGGGCTGGATCGCGGCGGCAGTGGTCGTGGGGCTGGTGATCTTCGGGGGCTGCGAACCCCCGGAGCAGGAGCCAGCGGGCGCGACGGTCGAACCGGCGGCCGGGCCGCTGGCGGGGTACTTCCCGGTGAGCGTCACGCTGACCGAGGACGGCCCGACCGCGGATCAGGTCACTGGCGTGCGCGTGGGCGAGGTGGCGACCTACGACCTGGTGGTGGTGGACGACCGGACCGTGTCGTTCACCGTCCAGGGGTACGCCGAGGCCGCGGCGGTGGACGTGGAGCTGGAGACGACGGACGGGGCGGTGGTGCTCGACGACGCCTTCACCTACGAGGGCCCCCTGGACCCGGCGTTCGAGCGTGTGTATTCGATCGGCGCCAGCTTCGCCCAGGGTGTCCAGGCGGGCGTCCCGAGCCAGCACGCGGTGCTGGCCAGCCCCTCCCACCGGCTGGCCACCCAGCTGGGCGCCCACGTGCCGCTGCCCCAGCTGGTCCCCGACCTCTTCCCCGCGATGGGCGTCGCCGACCTGGGCCCGCCGCCGGAGTGCGAGGTCCCGCTGATCGTGTCCTACCTGGCCTGGTCGGCCATGGAGGCGCTGGAACGGATGAAGGACCCCGAGACGGGGATCGTCAGCTTCGCCAACGCGCGGGTGGATCCCGAGCTGCCGGTCCACAACTACGGGGTGGGGGGGTTCCGGGTCCGAGAGGTCCTGCACTCACCCGAAGAAGACGACTTCTACCGCCAGTTCCTGGCCCACATCGTGTACGACCCCTTCGCCGAGATCTACGACGTGGTCCCCAGCAGCCCCGTGGAGCTGGTGGAGGCGAGCGAGCCCACGCTGGTGTTCTCGGTGGATCTGTTCGGCAACGACCTGATCGACGGCTACGTCCAGGGCAACGACATCGACTCGGGCGAGGTCACGGACGTGGAGTCGTTCGAGGTCGACCTGGCCGAGACCCTGGAGCGACTGTCGGCCACCGGCGCCCAGGTCTTCGTGGCCAACGCGCCCCACCCGAGCGTCCTGCCCGCGGCCGCGGAGCGCAGGCGCTGGCTGCTCGAGCACGAGTACGACACCGAGGAGAACATCGACGCCGAGCTGGCGGCCATCGACGAGCTGGCCACGACCTTCAACCAGATCCTGGACGAGCAGGCCGCCGGGTACGACAACGTGCACGTGGTCGACCTGTCCGGCATCGTCGAGGAGGTCTCGGGCAGCGGCATCGAGGTGGGGGCCGAGCGGGTCACCGTGGAGCGTTTTGGCGGCCTGGTGAGCATCGACGGCCTGCACTTCTCGGACACGGGGTATGCGGTGCTGACCAACGCGTTCGTGGACCGGATCAACGAGACCCTGGGGACGTCGGTGCCGCAGGTGGATCTGGAGGCGGTGCTGGCGGCGGACCCGTTCTCACCGGCCAACCTGGAGGCGGCGGGCCTGGACGTGGGCGCCTGCGAACTCTGATCCGGCTCGAACTCGCGCTCAGGGGGGCGTGGCCTGGCCCTCCTGGTCGCGGCCCCAGCACATCAAGTCGAACGACAGGTTCACCCCGCAGTTGTGGTTCCCGCCGCTGGCGAAGGTGTGGAAGTACTCGCTCTGCGGAATCTGTAGCTGCCCCTCGGCGTCGCTGCCCCAGCAGAAGAGCATGCTCGAGGGAGACAGCCCGCAGCTGTGCAGCTGCCCGCCGTCCAGCTTGACCATCTCGACCCCCGGCGCCGCGGTCTGCCCCATGTTGCTCCGGCCCCAGCAGATGGCGGTACCCCAGGTGTCCAGGGCGCAGTTGTGGTGGAAGCCGGCGGAGACGGTGGTGAACGGGCCCCCCGGAGCGTTGGTCTGGCCGTCGTTGTTGGCGCCCCAGCAGACCGCATTGCCGTTGGCGTCGAGGGCGCAGGTGTGGCTCTCACCCGCGGTGATATCGGTGAAGGTCCCCGCCGGGGGCGTGCTCTGGCCGTCGTGGTCGTAGCCCCAGCAGGCCGCCTCCATGTCGGGCCACGTCAGGGCGCAGCTGTGCAGCGGGCCCGAGGTCAACCGGGTGAAGGTACCGGCGGGCGGCTCGGACTGGCCGTAGAGGTTCCCCCCCCAGCACTCGATCTCCCGATCGGAATTGAGAGCACAGGTGTGGAACCGGCCGACCACGACGGAGAGGAACTCGCCGGTCGGCGGGGAGGACTGGCCCTGGAGATCGTCCCCCCAGCACGCGACCGCATCGTCGATCCGCACACCGCAGGTGTGGAATTCCCCCGCAGCCAGGCTGAGGAAGCGCAGCTCGTCGGAGCCGTCACAGTCCTGATCGATCCCGTCGCCCACGATCTCGGGGGCCCCCGGATGTGCGGTGGGATCGCCGTCGTCGCAGTCGCCGCCGCAGGGGGAGTGTCCGTCACCGTCCAGGTCGTCCGGGTGCATGCCGGCGTCGGTGTCGTCGCAGTCCGGGCCCCCCGAATCCTCCGACCCGTGTCCGTCCCCGTCTCCGTCGATGCCGTCGGCGCCGTCGCAGTTCTGGTCCTTGCCGTCGCCCCAGCTGTCGGGGTTGTAGGGAAAACGATCGGCGTCCTCGTCGTCGCAGTCCCCGTCGCAGGTCGTGTAGCCGTCACCGTCCAGGTCGTCCTGCCCCAGGTCCGGGTCCGTGTCGTCGCAGTCCTGGGTCGAGTCCCAACCGTCGCCGTCCGCGTCCCGGGCCGGGGCGGCGTCCAGATCGAGGTAGTCACCGCCGGTGTCGTCGTCCCCCGTGACGTCGTCGTCGTCCTGGGGGCAGCCGAGGAGGGTGAGGGAGGCGGCCACGGCAACGGGAACGAGAATTCGACGGCGGGGCATGGTTCCCTCCTGGAAGGAGGATAACGCGGTGGACGCAGGGCGGGGAGGATCCGACCATCCGGCGGGACCAGCCCGCCGGGCGGCCTCCCGCCCTGGCACATCGATCAGAAGCGGCGACGCTGGAGGAGGCCGAGGAGCAGGAGGGTCAGGGGAACAGCGACGCCGAGCGGGGAAGTCACGGCCTGGTTGCTCTCGCAGTCACAGCCGCCGCCGATCTCCTCGTCGTCGTCGTCCGCCGGCATGTCGTCGTCGTCGTCGCCGGTGGTGTCGTCGTCGCCGGTCTCGCCGCAGTCCTCCTCGTCGTCGGCGTCCGCCAGCCCGTCGCAGTCGTTGTCGATGCCGTCCTCGCAGTCCTCGTCGGCGCCGGGGTTCACCTGGTCGTCCTCGTCGTCACAGTCGTCGCCGGCGGTGCCGCCGTCGTACCCGTCGCCGTCCACGTCGCTGAGGTCGTCGCCGTCGCAGTCGTTGTCGATGCCGTCGTAGGGCACCTCGGCGTTGCCCGGGA
>CAZITQ010000265.1:0-11840 GCA_964542165.1 uncultured Rickettsiales bacterium
GGACGAGGAGTGCAGCGCGTCGGTGTTCTGCTTGTAGTTGTGGGCGCTGTGCACGCGGGGGAAGATCATGACCTCTTCGGGGATGCGCTCGGGGCAGCCGTCGGTGTCCTCGAACCCGTCCCGGTCCTCCGGATCGTTGGGGCACTGGTCGGACTCGTCGAGGATCCCGTCCTTGTCGGTGTCGTTCTCGGGGCAGCCGTGCTTGCCCGGGATGGACGAGGCCTTGCCCGCGGAGTTGGGGCAGTCGTCCTGGGCGTCGAGGAATCCGTCGCCGTCGTTGTCGAACTCGGGGCATCCATCCTGGTCGTCCCAGCCGTCCTTGTCCTCGGGTTCCAGGGGACAGTCGTCGCGGCTGTCCTTGATCCCGTCGCCGTCGTTGTCCAGCTCCGGACAGCCGTCCGAGTCCTCGAACCCGTCCAGGTCCTCGGGCTCCAGCGGACAGCGATCCTGGGCGTCGAGCACGCCGTCGGAGTCGTTGTCGAGGTCCGGGCAGCCGTCCTTGTCCTCGAACCCGTCGGGGTCCTCCGGATCCATCTTGCACTGGTCCAGCTCGTCGGGGATGCCGTCCTTGTCGTTGTCCAGCTCGGGGCAGCCGTCCGAGTCCTCGAACCCGTCCAGGTCCTCGGGGACCTCCTTGCACTGGTCCACGTTGTTGGCGATGCCGTCCCCGTCCGTGTCCAGCTTTCCGCCGATGAGGACGAAGAACGAGCCGGTGAACTCCACGTGGTGGAAGTTGTTGACCGCGCGGCAGGCGTACGTGGGCGGGGTCGATCCACTGGGATTGCCCACCTGGGTGACCACCGGATCCTGGCCCAGCTTGTCGTGGGTGAACAGATACCGTCCGTCCATCCGCAGGCCGAAGCGCTCGGTCAGGAGCAGCTTGAGACCGGCCCCCGCGGCCACCTGGAAGTCGATGTCCCGGGCCTTGTAGACCCCGTTGTTGGCCGTGAATCCCGCGTCCGTGCAGGAACGGTCGATGGTCTCGGCGTTCTTGTGCTGCCCGAGGATGCCGTACCGGGAGAAGCCGGCGCCCACGTAGACGAAGGGCACCACCTTCCACTTGGTGAGGTGGAAGATCAGCCCGAAGTTGGGATTGACGTAGCTGACCTTGTCCTCGGACTCCAGCAGGCGAGTCGGGACGATGCCCAGGCTGGCCTCGAATCCCACGATGGAGGTGAAGTGGATGTTCAACTTGGCGTTGAAGTCCACGTTGTGCTTGAAGTTCTCGCTCTCCTGAGCGAACCAGAAGAAGCCCGCGCCGAAGTCCATCTCCAGGCTGGTGGGGATCATCTGCGCCCGGGCGATCCGGGGGGCTCCGGTGGTCACGATCAGCAGCAGCAGGACGGCCTCGGCGGCCAGCAGGGTGCGTTTCACGGCGTCGTTCCTCCGCGACAGGTCAAGGGTGACTCTCGGAGAGTTACCGGTTCAGGATAGCGGTCGGACGGGGGCGCTTCAATCCGCGCCGTTCCTCGATTCCAGCCGGATCCGGACGTCGATCACCCCCGACGATCCGGGCTCGTGGTGGGCCACGTAGGGGTTCACGTCCAGCTCCACGATGCGGGGATGATCGGACACCAGCCGGCCCACGCGGACGATGACGTCCTCCAGCTGCGCCCGGTCCACCGCGGGCTGGCCCCGGAACTCGCGCAGCAGCTTGACGCCCCGGATGCCGTCCACCATGCGGCGGGCCTTCGAAGGGGTCACGGGGAGCATCTCGAAGCGCACGTCGCCCAGGACCTCCACGGCGATCCCCCCCAGCCCGAACATCACCACGTGACCGAAGACCGGGTCGAGGGTGACGCCGATGACGGTCTCCCTTCCGCCCCGGGCCATCCGCTGGACCCGGTAGGTGTGGGGTGGCGCGTCGGATCCGAGGGCCTCCTCGATGGCGTCCACGGCGTCCCGGATCTCCCCGGGGCTGCGCAGATCCAGGACCACCCCGCCCACGTCGGTCTTGTGGACGATGTCCTCGCTCTCGACCTTCAGCGCCACCGCGCCGCCGCCCTGGGCCTGGGCGAAGGCGATGGCCTCCTCGGCGTTCGACACCCGCCGCGAGGGCACCACCGGGATGCCGTAGGCCTTGAGCACCTGCAGCGAGGTGTCCGTGTCGAGCCATCCGCCGGGGTGCCGGTCCAGCATCGACCAGACCCGCTCGGTATCCACCTGGAAGTAGGGGACCTCTCCCTCGGGCTCCCCGAGCCAGCGCGCGTACCGGTTCATGGCGACCAGCGCCTGGATCGCCTGCTCCGGGAAGGGGTAGACGGGGAACCCCGCCTCCTTGAGCACCGCCGCGCCGGGATCGTTGTGCGCCTGCCCCATCACGCAGGTCAGCACCGTCTTGGGGCGCTCGGAGGCCGCCTGGCCCGTGCGCAGGCCGCCGGCGATGCGGTTGGCCACCGCCACCGTGTCCAGGATGATCGGCGTGACGTAGATCACCAGCAGGGCGTCCACGTTGGGATCCTCGAGCAGGGTCCGCGCGCAGAACTCGAAGGTCTCTCCCTGGGCCGTGGCCATCATGTCCACGGGGTTGTTCAGCGCCGCCCCCACCGGGAGGCGGTCGGCCAGCTTCTCGACGGTCTCCGGCGTGAGCTGGGCCACCTCGACCCCGGTGGCGTCGGTGGCGTCGGCCGCCTGAATCGCCGGCCCGCCGGCGTTGGTCAGGATCGCCACCCGGTTCCCGCCGGGGAGCGGCTGGGAGGAGAAGGCCTTGGCCACGGTGAACAGGTCGTAGATCTGGTCCACGCGCACGATGCCGCTGCGCTCGAACAGGGCGTTGGTCAGCTGGTCCCGGCCCGCCATGGCGCCGGTGTGGGAGGAGGCCGCCTTGGCCCCGGCCGTGGTCCGCCCGGACTTGACCGCCAGCACCGGCTTGCGCTTGCCGCGGGTGGCCTTCAGCGCCCGCTCCATCAGCAGATGAGCGTCCCCCAGGTTCTCCAGGTACAGCAGGATCACCTGGGTCCGCGGATCGTCGGCCCAGTGGGCCACCAGCTCTTCGCTGGTGACGTCGGTCGCGTTGCCCAGGGAGACGAACTCGCTCAGTCCCAGCCCGATCCCGCGGGCGTGGGCCAGGATGGCCTCGCCCAGGGATCCCGACTGGGAGGCGAAGGCCACGTTGCCGGGCAGGGGCTGGGTGAAGGCGAAGGTCGCGTTGAGGCGCACGCCGGGGGAGGTGTTGAGCAGGCCCATGCAGTTGGGCCCGACCATCTGCATCCCCTCGTCCCGGAGCAGCCGGCGCAGCTCCCGCTCCAGCTGGGCTCCCTCGTCCCCGCTCTCGCGGAATCCCGACGTGATGGTCACCACACCGCGGATGCCCCGCCGGGCGCAGGCCTGGACCGTCTCGATGACCCGGGCGGCGGGAAGCGCCAGGACCGCCAGGTCGACCCCGTCGGGCAGGTCGTCCACCGATGCGCAACAGGGCAGGCCGCGGATGGCCTTGGCCTTGGGATTCACGGGGTAGATCGGCCCCTGGTAGTCGAACTCCTGCATGTTGCGGACGACCTGGTAGCCGATGGACTGGGGCGACCGCCCCGCGCCGACGACGGTCACCGCTCGCGGCTCGAAGAGGGCCTGGAATTTGCTCATCGGTTCATCCAGGGGGCCAGCCGAGTTCTCGGCCGCCCACCACGTGGAAGTGCAGGTGCATGACCACCTGGCCCGCGTCCGGACCGGTGTTGGTCAGGGTCCGGTACCCCCCCGGGACCAGCCCGCGCGCCCGGGCCGCGTCGCGGATCAGCTCCATGCAGTCCGCCAGGCTCCCCCGGTCGTCCTCGGTCATCGCGTCCAGGTGGGTGATGTGCCGGCGAGGAATCACCAGCAGGTGCTCGGGCGTCACGGGGTTGATGTCGGCAAACGCGATGGCCCCGTCGTTGCTGGCGATGATCTCGGTGGGGATCTCCCCCGCCACGATCCTGCAGAAGATGCAGTCGTCCATGGTCCGTCCCTCGTCGGCCGTTCAGCCGCTGCGGAGCTCCAGTTCCTTGAGGCAGCGCGCGACGATCGGATCGCCGGGGTCCAGGCGGGCGGCTCGCTGGAACTGGTGGCGCGCCTCGTCGAAGCGCCCCAGCTCCATGAGCGCCAGGCCCAGGTTGCTGATGATCCCCGCGTCGCCCGGCCGCAGGTCGTGGGCCTTGCGGGCGTGGTCCAGCGCCTCCTCGCGCCGTCCCTGCTGTCCCAGGGCGATGGCCAGCTCGTTGTAGGCGTCCGCCTGTTCACCGCGCAGGCCGATCACCTTGCGGAAGGCGCCGGTGGCGGCGTCCCAGCGCTCGAGCATCCGGTAACAGGTCCCCAGGTAGAACCACGCCTGCCAGTAGCCGGGCTGGAGCTTGACCGCCTCCCGCAGGAAGGGGATGGCGTGCTGGGGCCGGTCCGAGCGCGCCCTGTCGGCTCCCTTGTGGAAGAACTCCCGGGCCGTGCTCTCCGGATCGTCCGGTGTCCGGATCTTGTCCAGCTCGCCCTCGGCTTGCTTGCCGATGGCCCCTCCCCGGTCGATCTCCTGGGCCGTCTCGTAGGCCTGGATCGCGTGCTCGACTCGCCCGAGCTTGTACAGGCAGGCGCCCCGTCCCAGGTGGAGCAGGGGCAGCTTGGGGCGCATCTCGATGGCCTTGTCCAGGTGGGTCAGGGCCATGTCCCAGCTCTGGAGGTCCTGATAGTAGAGCCCCAGGTTGTAGTGGGTCGCGAAGTGCTCGGGCGCCCTCGCTGCAGCCTCGGCGAAGAGCTGGTCGGCTCGATCGTCGTTTCCCAGCCGGTGGTGACCCAGGGCCAGGTTGGCCAGGATCCCGTAGAGGGTCGGATCGATGGCCAGGGCCCGTTCCCAGAGCAGCACCGCGGCCACCTCCTCGCCCTCGTTGGCCCGGTACACGCCCAGCTGCTCGTACAGGAAGGGATCGCAGCAACGCCGGTCCACGGCCCGCTGCATGTTCTCGCCGCCCCCGTCCTCATCGCCGATGGCCCGCATGAAGACCGCGGCCTCGTACAGGGCCAGGCCGTCCGCATCCAGGGAGGCCACCTGGTAGATGTCCTGCCGCGCCTCGCGGTTCCGACCTCGCTGCTGACGGAGCTGGCCCCGCTTGAGGAACGCACGCGCGCAACGGTTGAGTCGGGTCGGCAGCTCCTCGGTCAGCTGCTCCGCTTCGGCCACCCTGCCGACCGCGAACAGGAGGTCCTGCAGGAGGAGCCACGTCTCGTCGTACTCGGGCTCGAGGGCCACGGCCGCCCGGGCGCGCTCGAGGCGGTCGGCCAGGGACATCCGGTCGCAGCGGGCCTCGCAAGCGAGGCGGTAGGCGTGCAGGGTGCGTGGGCCCTGGCCGAGCAGGGGGCGCGCGGAGACCGGCGTGCGGGTCGCGGCCGCGACGAGGTCCGAGGCCAGGGTGAGGCGGCTCTGCCAGACCCCGCCGTCGAGTAGCGGCACCACCGTGGTCCAGATCTGTTCACCGCCCCTCCGGTAGAGGCTCAGCTCGACCACCGCCTGCGAGTCGTCTTCGGCCCAAGACAGGATGGGGACCGCCACGTGGTCGTATTCGTAGTGGTCCAGCAGGCCGTCGAGGACGGCCACGTCCGGGACCTCGTCGAGGATCGCGGGCTCGGCGTCCTGTTCGCCGTCGAGGGTGGTCTCGAACTGGGCCGAGTCGATGCAGATGCCGCCGAGGCGCTGGATCACCCGGACCAGGTCGCCGATGAAGCCCTCGGCGGTCTTGTGGTGTCCGGGCTGAAGGTCGCTGGCGACCACGCCGCTGAGCACCACCTTCGCCAGGGGCGGGAGCTTGGCGATGATGTGGGACCGCTTCGGTCGTTTCATCGGGCGGGTCCTCGTGCGGGACGGGCCCGCGGGCGGTCTTGTGCAAGACCGAAAAATCCTAGCGCCTGCGGGGGGGCTCGGCAACCGCAGCGGCCCCGGTCTTGGAGCGGCGGGCGCGCCAGAAAGAGGGGATCAGTCGACCTCGGCCAGGTACCGCTCGGCCTCCAGGGCGGCGGCGCAGCCCGACCCGGCGGCGGTGATCGCCTGGCGGTACTCCTGGTCCTGAACGTCGCCGGCGGCGAACACGCCGGGCACGCTGGTCCGCGTTCCACCGGGCTCGGTGATCAGGTAACCCTTGTCGTCCATGTCGAGCTTGCCGCGGAACACCGTGGTGTTGGGCACGTGACCGATGGCCAGGAAGAGACCCTCCGCCGGCATCGTTCTGCGCTCGTCGGTGAGGGTGTCCCGCACGACCAGCCCGGTCAGGCCGCCGGTCTCGCGCTCCCCCTCCAGGTCGTCCACCACGGTGTTCCAGTGGATCTCGACCTTGGGGTGCTCCAGGGCGCGGGCCTGCATGATCTTGGAGGCTCGGAGCTCGTCGCGTCGGTGCAACAGGTGGACCTTGGTGGCGAAGCGCGTGAGGAAGGTGGCCTCCTCCACCGCCGAGTCGCCTCCTCCCACCACGGCGATCTCGCGGTTCCGGAAGAACGCGCCGTCGCAGGTGGCGCAGGCGGACACGCCAAAGCCCTGGAGCTTGGTCTCGTTGGGCAGGCCCAGCCAGCGGGCGCTGGCACCGGTGGCCACGATCAGGGAGTTGCAGGTGATCTCCGTGGTCTCGTCCACCACCATCTTCAGGGGACGGGTCGAGAGATCCACCGACGTGACCTCCCCGAAGAGAAACGTGGTGCCGAAGCGCTCGGCCTGGGCCCGGAAGCGGTTCATGAGCTCGGTCCCGTCGATGCCCTCGGGGAAGCCGGGGTAGTTCTCCACCTCGGTGGTGATGGTCAGCTGCCCACCGGGCTGCATCCCATCGATGACGAGGGGGGAGAGGTCGGCGCGCGCGGCGTAGATGGCGGCGGTCAGGCCCGCCGGGCCGCTGCCGAGGATGACGAGGTCGTGGTGCTGCGTTTCGGTCATGGCGTCCTCCTGGGGCCGGGGCTGTGTGCGAGAAGAGCCGCCGGGGTCCCGGATCGTTTCAGATTCGCCTCGGGGTGACGGGCCCGGCTACTCGATGGTGATCAGCTCGTCGATGGGCGGCTCGCCCACGTCGAGTTCGTATGCCTCTCCGAGGGGCTTCTCCTCGAATCCCTCCGGGAAGGGTTCGCCCAGGCTCGGGATCTGCAGCCGGATCGGTACGGGCGGGACCTCGATCTCCGTCCGGCGTTCCACGGCCACGCAGACGACCTCCGAGCGGTAGATCGTCTCCACGCTCAGGTCCCGGTCGGCGGTGGCCACGTCGACGCCCACCTCAGCCGTCTCCCCCGGGGGGATCTCGAACTCCTCCACGGGCGTGATGGACACGTTGGCCGTCTCCACCACGCCGGCCTGGGCGTCCACCCACGGCCCGGCGAACGAGCAGGTGACCTTGACCGGCTTCTCCTTGTTGTTGATCACGTTGAAGTAGCGGTGACAGGTCTGACCCCGGTAGGCCGTGAAGCTCAGACCGGAGAAGGGGGGCGCCGGCGGTGGGGGTTCGAACACGTGGTCGATCAGGGCGGCGGCGACCTGCTGGGGTTGCTCCAGCATCAGGAAGTGGCCGGCGTCGTCGATCACCTTCATCCGGGCCTGGGGGAAGTTCAGGACGAGGTCGTCGCCCATGGCCACGGGGAAGTACGGATCCGCGTCCCCCCAGACGATGAACACCGGGAGCTCGATGCGTTCGTACAGCGGGGTGAGCTGATAGATCTCGGTGCCGGTGGTGTAGATCCACTGGCGCAGGCAGTTCTTGGTCTCCCGGTCGGCCAGGAAGGTGTACAGGTCGTCGGCGAGCTGGTCGTCGTAGCGCGCCTGGTCGAACAGGCCCTCCTCGATGTACGCGCGCAGCTTGACCTTGAGCTTGGAGAACACCTGCTCCCCGCTGATGGGGACCTGGGCGTCGGCCAGGAGACCGGAGTACCGCTCGGGGTACACCGGGCCGGCGCCGACGATCAGTGAGTGGAGCCGGTCCGGGTGGTCGTAGGCGAACCGGATCGCCGCCGGGCCCGCCAGGTCGAACCCCGCCAGGTGGACCTTCTCGAGCTCCAGGTGGTCCACCAGGCGCAGGACGAAGTCGGCCATACCCTGGGGGGAGTAGCTCACCCAGTTGGGGGCTCCCGAGTAGCCGAAGCCCTGGGGATCCACCAGCAGTACGTGGTAGCGCTGCGCCAGCGGATCGAGCATCTTCTGGGCCGCCACGGCCGGCTCGGGGAAGCCGGGCAGCACGATCAGCACCTCGTCCTGGTCCCAACCGGCCTCCAGCATGTGAATCCTCTGCTGGTCCACGATCAGCACCTTGGACAGGGGTGTGGGCGGGCTGATCATCTCCGACGGGCCCAGGTCACCGCTCTTTTGCATACCCCCGGAGTCGGAGGTGCTCGGGCGGCTGCCGCCGCCCTTCTTGGCCAGGGCCGTCTGCCCCGCGATGAGGGTCGTCGCCAGCGCGATCCCGAGCAGGAGAAGCAGCGTTCGTTGGTTCGACATGATCATCCCTTCGTCCCGTCGTCCGGGGGACACGCGGCCCTATTGAACCCGAGGGGCCCCGGCGGTTCAACCGTCCAGAGGCGCGGGAGCGGTTCGGGTCGGGTACAATCGTGCGAACGGCGGGAGGTGCGACACCGTTGAGGAGGGTTCGATGAGCGAGGGGAGCGCAGCGGAACACAGGCTGGGCGCCCTGGCGGCGAAGGTGGAGCCCGTCCCCGCCGAGGCCCTGGCCGCCACCACGTCCCGGCTGGCGGAGCGGTTGACCGGTCCCCTGCCAGGCGAGGACCTCCTGCGCGTCGGTGCGCGCATCTGCACGATCCACGACTACGAGCCACCGCGTATGAACCGCAAGCTGTTGCTGCTGTGTTCGGCGGATCACGGCACGGGGACCGGTGAGGATCCCGAGGCCGGCGGCTGGGCCGGAGAGCGGGTCACGGCCTATCTGCGCGGCGAGGCCACGGTCAACCGGCTCGCCCGGAAGGTGGGCGTGCGAATGCAGCTGCTGGACGTCGGGGTCGCCGGAGATTTCGCCGAGCAGCCCGGGCTCTCGCAGCGCAAGGTGGCCTGGGGCACGGCTCCCCTGTCGCAGGGCCCGGCCATGGCCCGCGAGCAGGCGGTGGAGGCCATGCTCGCCGGCTACGACGTGGTGGCCGAGATGCACGAGGCGCGGGCCATCGACGTGGTCGCGGTGGGTAGCTTGACCGGAGGAGATCCGGCGCCGGCGACGCTGCTGGCCGCGGGGCAGCTGGGGCTGGGCCGGGACGAGCTGCTGGGCGATGGTGGCGTGCTCGAGGGCGCGCTGGCCGAGCGCATCGAAGAGGCGATCGGGGAGCGGACCCTGTCGGCCGACGATCCCCTGGATCTGCTGTCCGACGTGGGCGGCTTCGAGCTGGCGGCCATGGCCGGAGCGATGCTCGCGGCCGCACGAAACCGGGTGGCGATCGTGGCCGATGGCGTGGGCTCCGCCTCCGCAGCCCTGCTCGCCGGTACCCTGACGCCCCACGTGGGCGACTACCTGTTCTTCAGCCACGTCGGCCCCCACCCCCTGCACCGACCCCTGATCCAAGCCCAGCACGGCGAACCCCTCGTCGGCCTGGCCATCGACGGCGGCGAAGCGGTGGGCAGCGCGCTGGCGTTGGGGGTGATCTCGTCTGCGCTGGCGCTCTGGAGCGAATAGCCTGCGGTCTCGGTCTCGGTCTCGGTCTCGGTCTCGGTCTCGGTCTCGGTCTCGGTCTCGGACCACCGCCCGTACATCCCCTCGACGCTCGAACAGCCAGGTGGAACCGGAAACCGGTGCCAGATTCGGGGCCTTCGGTGGTCGAAATGCACGGGACAAAAAAAACCCCAGGGGAACAACTCCCCTGGGGTCCGAAGAGCGCGGGCGCGCGTCGTGGAGGGGAAAGACCGCGCTCTCCGACCAGTCCTTTCTTGCCCGCCGTTCGGTCACCGGCGGGGTAGACTTCCTGCGGGTTCGTCTTCGTCCCCGCTGTCCGTGTGCTCTGTCGGGATGGACGACCTCGATTTGGGTTTATTCGGGATTTTTTCCAGGAGATCGCCGTGGCCCTGCTCAGAGATGGACGTCGTTGCAGCGGACTGGCGTTGAGGCGGTTCCGCTTCGGGGCAGACGCGCAGCGTTGCACCTTCGCGATCTCCCTGGTCCGCGCGGACGCGGACGGCGTGCTCGGTCCCTTCTTCTCCGTCGAGGACTGCCCCGCGGAGGTCACCGAGCTGCGGCAGCTGGTCCAGGATCTGGATGGACTGACCACGGGCGCCCACCGGGTGGTGTTCTACGAGACCCTCGAGGCCGGCCTCGCGCTGCAGGTGGAGGCCGACGAGGGGGGCGTACTCGACGTCGAGGTCTGGATCGATCTCCTGCGCACCAATGCCGCGACGCGCGTCCTGGCCACGCGGGGCGAACCCCAGGCCGGGCTGCGGTTCCGGACCACGGTGGGCGACCTCCAGCGCTTCTGGGCGGAGCTGCAGGACGAGCTGGACCGGATGTACAGCTGACGCCGGGCGACGGCGATCCACAGCGCGGGTCGAGATCGGGCACGCGATGACCGTTTCGCAAGCATGGCGATCCCCTGTACACTGCACTGGGAGTCAAAGCCCAAGGGAGAGAACATGCGCGCGTGGCTTGCCTTCGTCCTGGCCCTTCTCCTCGTCGGATGCCCCGGGGGCATGACGGGCGAGGAGCCCGATGACGACTCGACCGGAGACGACGACACCGGTGACGACGACACCGGGGACGACGACGACTCGACCGGTGACGACGACACCGAGGACGACGACACCGGGGACGACGACACCACCGGCGACGACGACACCACCGAGGAAGAGCTCTTCCCGCCGACGAACTCGGACATCTACATCATGTGGGCCTATCCGGCGAACCTGGAGGCCGCGTCGGTGGACGCCTACCTATCCATCGTCGGCGCCAGCTGGAACGGCACGAACTGGACCTATACCGACAGCGACCTGGGGCTGGAGTACCGCATCCACCAGTGCGACGACACCAGCTGCTTCATCACCGGCGCCCAGACCGAGGACGCCATCGTGATCTACGCCGGGCACTCCAATTACGGCCTGGGTGCCAGCTTCTCGGATCTGGAGGACCACAGCCCCATCGAGCACATCGAGACCGTCGAGGACTTCTACGGCATCGGCTCCGAGTTCACGGGGATGAACTTCCAGTATCTCAGGGAGACCCAGGCCTACCCCAACTTCGCCCTGCGGGAGCAGGACATCCCCGAGGCGCCACAGAACTACGTGGTCCCCTACCTGGGCGTGGAGCGCTTCCCCAACAACCAGGGGGTGGCGCCGGGGCAGTCGTTCTCGGTCATCAGCTACGGCCCGTATGGGAATCCGTACCACTACACCGACGCCGACACGGGCACACCCAAGACCATCGTCAACCGGGGGCCGTCCGAGGTGCCCGAGGACATGCAGTACGCTGCGGTGTTCTTCCGCAGCTGCAGCTCCAGCTGGTACTACATCGAGAACTTCGACCAGGGCGTGTTCTTCTACTCGACGGCGGAAGTGAATTACGAGATCGCGATCGTCTACCGCTTCATCCGGGGCATCCTCAACGGACACAGCTACGAGGCGATCCGAGACGAGCTGAACGCGCTGGATCCGATCTACAATTTCATCGACTTCGACAGCTATCCTGCGCCCAGCCCCGAGGGGCCCGAGGGCGGTTCGTGTCGGAGCCTGTGACGCAGGGGCACGGGGGCACCCGTAATAGGGAGACTGACGCATGCTGAAATTCGCACATGTCCATCTGGCCATCGCCTGTTCGCTGTTGCTGACGCTGTGGGGCTGCAACGGCTCGCTCAACCTGGGCAACGACGATGACGACGACGTGACCGAGGGCGACGACGACACCGGGGACGACGACACCGGGGACGACGACACCGGGGACGAC
>CAZITQ010000266.1:0-261 GCA_964542165.1 uncultured Rickettsiales bacterium
ACGACACCGGCGACGACGACACCGGCGACGACGACACCGGGGACGACGACACCGGGGACGACGATGCCACGCCGGACCCGGCCGAGGTCGCCGTCGACCAGGTGTATTGCCTCGACTGGAGCACCGCTGACTTCGTGGCTCCGCCGGGACTGGCCAGTTTCCTCGCGACCGCCGGGGTGGATCTCACGACCCACCCGCTGCTGCTGAGCCCCCCCCCCCACGCCCGCCACCGCGGCCCCCACGACCAGCGCGCCCCCCCCC
>CAZITQ010000266.1:271-11763 GCA_964542165.1 uncultured Rickettsiales bacterium
GGCATTTTTCGGGGCGCCCGGGGGGGTGTATCTCACCCCCCCCGGGCGGCTGCTGCCCCCCACGGCGGTCGCGGTGCCGGGCGGCCAGATCGAGATGCTCGCCGCGCAGGCACAGCGCAACACCTGTACCCAGGACCTCACGAGATCCACCGTCGACATGGACGAGGAGGGATCGGGGTCCTACACCTCTCCCTCGTTCCAGGTCGGCCCCGCGGACGCCGTCCTCTACCTCGAGCCCGGGCCCTTCGCGCTGCCGTTCCCAGCCCTGGTCATCACCGGCGACTTCAACGCCGACGCGTCGCTCGTCGTCGACAGCACCCTGACCGGCCACGCGGACGTCACCAACCTGCCGGGAGCGTGTTACGTGTTCACCTGCATCCCCTGCCCCTCGGGAATCGGCGATTGTGTCGACCTCGCCGTCACGTCGGCGACCTGGGAGGTGACGGGCGATCCCCCCCTCACGGAGATCCCGGGCTGAGGGGTTCCCCTTCGAGCCGGCTCAGCTCAGCGTCGACCAGCCGCCGCAGCCATGCCGCGTCCCGGCCGCCGGAGTAGCGAACGCCGTTGATGAAATAGGTCGGTGTGGATATGACGCCGGCCTCTTTGCCTGCCCCGCGATCGGCCTCGAGCCGGGCGTGGGGGGCCGCCGAGTTCAGGCAGCTCCGGAAGGTCGACTCGTCCAGCCCCAGGTCCCGGGCGTACCCGGGGAGGCGCTCCGGCTCGTGCTCCCGGAAGTGCTCGAACAGCAAGTCGTGCATGGCCCAGAAGCGCCCCTGCGCGTCGGCACAGCGGGCGGCGATGTGGGCGCCCTCCGAGTAGCGATGCAGGGCGAGCGGAAAATCGCGGAAGTGGACGGCGACGCCCTGCCCGTACTCCCGGTCGATCTCGGCCATGGCCGTGGCCAGCCGGGCGCAGTACACGCACCCGAAGTCCGAGAACACCACGATCGTCACCGCCGCGCCGGACTCGCCACTGCGGACCGGGTAGGTCCCCGGGCCCACGTCGACCCGGGAGGCCTCGTCGATCTCCAGGGGCGGCGACGCGACCTCGGCGGCGGGGGTGGGTTCGGGCTCCGGGGGCGGCGGAATCTCCACGGCCGCGGCCCGAGGCTCGGCGTCGCCTCCTCGCCCCGGCACGATGTCGTCGGTCGAGGGCCAGTGGCGCGCCGCCGTGGCGACGGCGAATCCCAGCCCCACCAGGGCCAGGCACACGAACGACCCCTTGAGGATCCGCGTGCGGATCACACGCGCCCGCTCCTCGTCGCGGGCCGCCTCCACCGCGTCCCCCAGGTTGCCCAGCGGCACCTCCTCCGGGACCGGCTCTTCCTCTTCGGTGTTCGGGGGTTCGAGGGCGCGCTCCGGGCTCCCCTCCGCCGCGGCTCCATCGAGGCGGAGACCCTCCGGCTCCGCGGCGAGATCGTGCCCACCGACGGGGCCCACGACCCGGTACAGGGCGCGGTTGGCGCCCTCGCCGGCCACGAAGGCGTCCAGGTACTCGGGCGAGCCCGAGGGGTCCGGCCGACAACGGGCCCGGGCCTCGTCGGCCTGCCGCTCGAGGGACCGCGCGTCCCCGCCGGCGGCGCGGTGGATCTCCAGGGTCGCCGGGCCGCCGTACTCACCGCGCTCCCGCGCCGAGTACGTCGTGCCCTGGTCACCCGAGCTGAGCACCTCGAGCAGTTCGTAGCGCGCATCCAGCCACGGGGACCGGCCGCAATGGGGGCAGGGATCCAGGACCGTGAGCTCGCTGCAGCGGGAACAGATCACCAGTTGGCAACGGGGGGCTGAGGTCGTTCGACGGGCATGGACATGGAGGCGACGCTAGCACAGGCGCCCCCTGGCGAGGCGTGGGTCTACGCGGCCAGGACAGGCTCAGCGCTGGTGGCGCG
Organism: uncultured Rickettsiales bacterium; assembly: GCA_964542165.1. Classification (GTDB taxonomy): domain Bacteria; phylum Myxococcota_A; class UBA796; order UBA9615; family CAYRNR01; genus CAYTBN01. Next base: position 2,157 of record CAZITQ010000266.1, read on the forward strand.
ACGCTTCTTGGCCTCGCTCCAGGCGTCGATGGCGAAGCTGGTGTTCATCACGAGCACCGAGACGAACATCGGCCAGTAGTAGGCCGGCGCAGCCCCCTTGATGCCGAACTCGACGAAGGTCAGCCCCACGGCGCCCAGGAGCCAGCCCAGGGCCAGCAGCTTGCGGCGACCGATGTACAGGTAGCCGGCGCCGGGGAAGAAGAAGTTGAGCAGGAAGGCGACGATCGGGTAGCGGGTCATGGCGTCCTCCAGTTCGTTGTTTCGAGGTTCCATAGTGCCAGGCACTTCGAGACGAATGAATGGCGGAACATCCGCTATTGTTGTCCATTCGTCCGGAATCGTGGCCGAATGAGCAAAGAAGGGCGATAATCATCGCCAGGAGGACGTCATGGACGCCCTGAGCCGGGCCCTGCAGCTCGTCAACGTGTCCGGATCGCTGTTCTCGCGCGCCGACCTGGACGCCCCCTGGGGGGTCCACTCCCGGCGGATGCCCAGCGCGATCTTCCACGTGGTGGTCCGCGGCGCGGGGTTCGTCACCGTGGACGACGAGCCCACCCCCGTGCCCTTCCGCGCCGGCGACATGATCGTGCTGCCCCACGGCGACGCCCACACCATGACCGACCTCCCGGGGCGCCAGGCCCTCCCCATGGAGGAGCTGGTGGCACCCCCGGGCCCGGACGGCCTCCCGTGCCTGGCCCTTCACGGAGAGGGCCCGCGCACCTCCCTGTTGTGCGGGACCTTCCTGCTGTCCCCCGACGCCGAGGACCACCTGCTGCCCCAGCTGCCCCGCCTGATCCACGCCCAGGGCGGCGCGCCCACGGCCGCGTGGCTCGACCAGACCCTGCGGGTGATGGCCGACGAGGTGGAGAGCGGCCGACCGGGCTCGGCCACCGTGGTCGCGCGCCTGGCCGACATCCTCTTCGTCCAGGTCCTACGCGCGTGGCTACAGGAGCCCGACGCCGATCGCCGGGGCTGGCTGGCTGCCCTGGCCGATCCCCACCTGGCCAAGGCGCTGGCCCTGGTCCACGACGCCCCGGCCGAGCCCTGGACCGCCGAGATCCTGGCCCGCGCCGCCGGACTCTCCCGCACCGTGTTCTACGAGCGTTTCACCGCCCAGGTCGGTGAGTCTCCCGCGGCCTACCTCACGCGCTGGCGGATGGTGGTGGCGAGGGCGTGGATGCGTCGCACCGGCGCCAGCCTCGGCGAGGTCGCGGAGCGGGTGGGCTACCGCTCCCAGGCCGCCTTCCACAAGGCGTTCAAGCGGGTGGTCGGGACGAACCCGGGGGCATGGAGACGGGAGGCGCTAGCGTAGGTCCTCGGGTCGGAAGCAGACCGGCACCGAAGGCTGTCTCAGGTCGTCCTGGGTGGTGGCCAGAGGGACGCTGACGCAGCGCATCTCCTCCCCGTAGAGCTGCCAGGTCTCCAGCGTCGCGCCCCAGGTGGAGACCTGGCCCGCCGGGCGGCCGTCGCTCCAGTAGAGGTGCGTTCCCTCCGGTACGCGCACGGTCTCCCTGTCCCCCATCAGGGCGCCGAGGATCCCGGCCTGCCCCGACGACTCGTCGGGCTGCGCTCCCTCCATCAGGAACCTGACCTCCCCGCAGCGCCGGGCGTAGCGGACCAGGGCCCCGGTCTCGGTGGGTTCCCACGTGGACATGCCCACGTCGTCGCTGTGATCGATGGCGGGCTGTCGCAGGGAGAAGGGCTCGCCGCCCAGGGTGCCCGTGGTGTCCCAGGGGATCCGCCCGTCCCCGAACACCTGCTCCAGCCGCGGGGCGTCGGCGGCGTAGCTGTGCGCCCGCTCCGCCCCGTCCGGCAGCGGCACCAGCTGACCGTTCAGCCAGGCCTGGTCGCCGATCAGCGGCGTGCCGGGCATCAGGCGCAGGCCCGTGCCGTCGGGGTGGTCCACGGCCACCTCGGCGGCCAGCAGCTCCACCCGGTCCGAGGGGTCGAGCCACACGCGGACGGCGGCCCATTGCGACAGCAGCCCGTTGCCTGTGCAGTGACGATCCCAGCCCATGTCCCCCCCGACCCGCACCTCCAGCAGGCCGCCGCTGCTCTCCCCGAGCACCTCCACGACGTACACCGCGTCGGGGTAGAGGGCGCGGAGTTCGTCCGCGTAGTCGTACACCCGGATGGTCTCGGCGTCTCCGGGCGCCCGGAGGAGCTGTGCGTTCCCCCAGACCAGCGAGTAATGGGCCCCCTCCCGGGGCTGGGCCGGGGGAGGCACCCACCCGGGATCGGGCTCCCGGGCGGCCTGGACCACGGGCCGGGGCGGGCGCTCCGAGGAGTCCGGCACCAAGGCCTTCCACTCGTCGATCCGGGCCGACGCCTCCTCGAGGACGGCCAGGGTGTCGTCGAGTCGCTCCCGGTCGGCGACAGGTAGCGTGCCGTCGCCCATCCGCAGGTCCAGCTCGACCATCCCTGCCACCAGCGCGGCGGCCATGATCAGCGGGTCGACCTGCTGTGCGAGCTGGCCCCGGAACAGGTGGCACTGGGCCTCGGACAGATCGCCCGGACATGACACCCCCAGCAGGCTCTGGGCCAGCACCAGGTGGGCCTCGGCGAGCCGGACGCGACCCCGGAGCTGGAGCTTGTCGGGCAGGGCCTCGACCGCCGCAGTGATCTCCTGCAGGGTCGCCAGGGCCGTCCGCAGGGTTGGTTCGTCGATCTCCGGATCGTGGGTGATCTGGAAGGGGAGAGACTCGAGTCGCCGCTCGATGTCCTCGATCTCCTCGGGGACGGCCCCGGCCATCGTGGGGGGGGTCATCGCGAAGAGGACCAGGAAGAGCGACGCGATCGTGGCAGTGTGGGGGCGCATCCGCCCACCCTAACGCCTCTACGCGGGAGGGTCATCCGCAGAGGACGGCGCCCGCAGCCACAGGGACCACTGCAGCGCGAATCCCGGATCCCCCGGGGCGGTCAGGACGGGGCCGATCCCGCCGCGGAGGCCGAGCCACAGGGGACCCAGCTTCCCGCCGAATCGCAGCTCGAGCAGGACCGGCAGCCGTAGCTGGGCCCTCGGGACCAGCAGCAGTTCGACCGGGGCCGCCAGCCCGATGGTGACGTGGGTCGTCGGCCCGCGCTTGCCGGCCTGGACCGCCGGTGTCGCGGTCAGGGCCAGGCCCGGATCGACCAGGGGGACCAGGGCTCCGCCTGCGACGAACAGGTCCACGCCGCCGTGCCGGGGGCCGTTCGAGACGGTGGTCCGGGTGCCCAGGGACGCCCCGATCGCGCCCGCGGGCAGCCGCCAGTCCACGGCCAGGCCCAGGCCCGGGCCGACCCACCAACCCGCCGAGACCGTGGGCCAACCGCCCTCGACCACCAGCCCGCGCTCCGGTCCGCCGTGGCGCAGGGCCAGGGGATCGGCGGCGGCCGGCGGGGCCGGGGAGGACAGGGCCAGGAGCAGCAACGCGGTCGCGAGCGCGCGCATCACTCCACCCCCTCGATCCCCGGGAAGTCCCCGTCCGCGAGCAGACCGGCCGCCCCCTCGTCACCCAGCAGGCTGGCATCCAGCCAGGCGTCCACGACGCGCCACGCGTCCCGGCGGGTCTCCTCGATCGGCCGCGTCGACGCCCCGTCCTTGTTCAGCTCCGACTCGGTGGCGTCGTCGGTCCAGTCGTAGTGGTTCATACCGTCGATCACGCCCTGCCAGGTGGGCGCGGGGAAGCGCTCCCATTCCGGGAAGAAGTCCTCGGGCGGCACCCGGTCCACGCTGCCGGTGAGCAGCAGCGACGGCGCGCCGGCCATGGACTCCACGTCCGTCCCCCCCGCGGCGTAGGAGGCAAAGATCGCCACCGCGTCGACCCGGTCGTCGCCCACCCAGCGCATGGCGCCGACCACGCCGCCCAGGGAGTGTCCGGCGGCGGCCACCGGTCCGCCCTCGACCAGGGCGCCGAACAGGGGATCCCCCGCGTCGTCCGCCCGGTCCAGGGCCTCGTCCAGGGCGTACGATCCGTTGTCCGGCTCCAGGATCGCCAGATCCGTCGCGTGCCACGGCGCCAGCACCACGTACCCCCGGGTGGCCATGTGCTCGGCCAGCCAGCGGTAACGCTCGGGCTCCACGAGTCCGCCCTGGATCGAGAGCACCACCGGGTAGGGGGCGGCGGTGGGGTCGAGCGCGCCGTTCGCGTCCGCGGGCCAGGTGGCCTCGAACTTCACCGGATCGCTCACACGCCCCTGGGTCCAGTAGGTGGCCCGGGCGGCTCCGTAGGGCCCCCGCAGGCCGTCCTCGCCCGTGGCCGTCGGGTCAGGCGCGGACGCCAGCTCCACGGGACCGGGGCTCGCGCAGCCGGAGAGGGAGCACAGCAACAGACACAACGCAGATGTCGACACTCGCATGATGCCGTCCGTCTAGGTCAGGGAGGCGGGGTGGTCAAGTGCAGGGACCGAAACGACCCCAAGCACGGGCACGGGTCGTGCGTGCACACCGGCGCGAAGGAGGGCACGTCGTGCGCACCATCCCGGTCCTGGTCCTTGCGAGCCTCACACTGCTGCTGTTCGGGTGCCCGGATCCCGGCGGGACGTTGATCACCGACGACGACGATGCCACGGGCGACGACGATGCGACGGGGGACGACGACACCGGGGATGATGACGACACCGGGGATGACGACGACACCGGAGACGACGACACCGGGGACGACGACGACACCGGAGACGACGACACGGATCCGGGGGAATGCGGCCACGTTGGTGAGGACAACCTGTACTTCGACACCTGGTCCGCGGGCCCCGACGGCATGATCGTCGAGGGGCTGCTGAGCTGGGACGGGGAGTATCTGACCGTCGAGCCGCCGTACGGACCCGTCTACGGCATCCCGATCCTCGCGTCGCCCAGCGTCGACCTGGACGCGCTGATGGTCGGCATCTCCGGGCCCGGAAGGCTGTACCTGGTCGAGCTGGCCGGCGGAGCCTGGGTCAGCTACGGGGTGCTGGCCGCGGCCACCGACGACGGGGACCACCTGGTCGTGCTCGGCACCAGCGGCTTCCCGGCCCTGGCCCAGGACTTCCTGGGCTTCTACCTGTCCGTCCAGCCCCAGGGCGCAGCCTGCCCCGATGGGGTGGTCGACATGAGCGGCTGCGGGATGGGCTCGGCGCTGCCGCTGGAGGTCACTCTGCCCGGCGAGGACTCACCCAGCTACGTGGTCTGGCCCGGCGAGTCGGCCGACCTGGGCGACCTCACCTTCCGGCAGTACCAGGGCTACCAGGTCTTCGAGGTGCTCTGCGACGACTTCGACGCCCGGGGTGTGAGCTGGTCGCTGGTCAGGAACTGAGGGGCAGAGGCCTCACAGCCCCAGCAGGATTGCGACCCCGCACAGGGCGATCACCGCCCCGGCCATGGGGTGCGCCGCCCGGGCCAGCCGATCGGTGGGCAGGAGCCGGATCCCCGAGTGCAGGAGCAGGACCAGGACGGTCATGGTCGCCACCGTGGCCACCCCGAACAGGGACAACACCAGCACGATGCCGGCCACCGATCCGTGGGCGCTGGGCAACATCACCAGGGGGATGAGCGCCTCGCAGGGCCCGAAGGCGAAGATCAGGACCAGGGTCCACACGGTGACGTCCTTGCCGCCGCGGGGGCGGCCCCCGGAGGTCTCGCCGTCGATCCCCTCGGGCAGGTGGCTGCCGTCGGGCAGGTGGCGATGGCGGTGGGGCCGGAAGATCCCCCAGGCGGCGTAGCCGACCCCGAGGACCACCAGCGCCCAGGCCACGATCGATCCCTGCCAGCCGAAGGTCTCCTCCACCCGGGCCGTGCCCAGCCCCATCAGCCCGCCGACCACCACGGCGATGGCCGTGGACGCGGCGATGTGGGCCGCGCCGCAGATCACCGTGACGGCCGCCAGCTTGCGCCGGGACCAGTCCCGGGCCGCGCCGATGGCCACGAAGGGGAGGTAGTGGTCGGGGCCCATCACGGTGTGCAGGAAACCCACCGTGACCGCACCGGCTGCCAGCGCTGGCAAGGACTCTTCCATGACCTGTGCCTCCTACCCGGAACGGGCTCAGAAGTCCACCTGGCAGTGCCCCTCGCCGTCGATGTGGGCCAGGGTCCGGGTCAGGTGGGCGACGAAGGCCCACAGGTCGGTGACCTCGCTGTACTGGCCCACGCCGTAGCCGGTCCCGGCGACGTCCACGGCCTCCAACTCGGCCCGGGTGATCTCGCCGTCCCCGTCCTCGTCCGCGGCGGCCAGGACCCCGAACGCGACCCCCGCATCCGGGTCCTCCAGGTCGTCGTAGAACAGGTGGTCGCCGTGGATGGTCAGCTGGGTACGGCCCTCCCCGTTGTCGGCGATGGTCAGGTCGGGTTCACAGGCGTAGAGGGTGTCGGTGTCGAAGTCCCAGGAGAACGCGTAGGAGTCCCCGCCCAGGCTGGCGGATCCGGTGGCGGAGATCGACAGCCCGTTGTCGTTCATGAAGGCCACCTGGTCCTCGCTGGCGTTGCCGGCGACCGCGCCGGCGGCGGGGCCGATGGTCATGTCCACGTGGTCGTAGTGGGTCGCGGGCGCGCCGGCCTCGCCCACCGGGTGGGGGCCGGCCTGGGCCATGTCGAAGACCTGCTGGCCCTCGAAGGAGGCGACCACCTCCCCGTTACCGTCCACCAGCGCCACGCCGCCGACGGCGATCAGGAACCCGTCGAAGACGATGGCGTAGCCGTCGCCCACGTCGGCGACCGGGATCTCGTCCTCGATGTACCCCTCGCCCCAGGTCTCGACGGTCCAGGTGCCCGTGCCGGTGCATCCGGTCACGAGGAGGAGGGGGATGAAGTAACTATCGATTCTGCGCATGGTTCCTCCAGGTCTCATTCGATCTCGAACGAATACGAGAGATTGCTCTCGAGGCCGAACAGGACGCGATTGGCGACCTCTGGGTCGTCCATGGTCAGGTTGCCCGTCCCGCCATACAGCTGGGCGAAGTCCAGGTGGGCCAGGAGCCGGGCGGGATCGACCCGCAACGTCAACGAGGGCGGATCTGCCTCGCCCACCTCCACCTCGAAGGGGATCCCCGCGACGGCCTCGCTGTGCTCGATCCGCAGGACGAAGGGGACGTGGACGTCGAAGTCGCTGGCGGTCCCCTCGAACACGGCGGTGTAGCCCTCGGCCGGGTGGCCGGCGGGCATGCCCGCGTCCCCGTCCACCCCGTCCCGGTGCAGCGCCAGGCTCGCCGTGGTGTAGCTCCCCCCGAAGAAGGTGGCCTCGCCCACCTCCCGCGGCCCCGACAGCAGGTCCACGTAGGTGGTCCCGGCCCACTCACCGCGCACGTCGCCCGACATGTCGTGGCCGGGGTGGGCGTGGGCCCAGGCAGGGCCGGTCAGCCAGCGGACGGCATCCGCTGGGACGAGGAGCGCGGACCCCTCGGCCTGCGTGTGGAACCGCAGGTCGCCGAGGACCACCGTGCCCATCCCCAAGGTGATCTCGTAGCCCAGATCGGTGGTGAACACGCCGTCCCGGGCGCTGGCGACGGCCAGCGGGACGGCCGTCAGCTCCGGCTCCTCACCGCCGGGACAGCCAAAAGGGAACCAGGGGGCCATCGCCATCGTCAGCACCAGCAGAGTCGGGGTCCTCGGCATCCTCGGTGTCCTCCGGGTCACAGGTGGATCCCCGCCAGCGCCCGCACGGCGAATGGCGTCCCCGCGGTCACGTGGCGCACGGGCAGCTGGCTGCAGGGCTCGGCCGGATCGAAGCACGACGGGAAGACGAACTCCCCGTCCCGCCACCTGAGGCCGAACAGGTTGTCGACGTGCAGCTCCACGAAGACCCGGCCGAGGCGCAGGCTGGCGGTCAGATCGGTGACCCAGGCGGTGTGGGAGGTCAGGCCCTCGGTCAGGGGACGGGGCCCCAGGACCCAGGATCGCAGACCGGCGGAGACCGCGCAGGGGGCTCCGGCCTCGGATCCCGCCTTCGCGCGCCAGGCGTGGTCGACGTAGATCCCGCCGGCGATCAGCCAGCGGGGGGCGTAGGGGATCGGCTCGTCCGTGGTGGTGTAGCGACCGTCGGCGTAGGTCACGTCGGCCTCGAACCGCAGCCAGGGCAGGGGCCGGATCTCGGCCGCCAGCTCCCCGCCGATCCGCCGGGTCGCCCCGCTGGCGAGGAACTTGGCCGACACGTGGTCGAACACGATCTCGTTGGCCACGAAGGTGGCGAAGAAGGCGGCACGCAGGTCCAGCCAGGCGATCCGCGAGAGGTGGGTGCCGACCTCCACCGTGTCCGCCTTGCCCAGGGGGGCGAAGTCGCCGTCGTCCAGTCCCCGGGCCTGGGGGGAGCGGAAGCCGCGGCCGTAGGACAGGTACCCGCGCCACCCGCGGGCGAAGAGCACCTCGGCGGCGGCCTTGGGAGACAGGGTCCAGGCGTGGGCATGGACGGGGACCGGGTCCCCCACCGGCTGGTCCAGGCGGTCCTCGATCCGCCAGCCGAACACGTCCAGCCGCAGGGCCGGGACCAGGCGCACCCGGGAGAACAGGCCCACGTCCCCCTGAACCCAGGCCGCGGGGTTGATCACGAAGATGTCGGCGTCGGCGAAGGTGGTCCAGGGCTCACCCTCGCTGTCCAGCCCCCGCTCCCCCTGGCCCACGTGATCCCCGCGGATCGACAGGCCGGCCTCCAGGGTCGTGGCGTCCCGGGCGAAGACGAATCCCCGGCTGTAGCGGGAGGTGGCCCCCCAGGTGAGGGATTCCTGCTCCTGCTGGCGGGTGTCGCCCGTGGTCGGATGGAAGGCGAACCCGGTGAAGTTGCGGGTCAGGGTCAGCTGGCGCCAGCCGCCGTAGATCAGGGCGCGGAAGCGGTCCTTCTCCCCGGGTAGATCCAGGGTGTGGGCGACGAGCAGCCGCTGCGACGCCCCTCCCGCCTCGTCGTTCGACGCGCCGTAGAAGTCGACCTCGCCGGCGTCGAGGTCATCGTGGCGCAGCACACCCGGCGACTCGAACCACCCGCTGTACGCCGCCCCGATCCAGCGCAGACGGGCGTCGCCCAGATCCGCACCCAGGCCCCCGAGGAAACGCGCGGCGCGACTGCCCCGGCGCTCCCCCACGCCCTGAGCCCACTCGGCGTCGACGACCGCGAAGGTGTCCTCCTGCGCCCGCGGGGGGCGATAGGCGGTCATGGCTCGCACCGAGCGATCCGTGCCCCCACCGGCGCCGATCCGCAGGCCCGGCTCGGACAGGCCCACCCGGTAGTCCGCGGACGCGGCGATGGCGAAGTCCCCCCGGTCCGCCCGCACCGCCCCCTTGGCCAGCTCCAGGCCGATCACCGCCTCCGGCGGGAGGAAGTGCAGGTCCAGGTAGCCCTGGCCGTGGATGTGGGAGGCCTCGTTGAGCGGGATCCCCTCCAGGGAGGCGGCCACGTCCGAGCCGTGCACGGCATCGAAGCCGCGAACGAAGATCTGGTAGGCCTTCCCCCGGCCCCCGTGGGCCGACAGGTGGAGGCCCGGCGAGAGCCGCAGCAGATCCTCGGCGTCCCGGTGGGGGAAGGTCTCGATCTCGTCCCGCTCCACCACCTCCTCGGTGGCCCCCTGCTTGGGTCGCTGGGCCCGGATCTCGACGATCTCGATCTCGGTCTCGGTCTCGGTCTCGGTCTCGGTCTCGGTCTCGGACTCGGACTCGGTCTCGGACTCGGTC
>CAZITQ010000267.1:0-11751 GCA_964542165.1 uncultured Rickettsiales bacterium
CGATATCCAGGTCCACGTCGTCGTCTCCGGTGTCGTCGTCTCCGGTGTCGTCGTCGCCGGTGTCGTCGTCTCCGGTGTCGTCGTCCCCGTTGTCGTCGTCGTCCAGCGGTTCGGGGTAGACGCAGCCGCTGGCCGCCAGGGCCAGTACCAGCGCCGGGATCAGCAGCAGGATCGGGTAGCGCCATGCCATCGAACTACTCCGCGGCTCCCTCGTCGAAGAGGTTCAACGAGATCGTGTACAGCCCCTCGATGGGCTCTCCTTCGTCGTCGGTCATCGGCGTGGAGTCGACGATGGCCGGGGAGAGGTTAGCCAGCAGGTCGCCGTACTCCCCGCCCTGTCCACCGAGGAGGTCGGCCAGGTCGAATTCGATCATCCCGCCGACCAGGGAGAGGATGTTCTCCAGGAAGTCGGCCAGCCCGGCGATCACCTCGTCCTCGGTCCAGTTCTCCGGGTCGGCCTTGTAGGCGATGACCGCGCCGTCGGTGACCGTGAGATCGAAGCTCAGCTTCGTGCCGTCCTCGACCTGGATCCCGGCCTCCACCGCCAGGGAGGCGAACAGCCAGTTCTCGCACTCCCCGTCGACCATCCGCTGGACGTCCATCTTCAGGTCGGGGAGGTACATCACGGCCAGGGGTTCGGTGCCCTCCTGGAGCCGGACCACGTGGGCCGTGCCCGGCCAGATGGAGAAGCACCAGCCGTCCCCCGGGGGGATGTCCTCGCCACCCGGGAGGTTGGTGATGGCTGCGCCGATCAACTCCCCGAGCGAACCGCTCAGATCCAGCTCCTGATCCAGCAGATCGAGGACCGTGTCCGAGAGCATCAGGTCCAGCATGCCCTCGTGGAGCGCCAGGGCCAGCTGGGCGTCCGGGGCGTCGGCCGCGTCGGGGACCGGCATGTCGGGCATGCCCTCGGGCGCGGGCTCGCCCAGTCCGATGCCCGCGCCCAGGGCGACACCGTCCAGATCGGCGAACAGGTCCGCCAGCGCCAGACCGATCTCGAAGCCCATCAGGTCGGTCTCGAAGGCAAACGGTCCGCCCAGTTCGAAGTACCCGTACTCGGCGAGGACCCACTCCAGCAGCAGCTGTCCCAGGGGCTCGACGACCCAGTCGCTCACCGTGTCGGTGACCCACTCGAGAATCCACCCCTCCAGGGTGCCCACCTCCACGTCGGCCTCGTCCAGGGCGATGGTCGCTCCGGACAGGGCGATGGAGACGATGCCGTCCTCGTCCATGGCCGGTGTGGCGAGCACGTGCACGGTCACCTGGCCGAAGCCCACGGACATGGGTACGGTCCACTCGAAGTCGAGCAGGGTCACCCACAACTCGTACTCGACGGTCACGTCGTTGAGCGAGAGGGTGGCATCGATGGCGGTCTCTGCGGGGGCCAGAGCGACATCGGTCGGCGAGTGGGTCACGCCCACCGGGACCATCGAGATCAGGTCCGACTCGTAGATCGGCAGGCTGGCGGCGATCAGATCGGCCCAGGCCGCCGCGTCGATCACGGCGCCCAGGGTGGTGCCGAGCTCCTCGAGGCCCTCGGGGAGCAGCCGGCCGGTGAGCCCTTCGGTCCAGGTGTCCGCGGGGTCGTTGCCGGCGAAGATGGGGATGCGTTCGCTGTCCTCCTGGTCGTCGAACACGGCGAGAACGTCCACGATCCGGTAGCCGTGGTCCATCGGCACCTTGGCCAGGAAGCTCCCGTCGGACTCGGGATGGACCTGCACGTCCTCGACCCACAGCTGGGTCTGGGGCGGATGCACGCGGCCCTCGACGATGGCCGGGCCCCAGCCCACGAACTCCCCGTACACCGGCGAGGTCACCTCCAGGGAGAGCTCGGGCTGCACCGGCTGACCCACCAGGGGCGCGTCGCCCCCCGGCGGGCACCCCAGGACGCAGAGGAGGACCGAGAAGAAGAGCCATCGGGCCGTGCGCATGGGCTCGCTCCCATCGCCCGACGGCCGCCCACCCGCGCGGGGCGGGGGCGTGGGCGTGCCAAGGTTACCTCGCATCGGTCCCGAGATCACCGATTCCGGGAATGGAGGCGTCAGGCATCAGGCATCAGCCAGCAGATCCCAGGAGCGCTCTGGCTGACCGCTGACCGCTTCTTCCTGACGCCTGACGCCTGACGCCTGACGCCCCCCGGCGACCCGCCGTGACGGCCGGGCACTTGCCGCCGCCGGGCTTCCTGGGCATGGTGGCGGGAAGACGAAGGTCCTGTGCCGTGTCGGGGGTGAGATGCCGAGCATCCTGATCGTGGACGACGACGAGACCCTGCTGGACGTGCTCTCCCTGTCCTTCGAGGACCAGGGCTACGAGGTGCGGACCGCCGTGGACGGCGTTGCCGGCAGGAAAGCGGTGGACGAGGGGCAGCCCGACCTGGTCGTCAGCGACGTGAACATGCCCGGGATGGACGGCTTCACCCTGTGTCGGCAGCTGCGCGAGGCGGGCAACGACGTACCCCTGATCCTGCTCACCTCCCGGGACCACGAGGTGGACGAGGCCATCGGCCTGGACCTGGGCGCCGATGACTACGTCACCAAGCCCTTCAGCACCCGCGTCCTGCTGGCGCGCGTGGCGGCGTTGCTGCGGCGGGAGGCCCTGCGGCGGGGGGACGCGGCGACCGACGAGGTGCGCCAGGTAGGGCAGCTCGTCCTCCGTCCCCAGCGGCTCGACGTTCGCTGGCGCGACCGGCCCCTCGAGGTGACCGTGAGCGAGTTCCGGCTGCTGGAGGCGCTGGCGAGCCGGCCCGGCGTGGTCTTCTCCCGGGATCAGCTGCTCGACCGGGTCCGGGGGTCGGACTCGGTGGTGGTCGATCGGATCATCGACACCTGGATCCGTCGCCTTCGAAAGAAGTTCTGCGCCGTGGATCCGGCCTTCGACCGCATCGAGACGGTGGTGGGGGCCGGCTACCGCTGGGCGGAACGCGCCCCGTGATTCGGCTGCTCCCCCATCCCCGATCGCTGCGGCTGCGGGCCATCGTGGTGGTGGTGCTCGTGGCCCTGTCGCCCCTGGTCTTCGTGGCCCTCACCCGCGTGCTGGGTGTGGGGAGCAGCGACGACCTGGTCCACAGCGTGCGCGAGGCGGCGGAGCGGTCCGAGTTTGCCGTGGAGGGGCAGCCCCAGGAGCGCTGGGAGGCAGCGCTGACCGCCATCGCCCGGGACCACCGGGCGCGAATCCGGTTGCTGGACGAGGGGGGTGAGGTCCTGCTGGACGTGGACTACCAGGAGGGGATCCGCGCCGGGCGCGTGGACCTGGCCCTGTTCCAGGACATGGAGACCGTGGACCGCAACCTGGGTCCCCTGGCGGAGCGCCCCGAGGTGGCCGAGGCCCTGGAGGTGGGCGTTTCCAGCGACTGCCGGACCACCGATGGCGCGGAGAAGCTGGTCTGCCACGCCGTGCGGACGGTGGAGGTCCGGGGCGCCGGCCTGGTCTACGTCCAGGACAGCGCGCCGCGGAGCATCCGGAGCCTCTACGAGGAGCGCTACGTCCTCGCGCGCCTGACCCTGTTCGTGTTGCCCCTGGCCCTGGGGCTGGCCCTGTGGCTCGGCTGGCGCCTGGTCCGTCCGCTGGAGGACCTGCGGGCGCAGCTGCTGATCCGCGCCCGGGAAGCCGCCCCCGGTGCCCGGCTGCGGCTCCAGCGCGGGGACGAGTTCGGTGACCTGGCGACCGCGTTCAACGTCCTGATGAAGCGCCTGGAGCAGCGCTCGAAAGCCAACGAGGCCTTCGTGGCGGACCTGGCCCACGAGTTCAAGAACCCGGTGGCGTCCATCCGGGCGGTGGCCGAGAGCCTGGAGTCGGGACCGTCCGATCCCGACCGGGCGGCGCGGCTGGCACGGGTGCTCGACGACTCCAGCCGTCGCCTGGAGCGTCTACTCGACCAGTTCCTGGCCCTGGCTCGGGCCGAGGCCGGGCTGGAGGACGAGGAGCGGGGCGAGCTGTCCCTCGACGACCTGGCCCGAGGGCTCGTCGAAGCCCACGGCGGCGGCGTCGACGGGGTCGACTTCCACCTCGATCTGGAGCCCGGGCTGCGAGTCGTCGCCGTACCCCACGGGATCGAGGCCGCGCTGCGCAACCTGCTGGACAATGCCGCGAGTTTCGCCGCCGACGGCAACGTCTGGGTCGCCGGTCGGCGGGAGGATCCATGGATCCGGTTGTCGGTGGCCGACGATGGCCCGGGCATCCCGGAGGAAGAACGGGGGCGGGTCTTCGATCGCTTCTACACCACCCGGGGTGGGAAGCGCGGAACCGGCCTCGGGCTCTCGCTGGTCCGGGCCGTGATCGAGGCCCATGGCGGCTCGGTCTGGGTCGAGGATCGCCCCGGCGGCGGCGCGGCGTTCCACCTCCGGCTCCCCACGGGCTAGGTGCCCGGCGGCCAGGGAGCTACTTGCCGCCGGAGGTCTGGTACAGCTCCTCGGCCCGGTCCCAGTCCACCACGTTCCACCACGCCGAGACGTAGTCCGGCCGCTTGTTCTGGTACTTGAGGTAGTAGGCGTGCTCCCAAACGTCCAGGCCCAGGATCGGACTGAACCCGTCCACGAGGGGGCTGTCCTGGTTGGCGGTGGAGTGAACCTGGAGCTTGCCCCAGCGGTTGCGCGACAGCCAGGCCCACCCGGATCCGAAGCGCGTGGCCGCCGCCTGGGCGAAGGTGGTCTTGAACTGTTCGAAGGAGCCGAAGCTCCGGTCGATGGCCTGGGCCAGCGAACCGGTGGGCTCGCCACCGCCGTCCTTGCTCAGCAGCGTCCAGAACAGGCTGTGATTGGCGTGGCCGCCCCCGTGGTTGCGCACGGCCGCCCGGATGGATTCGGGGACGCTGGCCAGGTGGGACAGCAGGTCGTCCAGCGGCACGTCGAACAGCCCCGGCTCTTTGTCCAGGGCCGCGTTGAGGTTGGCCACGTACACGGCGTGGTGGCGCTTGTGATGGATCTCCATCGTCCGCGCGTCGATGTGGGGCTCCAGGGCATCGTAGGCATAGCCGAGATCCGGCAGCGTGTGACTCATCGATCGAACCTCCTGCGCCCGTCCCGGACGCGATGGAATTTGTTTGTCCTACAATAATTAGGAAAACCTAACAAGCAAGCGCCTTTCCGCTCGCCCAGCGATTGACAGATCCGCCAGGAGTGCGTAGCGCAGCGGAAAGGGAGCGGGATAGCTGGATGGAAACGTGGTGGGTGTGAACCCGGTCGACGTGCTCACCGTGGAGCACGAAGTGGTGCGCCGGTACGTGGAGACCCTCCAGGCGGCCGCCCGCTGCCTGCGCCGGGGTGACGTATTGCCCGGCAGCCACATCGACGGGCTGATGCGGCTCTCCCGCGAGTTCGTCGAGGACTTCCACCACGTCAAGGAGGAGGGGAGGCTGTTCCCCCTGCTCGCCGAGTCCAGGGGCGAGATCCTCGCCGAGCACCTCGAGGTGCTGGCCCGGCAGCATCGAGAGGGCCACGCGCGCACCGCCGCCATCGAGTCGGCCGCGCGGGCGTACCTGGCAGGCGAGCACGACGGGGCCGCGATCCTGGCCAACCAGCTCGAGGGCTACGCGGACCTGCTGACGCGGCACGCCCACCGGGAGGACAACGTGTTCTTTCCCCTGGCCCGGGAGGTGCTGTCCGACGCCGACTGGGAGGCGCTGGGCCGGGCGTTTCGGGACGAAGAGGCGAGGTTCCCGCGCAACTTCCTCAGCACGTGCGTGGACCGACTCCGGGAGCTGCGCTCCGAGCTACACGAGCTGTCGCGGGTCCACGGCAGACCGACCGCCTGAGTGGCGGTCCGGCGCTACTCCGGGTCGCTCCCGGCGGAACTCCAGCTTCCGGCGTCCGCGAGGAAGCCCCGCAGCTCGACGAGCGCTGCGTGGTGTTCCCGTTCCTCGTCGATCATCACCTTGAGGAAGCGGCGCTCCAGGGGATCCTCGGCCAGGTCCAGCTGGTTCTGGTAGAAGCTCACCGCCCGATCCTCGAACTGGATGCTCAGCTCCAGGGCACGCACGTCGTCCCCGTCCGGCTCGAAGGTCGCGGCGTGGTGGTGGGCCACCAGGGAGAAGAAGGAGCGGATGTCCTCGGTGGTGGCCTGGAGCAGCCCCTCGTCCACCGCATCCCGAAGGGACGGGTTGTCGTCGGTCCAGGTGGCGCCCCCCTCCAGCTCCGTCCACAGGCGCCGCAGATGGTCGACGTGGGCGTCCTCCTCGTCGGCCAGGGTCTGGAAGATGCGCCGCGCGAGCTCGTTGCGGCTCTCGGCCGCGGCCCGCTGATAGTCGCTGCGACCCTTCTCCTCCATCTTCAACGCCGTCGACAGGACCTGCAGCGAGCGCTCTTGACCACCCATCCGGACCTCCTGTTCGTGCGGGAGGGGTGCGCACGAGGATACTCCAAACCGAGGCGCGAGTGCTCCACAACGCGATTCTGGAGGGGCTGGATCAGTCGACGCGGACCACCAGCTGTCGAGCCTCTTCGCGGCTCAGCTCCAGGGGGGAGCTGCCGTCCACGGACACCTGGGTCCGGCCCCGTGCCGCGTCCCGTTCGAGCACGCGGACGGATACGCCGGGGACCAGGCCGCGCGAGGCGGCCAGCCTCAGGGCGTCGGGGGTCTGATCGAGCACGCGGACCAGGTGGACGGCCACCTCGACGGGGCAGGAGGCCAGCGTGGTCGCCACGGGGGGGGGAAGATCTCCGTCGGGGGGTGGGATCGGATCCCCGTGGGGATCCCGGTCCGGGTGCCCCAGCATCTCGGCCATTCGCTCCACGACCTTGTCCGAGGCCGCGTGCTCCAGGCGCTCCGCCTCGTCGTGGACCTCGCTCCAGTCGAGACCGAGGACCTGGACCAGATAGAGCTCCAGGAGCCGGTGCCGGCGGAGTACCCGGGTGGCGATCCGGCGGCCGTCGTCGGTGAGCTGCGCTCCGGCGTAGGGCTGGTAGGCCAGCAGCCCCCGCCTGGCCATGCCCTTGACCATGGTCGTGACCGTGCCCGGCGTGACCTCCAGCATGGTGGCGATCTGTCCCATACCCACCGGATCGCCCGGGCGCCGGTGCTGGGCCAGCAGGATGTGCTTCAGGTAATCTTCGACCGTGGGCGAGGACATCTCGCTCCCTCCCGCTCCACCTTGACGGATCCGGGAACATGGCTATCAGTTTGACATATCAAAATTTGCGCTCGGGGAACAGCGTGACGATCCCCCGGGCGGGAACTCACAGGAAGTGAGGTGGACCATGCCCCTGGAAATGACGATCGAGCTCCCCGGCGGCAAGCGGGTCGACGCCACGGTACGCGACCAGGTCATCCACACCGACCAGTCGGTCAAGAACGGCGGGGGCGGTGCGGCGCCGGAGCCCTACACCCTGTTCCTGGCGTCCATCGGGACCTGCGCGGGCGTGTACGTGCAGGCCTTCTGTGACAAGCGGAACATCCCCACCGAAGGGATCCGCATCGTGCAGACGATGGAGTGGGCCAAGAACAAGGGGCCCCTCACCCAGATCGGACTCCGGATCGAGCTGCCGCCCACGTTCCCCGAACGCTACCGGGCTGCGGTGGTCCGGGCCGCGGACCAGTGCGCGGTCAAGAAGACCATCGCCCACCCGCCGGAGTTCACCATCGAGGCCTCCGTGGCAGGTTGACGCGGAGACAGCGGGTCAGAACTGGAGCTTGAAGTAGACGTCGCCGGCGCGGCAGGTGGTCCCCGGCAGGAGCTCGTGGCCGGTCCCCACGTCGTCGGGGGTGACCCAGCGGCGTTTGCGGCGGTCCAGGACCTCGAGGGATCCGCCCTCGACCCGCAGCACGTTGTCGCGACGGATGCGAATCTTCACCATCGCGCCCCGGACGCGGCCGTTCACGCTCCCGTCCCCGTGGATCCCCAGACGGGCGTCCCGGTAGAAGCCCGGGGACGAGCCTCGCTGCTCCACCAGCGGCTCCTCGGCCGCCCGGCGCAGTCCGCGCTCGGAACCGGCCACCTGGATCGTCGCGTCCCGGGGGAAGCGGGCCGGACGGATGAAGCCGTAGATCAACCACAGCAGGAACAGCGCGCCGCAGATCAGCAGGATCCACCACAGATTGCACACCAGCCAGTTGCGCCGCTCCACCGTCCAGCGCAGGGGCGCCTCGGCGGCCAGGTCGGCGTACTCGGGGATCGCGGGGGTGATCCGCAGGACCGTGCCTTCGGGCGCCTCCTCGCCGGCACAGGCGGGCACCTGGAGGCAGAGCTCGAGGGAGGGGGGCAACTCGAACCCCTGCAGGGGCAACGAGACCGCACGGTCGCCGTCGGGGTCGACGACGCGGTGCCGGGGCTCGGCCTCACAGCCGCCTCCGGCCACCACCTCGACGCGGAACGCACGTCCCTCGACGTTGCGCGAACGGCTCAGGTCCACCGCCGTGCAGTGGTCTGGCGACAGGGTCGGCGTTCCGGCGCGAACCGGGGCGAACACGATCTCGTCCGGGAGGACCAGCTCGGGGGGGTCGGGGACCTCGACCGTGTGCGGATCGGTGCGGAAGGTGCGACCGTCGGGCAGCTCGATGACCACCCCCACCGAGCGCTGCTCCCCCGGCTCGGTCTCGAAGGCGCCGGCGAAGCTGCCGTCCGCGCGCCGCTCCATGGGGGTTCGTGACTCGCCATCGTCGATCCACAGGCGGGTCTCCGGGTCGGCGAGCAGCGCCTCCAGCCGGGCCTGGCTCTCCTCCCCGGCGGGCAGGGTCGGGTGGGCGACCACCTCGCAGGGACGCCCGCCCACGCACTCGGTGGGCAGCGTCACCGCCAGCTCGAAGGCCTCCCCGGGGGGCTGACGCAGGCCGCCCGCCCGGAAGGAGTTGTGGCCCAGGTGCCAGTTCATCTGGGGGCGCGAGGGGATGCCCAGTCCGTCGTCCACGTTGGTGATGTGGTACGCGTGCTGGTTCCACACGGGGGTGGTGGGCGCCCAGTTTCCGCCCTCGTTGCCCAGCACGGTGATGCCGTGCCAGCCGCGCTTGACCGTGTCGTTGCTGGCCAGGACGATCTCGGCCTCGCCGTCCCCGTCCACGTCGGCGATCACCGGGTACTCGAACAGGGTCCACGAGGCGTGCTCGCGCTGTCGCATCAGCACCTCGCCGTCGACCCCCTGGTAGACGTAGAAATCCTCCTCGTCGGCGTAGACCACCTCCCAGGCGCCGTCGCCCTCGAAGTCGTACACCGACGATCCGGTCACGCCGGAGGAGGCGTCGATGGTGCGCCGCTTCCACAGCTGGCTGCCATCGGTGTCGAACACCACGTAGCCCTTGCGGCCGGCGGAGGCGACCTCCGGTTTCCCGTCCCCGTCGAAGTCGGCGACCGTGGGCGGTCCGCCCCGACCGCCCGGGATCTTCTTGGGACCCCAGAGCTTGGTCCCGTCGGTGTCCATCAGGTACAGGGAGCCCGCAGATACCGACGCCACCTCGCCGAAACCGTCCCCGTCGAAGTCGGCGACGGCCGGCATGCCGTCGGGCAGCCCGTTGCTCCACAGCAGCGACCCGTCGGCTCGATAGGCCGCGTTGCCGACGACCACCTCCTGCAGGCCGTCCCCGTCCAGGTCCACGCAGACCGACACCCCCTGGGCGCTGCCTTCCGATCCCAACGCCTCCTTGCGACCGTCGTGGCCCAGGATCAGCCGGCCGACGACCACCTCCGCCGTGCCGTCGGCGTCCAGATCGGCGATGACCGGCGCCCCCGAGGGGTGGGCCTCGCCGGGGTGCCGATCGCTGACCCAGACCGTGGAGCCATCCGCGTGCACGGCCACGATCCGATCGTCGGCGGTCACGGTGACGATCTCGGCGATCCCGTCCCCGTCCAGGTCACCCAGGGCCACCCCCGCCCACGAGGCGATGGGGTGTCCGTCGATGGCCTTCCAGGCTCCCTCCTCACGTCCGCTGTCCCCGGACACGATGGTCAGGGCGCCGTCGGACGGGCCCCGGCCCCGGTAGCCCACGAACACGACCTCCGGCATCCCGTCGCCGTCCACGTCCCCGACCACCGGGGTCATCATCACGTCCTCGCGTCCCACCGAGCTCGACGACCACTGCCACTCCACCCGCGGCCGGAAGGGCACACCCTCGCTGCGGGAGAAGTCGGAGAACATCAGGGGCTTCTCGACGGTCTCGGCGCCGCGGGCAGGGGAGGGGAGGGCGAGCGCGACCAGTGTGGACAGGGCGAGGTACGGAATCGGGCCGGCGCGAGTGATGAACAATGGAACCCCCTGGGCCGCCGTGATGGTACGGCCACCGGCGGAGGGGGTCAAAGAGGCGGTGCGATGGTTCTCGCCCGACGCCTGACGCCTGAGGCCTGACGCCTACTCGGGCACGTAGTCGTTCGCCGCCTGCAGGCCGTCCCAGTGGCCCATGTCCGTGCCGTCGGGCATCTCCTGGATGATCATGTCGGCGTCGATGAAGTACACGGTGGGCCAGCCGTAGACCAGGTACTTCTCGTAGACGTCGCCGGTGTCGGCGAGCAGCGGGATCAGGTCGTGGGGGTAGGACTCCTCCCAGCTCTCGAGGACCGAGATGTCCGGGGGATTGCCGTTGTTGTCCTGGCCCATCACCGTGACCCAGAACATGTCGCCGTTGTCCACCATCGCCCTGACGTTGGGGTAGTAGGTCTCGAATCCGGCCTGGTCCGGGCCACCCGCGAGCCAGCTCGACAGGGCCTGGCAGGGGGGGCACCATTCCGCGGAGATGTCCAGCACGATGGGCTTGCCGAGGCCCGCGAGGTCGTACAGATCGAAGTCGTCCCCGTGCTGGTCCATCAGCTGGATCTGCGCGATGGGCTCGCCGATGGCGGCCACGCCGTCCTCCAGCGAGGGGGCGTCCCAGTCGTCCTTGTCCGGGTTGTAGGGCCAGCCGCCCTCGTAGATCAGGTCGTCCTCATCCGTGGGATCCGAGCCCTCGGTGACCTCGTCGAAGTCGGAGTAGCCGTCCCCGTCGGTGTCGGCCTCGTTGGGGTCCGAGCCGATGTCCTTCTCCTCGCCGTCCTCGAGGCCGTCCCCGTCGGTGTCGGGCTCCAGCGGATCCGTGCCGTCGTCGAGTTCCTCGCCGTCGTCCACGCCGTCGCCATCGGTGTCGGCCACGTGCGGGTCGCTTCCGGTATCGCTCGCCGAGGCGAAGCTCGCGGTGTGGGTCTCTACTCCGTCGACGAGCCCATCGTCATCCGTGTCGGCCAGGAAGGGGTCGGTTCCTGTGTCGGCCGCCGAGCCGAAGTTCCCGGTGTCGGTCTCCACGGTGTCAGGAAGGCCATCGCTATCGGCGTCGCAGACCAGGGGCGAGGTGCCCGCCGAAACCGTGCGACTGGTGCGGTTGCCGGCCGCATCGTAGGTGTACCGGTACTCGGTGCCGCAGAGCAGGGCCACCTGCAGCCGCCCCACCGAGTCGTAGCAATACTCCTCGACGCAGGTGGCCGCCTGGGCGGCCGTTGAGGCGGCGCCCAGCGAAAGCCCCAGCAGGGCCAGGGGAACTGCAACGAAGGCAGATGAGTTCTCAGGGCTTCGCACCGTGCTGTCTCCGGGCTTCTTCGAGCAGGCGGTGGCCTGTTCTCGGCAGTCGCTCAGGAACGATCTCCTCCATCGTCAGCACAGTCCGGTGGGCCCGGACGTGCCTCAGCTATGTTCCCTGAGCGATCGCTGGGACATTTTCTCACGCCGCTCGGCCCGCTGTAAAGCGATTTTGCGCCGGCCCCCCGAGCCTTTTGGGCAGATCCGAGCCCCGCCAGCAGATTCGATACTCTCTCGCCCGTCACGGGGCTCCCCCTGGGTATTTAACATAACGCCCATACCCGGACGT
>CAZITQ010000268.1:0-11618 GCA_964542165.1 uncultured Rickettsiales bacterium
CCGCCTTTGGCGGCTCGCTCGTGGGAGGGGAGGTCGTGTTGCCGGTCTTGGGTCGACTCTTCCTCATCTCACTACATATCCAGTCGTCGTAGGCGCGGTGGGCGGTGGCGAAGCGGACGTCCACGGGCTGTCCACGGCCCCCGGCAGTCGCGGCACCGTCCACGGCGCCCTCCCTGGCCCCTAGAGCGGAAGCACCGCCCCCTCCAGTCGTGCCTCCAGCAGGTCCGCCTCGGTGAGATCGGCGCCGGAGAGGTCCAGACCCCTCAGATCGGCGCGCCGGAGCTCCGCGCCCCGGAGGGAGGCGCCCGAGAGTAGGGCTCCCCTGAGGTCGGCGTCGGCCAGATCGGCGCCGTCGAGGGAGGCATCGCGGAGGTCGGCGTCCCGCAGATCCGCACCGTCGAGGCGGGCCCAGAGCAGGCTGCTGCGCTGGAGGTCGGCGCCGCCGAGGTCGGCGCCGGTGAGCACGGCGCCGGTCAGGTCGGAGGTGGCCAGGGTACGGCTGGAGAGGTCGATTCCGGGCATGGGCCGGCTGCGCAGATCGGCGCAGGTCAGATCGGGGGCGGTGTCCACCGCTTCGTGTAGCTCGCTGTCCGGTGGGCTCGTGAGGGAGCGACCGCAGAAGGCGTCCGGGCGCCACAGGGACTGGTCGAACAGGTGGGCGTCTCCCCGGACGATCCGGGACCAGGATCGGCCGGCGGCGGCACCCTGGGGGGAGGCCAGCAGCAGCAGGGCCGCGAGCAGGGCAGGGACGAACGCCAGGGCGATCCCCAGGGGCGCCCCCGGCTCCGCCCTCCGGGCCAGGGCTCCGGCCAGCACGAGCCAGCTGGCCCCCAGACCCACGGCCAGCCCGGCACCGCCGAAGGCGAAGCGCCAGCCCACGGCGAGGGTCCCGGGTGCGGCCAGCGTCGGTACGAAGGCCACGATGCCGAAGGCCAGGACGAAGACGGACAGCAGCGCCGGGATGCTCGCCGTGCCCCGGCCCCGCCCCATGGAGCGCACACCCAGGACGGCGAGGCCTGCCAGCGCCCCCGTGGCCAGAGCCACCCCGCTGCCCCAGGCCAGGTCCAGGCGGAACAGGTCGGGCCTGCCACCCCAGAGCCGCAGGAGGGTCAACGCCAGGTGTTCGACGGCCAGGGCGAGGGTAGCCCCGAGCCCCGCACCGGCGTCGGCGGCCCTGCCCTGGCCCACCAGGTCGGCCCGATAGACCGCCAGGAAGACCGCCAGGGGCGCGAGGAGAAGCGCGTAGCGGATCGCGAGCCACCCGCGACGTCCGGAACGCCTGTCCCGCCCGCTCGTCAACCAGTCCACCAGGGCGACCAGGAACGGCGTGCCGGCTCCGTACACGTGGGTCACCAGTCCCAGCCCGCAGGCCGCCACCACAGCGGCCCACCAGCCCGGATGGCCGGTCTCCCGGTGGCGCAGCGCACAGATCAGTGCCGTCAGCGTGGTGATCACCACCAGCTCGTAGGACAGCGCGGCCATCCAGCGGGGTGCCCCGCTGTCGTAGGCCAGGAACACCACCGCGGCGGACAGCGCCGCGACGGCGGCCGCCCGCGGGCCCAGGTCGCGGCCGATCCCGCCGGCACGACGAAGCCCCAGCACCAGGACTCCCACGAGGGCGGCGCCCAGGACATGGGCACCCAGTGCCATCGCCTGGAATCCAGTCCGGCTCGGGCCGAAGAGGGGTACCCCCACATCCCGGATCAGCCAACGCTGGGTGTGCCGCCAGGGGCTGCCGAGGCTGTCCCCCCGCAGCCAGACCAGCTCGTCGCGGTCGAAGGGGCCGCCGTGGGCGAAGACGTCGCCGTAGAGCCACAGGGCAGCGATGCCCAGCAGACCGCAGGCCCCCGCGGGGACCAGGGCTCGGCGCATGCCCCCTCGCTCCATCGGTTCCTCCCTGTCCCCCGGTCCCCCCGTGACCCCCGACCACGAAGGCGCCTTCCGATCTAGCACAATGCGGTAGGCTGGCATCGGGGGAGGACCGGAAGGGAGAGGTGGCATGGGCGTGGACTGGGGGCGTTTCGTAGGGCTGGCGGCGGCGCTGATATGGCTGCTGGGGTGTCCGACCGACGAGCCGCATCCCCCGGGCGACGACGACACCACGGACGATGTCCAGGAGGGACCCTTCGCCCAGTACTGCGGCGATCAGGCCTGGGACGCCGGCCTGGAAGAGGCCCTGCTCGACGACCTCGAGAGCAGCTACCTGGGGGTGTACAACACCATGCCCGCAGGCACGTTCTCGTCCCAGAAGATCATCCCCCGGCACCCCTTCCAGGTGACCCACGTCCGGGCCGCGTTCTCGGGGGCGTCGGGCGACATCCGCCTGCGCCTGGTCGACACCTGGGGCCGGAGCTACCCGGACGTGGATGGCCACGAGGACGGTGATCTGATCGAACCCATCGAAGACGAGATCGACGACCCGAGCGCCGACGACTGGCTGGAGTACGACGTCACGGACCAGGAGATCTTCCTGATGCCGACCCAGCACTACGCGCTGGTGGCCGAGCAGCAGTGCGACGGTGCCGACTGCCCCCTCGTCGCCCTGGAGAGCGTGCCCGACGATTCCTATTCCAAGGCCCTGATGCTCGTCCCGGGGGAGGAGATGGGCTACGGCAGCGAGGGCAACTTCCGGATGCAGCTGAAGGGCAACTACTTCTGCGCCTGGGAGGAGGGGGACCACTGGTTCGGCAAGGACGAGGACCAGCCCTTCCACGAGGTGTCCTCGAGCCGGGTGGCGGTGGCGGACCTCAACGGGGATCAGCTGGACGACGTGATCGTGCACTCCGGGGGCCCGCTGGCCTATCTGGGCGACGGTGAGGGCGGCTTCCAGGAGCCGGGTTTCGAGATGTTCCCCGAGAACATGGCCGAGTTCTCGATGGTGGTGTTCGCGGACGTGGACAACGACGGGGACCGGGACGCCTTCGCGGCCAGCTACATCGGCGGGGACGACGACGGGGACAACTGGACCAAGGAAGAGGGGGACTGCAACGACGCTGACGCCGACATCGGCCCCTCCCAGGACGAGGAGGCCAGCAACGGCATCGACGACAACTGCGACGGGACGACCGACGACGGTATGGACGCCTCGGATCTCGACGGGGACGGCTTCACCGTGGCCGACGGCGACTGCAACGACCACGTCCCCGAGGTCAACCCCGGGGCCGAAGAGATCCTCGGCAACTACCGGGACGACGACTGCGATGGCGTCGCCGACGACGGCACCGACGAGAGCGACCAGGACGGGGACGGCGCGACCATCGCCGGCGGGGATTGCGACGACACCGACGGCGCGATCTACCCCAACCACAGCGACGACTGGAACAACGGTGTGGACGACGACTGCGACGGCGTGGTCGACGACGGCATGTCGGTGGCGGACGAGGACGGGGACGGCTTCTCCGTGGTCGCCGGCGACTGCGACGACACCCGCGCCGAGCTCTACCCCGGGGCCGACGAGGTCCGGGACGGCATGGACAACGACTGCGACGGCACCGTGGACGAGGACTTCGGCAATCGGATCTGGCTCAACGACGGCAGCGGGGTCTTCACCACCCTCGAGGCCTCGGGCGTGGGGGCGGTCGACCCCAGTACCGCCGCCGGTTTCGGAGACGCGAACGGGGACGGCAACCTGGACCTGTACTACGGCAACTGGCTCGAACAGTACCCCAACGATCCCGCGGTCCAGGACCGCTTCTTCTACGGCAACGGGGACGGCACCTTCACCGACGGCCGCGAAGAGGCCGGCCTGACCCTACCCACCCCCTGGTCCTGCTACGGCGTGATGTGGAACGACTACAACGACGACTCCTGGCCCGACATCTTCGTGGGCAACTACCACCTGTACGACAACCAGCTGTGGACCAACCAGGGCGACGGGACCTTCGTCGACCAGGCGCTGCAGTGCGGGGTGGCCCACGACGACATCGAGGGGCCCTACGCCCAGTGGCCCGGGGGCCACACCTACGGCGGCGACTTCGGCGACGTGGACAACGACGGTGACATGGACGCCTTCTTCGCCAACCTGGCCCACCCCCGGGTCCAGCCCTGGAGCGACCCGAGCATGTTCGTGGTCAACAGCGGGCCGCCGGACTACACCTTCGACAACCTGCTGTACGACTACGGATTCATCTACGACGAGGGGGACGTCAACGCCCAGTTCGCCGACTTCGACAACGACATGGACGTGGACATCGCCATCGCGTCCCTCTACACGGGCCACTACTCGCGTCTCTACCGCAACGACGGCGAGGACGGCTTCACGGACGTCACCTACGAGACGGGGACCGCGGTCCACAACTCGGTGAGCGTCACCTGGTCCGACGTGGACCAGGACGGGGATCTGGACCTGCTGGTGGCCGACCGCGAGGACGCCCCCTGGGTCCACCTCTTCGTCAACCGGGTGGGCCAGGACAACCACTGGATCGAGCTCGACCTGGAGGGTTCGACGAGCAACCGCGACGCCATCGGCGCCAAGGTCACGGTCACCGCCGGCGGCGTGACCCAGCAGCGCTACGTCAAGGGAGGGGAGGGGCACTCCAACACCCAGTCCTCCCACGTGATCCACTTCGGGCTCGGCGACAACGAGACCATCGACGAGGTCACCGTGCGCTGGGTCGGCGGCGAGGTGGACACGATCACCGACATGGCCGTGGACGCCCGCTACCTGATCGGGGAGGGAACCGCGTTTGCCAGAGCCGTCCCGTGAAGCGATGACGGCGTACTACGGTGCTGCTGGCGCCGGCTGCCCCGGTGCACCACCACCGGTGGCCCACGGCCCGGAGACGGCGCCCCGTTGGCAGTCCCCGGGCCGCCGCTCGAAGTCCTCGCAGTCGCGCCGACAGCGCGCCGTAACCTCGGGGGCACCGTCGCAAGTCCCCGTGCCCGTACACGCCACGAGGTAGGCGATTGCCCTCCCCACTTCGGGGGAGTACGCCGTGTTGGCGCTGGCCACGCGTGCGCTCTCCTCGGCGTCTGGACCCTCGTTCAGCCAGAGGTTGAGCATGTGCTTGACGCAGTCGTGGGAGAACGCGCCCGTGTGCCGACCACAGCGCTCGATATCCGCGAGCACGTCCCCGGAGGGGCGGGTTTCGATGAGACCAAAGGCACAATCGGCGTTCTCGCCGCACACCTCCAACAGGTCCTCGGTGCGCAGGTTCCGATCCCCGCGAGCCCAGACGGAGACCCACTCTCCCCGGCAGGGGAGTTCCCAGTCCCCCGCGCGCTGGCACGCCGCGATGGCGTCCTTGGGTTTGCTCAGGTCGAGTGCCGACAGATAGGCGCAGTACGCC
The DNA here is from genome assembly GCA_964542165.1 of uncultured Rickettsiales bacterium. Taxonomy (GTDB): domain Bacteria; phylum Myxococcota_A; class UBA796; order UBA9615; family CAYRNR01; genus CAYTBN01. The sequence goes on from CAZITQ010000268.1 coordinate 5,289, forward strand.
TCGAAAGGCTCCACGCCCACGAAGCGGGCGCAGTCCACGTCGCTGTGGATCGACGTGTCCGGGTGCCCGTCGGAGACCCCCTCGTCGACGGGCCGGGCGGCAGGCCCCGAACCATCGCAGGCTAGCGTTGCAAGTGAGCCGCAGAGAACCATCGTCGACATCGCCCGTACGCAGCCGGTTCCAGCAACTCGCACAGACCGATCCCCTTGTCGGTGGCCACGGTCCCGCGGTGTTCCCTGAGCCAGCTGTCGACCGCGGCCGATCGCACGACGCTGTCGTCGATCGTCTGCGCGATGTCCCGTACCTCGTCCACGTCGGTCCCACCCAGAGCCTGAATCTGTTCGTACAGACACGTGTCCCTCTCCAGCCCTGTCTGACGGTCGTCGCACTCGTTTCGTTCGCAGGAGGGGAGGGCGGTCGCCAGCATCACGGTCACGACAGCGATGAGTGGTCGATGCGTCACGTCGCGGTCCTCTGTTCGTCCCGTACAGGGTCCGCCATCGTGGGGGACCCCGAATGGCAAAACCTACCACGCTGGCGCCGGTTCCAGGCGTGCCGAAGAGGGGGTCATGTATTGCATATTGCATGTTTAGTTCGGGCCATGGGTCCACGATCGTGGTCCGCGGGAAACATGCAATATGCAATACATGACCCCAGTTCTTGACCCCAGTTCTGGACCCCGGTTTTCGACTCCGTTTCAGGGTCCCGGTTTCCGAGGGCCGTAGAAACAAGCAATATGCAATACATGACCCCGGTTTCGGGAACCGTTCGCGTCCGCCCCCCCGAGTTCGCGGGCATCATCCTGACCTACCGCTGCACCTGCGCCTGCCGGCACTGCCTGTACGCCTGCTCGCCCCGCTGGGAGGGGTGGATGGACGACGGGACCCTGGACCGAGCCGTCCTTGGTCTGGCGGCCCTGGCGGCGCCTCCGGGCGTCCACCTGGCCGGTGGGGAGGCCTTCCTCGAGCCCGGGCGGCTGCTGCACGCGGTGCAGCGGGTCGTCGCCGCGGGGCTGGAGATCGACTTCATCGAGACCAATGGCGCCTGGTATGACGACCGCGCCGAGGCTGCTGCGCTGCTGCGGGAGCTCCGGGACGCCGGCTCGCCCCGGCTGCTGGTGAGCGCTACGCCTCCCCACGCGGAGACCATCCCGCCGGCGAGGGTCGTCGACCTGATCGAACTCGCGGAAGAGGTCCTGGGCCGGGGCAACGCCTGGGCCTGGACGCCATCGCTGCTCCACTCGCTTCTGGAGATGGGCGGTGGCGACACCCTGTCCTTCGGTCGCTACCTGGAGCGAACCGGCCTCGCGGCGGCCCGCTGGGCCCTGCTCAGCGCCTTTCCGATGACCCTCGCCGGGCGCGCGCCATCCGGCCTGCGCCGCCTCGTCCCTCGCTCACCCGTCGAGCAGCTGGGCCGCGGCCCCTGCCGCGCCCACCTCCTCCACACCGGTCACCTGCACTTCGACCCCTCGGGCCATCACATCGCCGGGTACTGCACCGGCCTGGCCCTCGGAGGCATCGATGATCTCGGGCGGGTGGTAGGGGAGGGGATCCCCGGGGGCGAGCTGCCGCTGGTCTCGCTCCTGGTCGAGGAGGGGGTGCGTGGCTTGCTCGAGTTCGCCCAGGCGGAGATCGGATTCGAGCCGGATCCCCGCGGCTACCGGGGGGATTGCCACCTCTGTCAGACCCTGCGAGGACAGCTGCTGGGCAGGGGGATCGGGGAGTCCGAGCTCCGGCCTCGAGAGTTCTACGAGGAGCTTGGAATCCTGGGCTGATCTCGGGGGTCGACGGATCCTGGACAGGGTAGACAAAGGGCTAGACAGTATTTATCTATAGATTCATGTACTGGTATCTAGTTATTTAAAATCATTGGTTATTTTGTCTTGTTATTGCTCATGTCTAGTTTGTTCACATTGAGCGCGGTTCCCGCGGGGGGATAGCATGCGCCCCAGCGCCGGGCGCGCGGCGTGGAGACGGAGGCCGACCCCCGATGGACGAGATGATCCGGATGATGCAGATGGGCGGACCGCTGATGTACGCGGTGCTGTTGCTGGCCCTATTCGTTCCGGTGACAGCCCTGGCCATGGGGATCGGCAGCGGCCTTCGGGTCTGGTTGCCGGCGGTGGCGTGGCTGGCCATGCCGGGCCTGGTGGTCGTGGCGGGAGCCGCGGGCTGGATCCTGGGCCAGACCCAGACCCTCGAGGCCCTCGGGGCCGCGTCGGTGGAGGTGAAGGACACCCTGCTCTTCGCCGGGTTCGGGATCGCGTTGATTCCCCAGTGGTTCGGCCTGTACCTGGCCTGTGCCGGCCTGCTGGCGACGGCGTTCTGCGCGAGCATCGGGACCGTCGTGGGCGTCGGCCGGGGGGAGGTCCGCTGGACCTTCGGAGGTGCGGTGGGAGCCCTCGCCCTGGCCTTCCTGGCCGCCATCGGCCCCATCGTCCTCTCCTTCATGCGTGGCTCACCCACCGGGATCGTCATGGCGGTGACGGTACTGGGTGTGGGCGCCTGCCTGGCCATCGCGGGGCTCCGCATCGGCCTGGATCCCGCCGACCGGAGACGGGGGGCCGCCATGAGGGTGCAGGTCGCCCTCTACGGCGGGCTGGCCGTGGCGGCGCTCACCGTGGGCATGATCCTCCACGGGCGCTCCCAGGCCTTCGACGCCGTCAGCCACGCGGCGCCGGACATGCTCGCCGCCCTGATGGCCATGTCCCTCGAACAGGGGGAGCTGGCCATGGGCGGAGGACTGATCGCCCTGGCGGGGATCTTCATCGCGTCGTTGCCGGTGGTCGTACCCCAGCTGAGGTACGCGGGTGGCCTGCGGTCGGCGGCCGGTGCCGTACTGGCGCTGGGCGGGATCGCGGTGGTCGCCGCCCTGTGCGGGGTGGGCCAGTGGCAGCAGGGGCGGGCCATGTCGATCACGTCCATGATGCGGGCCCTGGCCGCGTCCGATGCCGGGGGCGCGCTGCCGACACCGGGACGCGAGGACCCGGCCATCGCCCCCTTCGACCGGATCCTGGTCCACGGATCGGGCGGCTGGGAGCGCCGCGACGAGTCCGACCTCCCCTACTACATGGGCGAGTTCGATCCCGTGGATCCCCTCCTGGTGATCGATCCGGGGCTGCGCGCCCGCACCCTGGTCCAGGCGGACTGGATGACCGGCGATCTGACCGGGTTCCACGTGCTGACCCGCGAGGCGGGAGCGGTGGTGGGCGATCACGACGATCTGCTGCGAACCCAGCGGCTGGGGACCGCGGACTTCGTCCGCTACACCGGCTCGGAGAGCGAGTCCGGCAGCTCTGGCTACGGTTACGGCTATGGCTCCGGTTCCTCGTCGACGCCCGCGCTGACCAACTCCGTGTTCGTCGTCGACGGCACCGCCCACGGACAGGCGGCCGCCTGGGAAATGGGCGCCGGAGCGGAGTCGGTGTGGCTGGTGGGCAGGTTGACGGAGACCGCCTCCCTGGGCTCGGCCGAGGCGGCCGCGGACTACCTGCGGGATACGGTACCGACCACGGGCGCCGAGTACGCGGTCTTCGTCCCGGGCGACACCTGGAGCGTCCAGGACCTGGTGGATCTCTGCCACGTCCTTGGCGAGTCGACGGTGGACTGGCAAGGGAACCGCACGGGCGTCGGCTGTGGCGTCGCGACCGATCTGCCGGCCCCCGGGTAGTCGAGGCCGAAGCGGAAGGCCCCGTTCCATGGTCGATCCCTCTCTCACCATCCTCGACCGCTACCGTGAGCGGCGAGACCGCTTCGCCGCCGAGTGGCAGACGCTCGACCTGCGATCGTCGAGGCTGGCCCACCTGCGGTTCGGTCTGGCGCTCGTCGTCGCGGGCGGTGGTGTGGCTGGCCTCTGGGGCGAGGGGGCGCTCCAACCGACCGGGTTGCTCCTGGCGGGAGCGGCCCTCGTCGCCTTTGGCGCGGTGGTCCGGATCCACGCCCGGGTCCAGCGGGCCCAGGACCGCGTTGCCGCGCTGCGGGACCTCAACGGGGAGGGGGTGGCCCGCATCGAGCGGGCGTGGGACCGCCTCCCCGCGCCGCCTCCCCCCGCGTGTGAACCCGGCCCCACCGCGGGCGATCTGGACCTGCTGGGCATCGCCTCCCTACGCCATCTGATCGGTCCCGCGGGGACCCCCGTGGGCGACGGGACCCTCACCGGGTGGTTGCTGGCGCCGGCGCCGGCGGACGAGATCCGGGCGCGGCAGGGCGCGGTCTCCGACCTGGCCCCCCGCCTGGACCTGCGCCAGGACCTGAACTGGCTCGGCCGGCGGGTGGGCGCGGGGATGCCCGACGTGGAGCCCTTCCTGGCGTGGGCCGAAGGGCCCGCTTGGCTGTCGCGGCGGCCGTGGCTGGTCTGGCAGGCGAGGGCGCTGGCCGTCGTCACCGTGGCCGCGATCGTGGCCGCCCTGGCCGGCTTGGCCTCGCCCCTGCTCTTCGTCGTCCCCGCCGTGGCGGCCAACCTGATCGTCGCCTGGACCTTCCGCAGGCCGATCAAGGAGCGCTACGCGGCGGTCTCCCTCGAACCGAGCCCCTTCCCCGCCCTCGCCCGCCAGCTGGCCACCCTGGACGAGGTCGGCTTCGACGATCCGCACCTGCGGGAGCTGTCGGCCTCACTGGTGGGCGGTCCCGCGTCCGCCGCCGCGCGCCTCGACCGCCTGCGCCGGTTGACCACCCTGGCCGACGTGCGCCACTCGGGCATGGTCTACGGCCTGCTCGTGGCCGTGCTGCAGTGGGACGTCCACGTCCTGGACCTGCTGGAGCGCTGGCAGGCCGGATCGGGATCGCGGGTCCGTCGGTGGCTCGAGCTGCTGGGAGAGCTGGAGGCCCTGTCCGCCCTCGCCGGGCTGTCCCACGATCACCCCCACTGGTGCCGCCCGACCCTGGCGGAGTCCTCCGCACCCCGGGTGTCGGCGAAGGACCTGGGACACCCCCTGCTGTCCCCCGACGCCTGCGTGCGCAATTCCGTGGAGCTGGGTCCGCAGGGGACCTTCCTGCTGGTGACCGGCTCCAACATGTCCGGCAAGAGCACCCTGCTGCGCGCGGTGGGGGTCAACGCGGTGCTCGCGCTCGCGGGCGGTCCCGTCTGTGCGTCGGAACTGAGGCTGCCCGTCCTCTCGCTGGGCACCAGTTTCCGCGTCCGCGACTCCCTGGAGCAGGGGCTGAGCTACTTCATGGCCGAGCTCACCCGCCTCAAGGAGGTGGTCGACCTGGCGTCGTCCAGCGGCCGGCCCGTGCTCTACCTCTTCGACGAGATCCTGCTGGGCACCAATACCGAGGACCGCCAGGTGGCCGTCCGCAAGGTCCTGACCCAGCTCCTCGCCCGGGGCGCCATCGGCGCGGTGGCGACCCACGACCTCTCGCTGTCCACCGCCGAGGGGCTGGCGGAGGCCTGTTGCACCGTGCACTTCACCGAACAATTCGAGGAGGGGGAGGGGGGGACCCGGATGACCTTCGACTACACCCTTCGCCCCGGACTGGCGCCGACCACCAACGCCCTCAAGCTGCTGTCGCTGGTCGGGCTCGACGGCGGCGAAGCAGGGTGAGGGCCAGGGCGCCCAGCGCCGCCCAGCCACCTCCACCGCCGCCGTCGCTGCGGCAGCTGCAGTCGTCGGACGGGTCGTCGTACCCGGGATCGTTGCAGTCCGTGTCCGTGCCGTCACCGACCCCGTCGCAGTCGCCGTCCACGCCGTCCCCGCAGACCTCCTCGGCCCCCGGGTAGCGCTCGGGATCGGTGTCGTCGCAGTCCTCGCCGTAGGGGCCGCCGTCCACACCGTCCCCGTCCACGTCCGTCAGGTCCTCGCCGTCGCAGTCCTGGTCGATGCCGTCGTACGGCGTCTCGGGGGCGCCTGGGTAGGCGTTGGGGTTGTTGTCGTTGCAGTCCTCGCCGCCGCAGCCGGTGTAGCCGTCCAGGTCGTAGTCCAGCTCGTCGTCCACGAGCCCGTTGCAGTCGTTGTCCACGCCGTCGCAGACCTCGTCCGCCCCCGGGTAGGCCGTGTCGTCGAGGTCGTCACAGTCCCCCTGGCAGATGTTGTAGCCGTCCAGGTCGATGTCGGCGAGCTCGTCGGTGGCCGGGTTGCAATCGTCGTCGTGCAGCCCGTTGCACAGCTCCGGCGCCCCCGGGTAGGTGGTGGGGTTGTCGTCCTCGCAGTCCCCCCCGCACTCGGAGTAGCCGTCCCCGTCGTCGTCGACCTCGGTGACCGTCAGGTCCCCCGCGCAGTCGCTGTCCACGCCGTCGTCGCAGGTCTCGGCCGCCCCGGGGTAGACCGCGTCGTCGGTGTCGTCGCACTCGGCGCACTCGATGAAGCCGTCCCCGTCGTTGTCGAACTCGTAC
>CAZITQ010000269.1:0-11530 GCA_964542165.1 uncultured Rickettsiales bacterium
CGGCGCTGGCCACCGGGTCGCAGGACGGTGTTTTGTCATCGAAAGGCGGGCCTAGGGTTCGTACACGAGCCCACTGGCCGCGATCCCGGGGTTGCCGTGGGTCCGCCACTCCGCGGTCGAGAAGCTGCCGGAGATGCTCATCTCCAGGGTCTGGCTGTCGTTCCCGATGTCGTCGGGCGTGACCTCGTCCACCACGACCACCTCACCGTCGCCGTCGAGCCCCACGAGCTCGGCGCTCTCCCCGGGGTCGAACCAGGGGTAGAGGGTGAACGACGAGACCTCCCGCGGCGTGTCGGTTCCCGGCTCGACGAACATCACTATCGCCACCGCGTCCTCCACGTCCGGGTCGAAGAACAGGTGGGCGGCCCCCCAGTCCTTCATCACCGGATCGATGACCTCCGGCCGCGCGTCGAACAGCACGCCGATGCTCCGCCACTGGTCGTCGAGGACCGTGCCGTCGGCCACCGACTCGCCGGTGTCGGGGATCGTGGACAGATCGATGTCCACCGGGCCGGTGTCGTCGTCGTCCCCGGTGGCGTCGTCGTCGCCGGCGGAGTCGTCGTCCCCGGGATCCTCGTCCTCGGGGCAGCCCGGCAGGAGGATCAACGGGAGGAGCAAGGCAAGGAATCCAAGCGTCCGTGCGTACGTCATGGGCCCATGGTAGGTGGCCCCGCCGTCGCACGACAAGATGGGAGAGGTCCTCGGAGGGGCGCCTTCAGGGCCGGGCGAGATCGAACTGCTTCATCCAGCGGTAGATCTGCCGCCGGTCCCTGTCGAAGTGACGGGCCACCGAGCGGATCTTCCAGTCGTTCTCCTCGAGGCACCGCAGCAGCTCGTCGCGGGAGGGGGCTGGACGGCGAAGCGTGGGTTTCACGTCAGCCGCGGGGGCGGGGGTGGAGGTCTCGGCCTCGAGCTCCTCGCGAAGCCACGGTGGGAGGACCTCGACGTGGATCTCGTCGCCGGCGGCGAGACGGGGTGCCAGGTGGTGGACCAACCGGTTGACACCCCGCAGGTTCTCGGGCCAGGGGTGGCGCAGCAGGAGTTCGGCCGCGCCGGGGGAGAACAGCGGTGTGTTCCTGGGCTCGGTTCCGCGGTCACGGCACCAGTGGGCGTGCAGGCGGTCGATCCATCCGAGTATGTCGCCGCGACGCTTCCGCAGGGGCGGGACGCGCAGCTCCCACATCGCCAGCCGGGCGTACAGGTCGCGGCGGAACGACCCGTCCTGGACCCGCGCGTACAGGTCGGCGTTGGTCGCCGCCACCACCCGCACGTCCACCTCGACCGCCCGCGTGCTCCCCAGGGGTGTGACCCGGTGTTCCTCGAGCACGCGCAGGAACTTGGTCTGCTGCTCCAGGGGCAGCTCCCCGATCTCGTCCAGGAAGAGGGTGCCCTCGTCGGCGGCCCGGAACAGGCCATGGCGGGTGGCGTCGGCACCCGTGAAGGCCCCCTTCTTGTGGCCGAACAGCTGACTCTCGATCAGCTGGGGGCTCAGGGCTGCACAGTTGACGGCTTCCAGGGATCCGTCGCGTCCGCTGAGCCGGTGGACCTCGCCGGCGATGCGCTCCTTGCCGGCGCCGGTCTCGCCGATGATCAGCGCCGGGGAGGGATCACCCGCGCACAGGGCCACCTGCTGGCGCAGCTGACCGACGACCTGCGCCTCTCCGGGGATGGCGTCGCGGCTCACCTGGGCTGCCTCCGGGGCGAGTCCGCCGCCCTCGAAGACCACCAGCGCGTCGCCGAGCCGGATCACCGCGCCGTCCTCGAGGGCGCAGGTCCGGTCCTCCAGGGCCACGCCGTCCACGGAGGTGCCGTTGTGGCTGCCCTGGTCCTGGATCACGAACGAGCCTGCCCGTCCATCCCAGTGAACCCGTGCGTGGTCCCGGGAGATCGTGGGATCCGAGAGCTCGACCGAGGGGGTCTTCGAGGGCTTTCGGCCCAGGAGCGTCGGCGTGCGTCCCAGCTCGATCCGGGCCCGGAGGGGGCGGGGGTACACCACCACGAGCCGCCCCGTTGCCTTGGTCGCTTTGGCGTGCTTCGTCGAGCCGATAGCGGCGGTGCGCGTGCGGTCTACGGTGTCGTCCTGCATGGGGCCCCCGGGGACCGGCCGGCCGGGAGCGGACGGGGGGGGCCCCCCCGCCCCACCCCCCCCCGCCGCCCCCCCCCCGCGGGGCGCGGCGGGGGGGGGCGCCGCCCCCCCCCGCCCAGCGGCCCCCAGCCGGGCGGCGGCCCGGGGGGCGGGGGGGCGGGTGGCGCTACATCCCGAAGCGCTCGTCCAGGTAGGCGTGGGCGCGGTCGGCGCCGATGCGGTCGTCCATCGCCAGGATGGCCAGCACGTCCTTGGCGGTCATCAGCTTGGGGTAGCCGGCCTCGGCGATGTAGACCTTGGTGTCCGTGTACCCGTACTCCCACTCCACGTCGAAGGTCGCGAAGCCGGTGGTCTTGGCCGTGCAGGGATCCACGGTGTCCTTGCCCACCTGGCACGAGGTGAGCTTGCCCCAGGGACCCCAGGGCCCGTCGCCCATGCCGATCTGGTGGAGGATGGCGATGATGGCCTGGAAGCGGGCGTCCAGGATGCGGTCCAGCTCCTCGGTGTCCACCATCGTGTCGCAGACGTCGCCGAATCCGTCGTTGTCGGAGTCCTTCTGGTCCTTGTTGGCGTGGAGGGGGCAGTTGTCCACGTCGTCGAGGATGGTGTCGTCGTCGTCGTCGGGGTCGCAGGCGTTGTCGATCCCGTCGTCGTCGGCGTCCCAGGGAACGGGGTCGTAGTCGGCGGGGCAGTTGTCGCAGGCGTCGCCCCGGCCGTCGCCGTCCAGGTCGTCCTGGAGCGGGTTCTCGAGCAGGAGGCAGTTGTCCACGCTGTCGTCGATCTCGTCGCCGTCGGCGTCGTCGTCGCAGAGGTCGCCCAGTCCATCGCCATCGAAGTCGTCCTGGTCGGGGTTGGCCACCGCGCTGCAGTTGTCGTCGTCGGCGCAGACCCCGTCGCCGTCGGGGTCGTTACCCGCGTCGTGGGGGCAGACGTCGCAGGCGTACAGGCCGTCCCCGTCGTGGTCGACGTTCCAGTCGAAGGTCGCGGCGACCGGGTCGGAGTCGGAGAAGGCGACGTCGTGGGCCACGGCCTCCCCGTAGACCACGGGCTCCCGGGAGAGCTCCATGGGCAGGGCGTCGGCCAGGGCGTCGTTGACCCTGCTCTCGACGTCCGCATCGGAGATCTCGTCGTCCAGGTCCACGTCGATGGACATGAAGGTGACCTCGATGGTGGGCAGATCCACGGAGAGACCGCTGATGGAGGCCGAATCCAGGGTCACACTCGCGTCCACCTCCCCCTCGCAGCAGGCGCCCTCGCAGGGGCCGGTCTCCTGGCGGTCGAAGCCGACGACGAAGGACACGTGCGCCGCGCCGGCGGTCGCGTCCAGGTCGTCGTCGAGCTCGTCCCCGACGTCGGGGCAGAGGAAGTTGCTGCCGACGACGTCCACCTGCCCGACCACGTGGGTGGACAGCAGCAGCTCCGAGAAGTCGATCCCCAGAAGGACCTCCTCGTGGTCCCGGTCGAAGGCGACGGTGACCTGGTCCACGGTGAACGCGACCATGTCCAGCCGGTCGAAGGTGATGTCGTACACGGCACTGTAGGTGCAGATCCCGATGTCCTCGGCCTCCTCGTCGCCCTCGAACGTCAGTTCGCTCCAGCTCTCCTCGAGCATGCCGAGCAGCGCGTCGTGCAGTCGCTCGGTGAGGTCCTCTTCGGTGATCTCGATCCCGAAGCCGTCGGCGAAGTCCGCGACGTCGCCGGCGAGCTCGTCCAGGTTGGAGTATTCGACCCCGAACACGTGGGGGCCAGCCGGGTCGAACATCACGGTCACCTGACGCTGCTGGAGGAAGGTGTCCATGACCAGCTGGAGGGTGCCCTCGTTGGCCCAGCTGTTGATCATCTCGCCGCCGTCCTCGCTGTCCTGGTCGGACAGGTCGGTCGAGCAGCCGGCAGAGAAGAGGGCCCACGCGACCGCCAGGGCCGCGATGGTGAGGGTGGTGAGGACATCGAGGGTTCGACAACGATGGGTCGGCATGAGGTTCTCCTTGGCTCCCGTTGGACGCTTGCCCCTACCTTCAGCAACGCCCGTGCCAGGGGGGGAGCAGGGGCGCAGTACGCGATTCAGGGGTGAGGTCGGGGGGCGGCGATCGGAGATGTCCCGGGGAGGTCCCAGGGGGCGCCCCATGGGATAGCGCGGGCGAAACCCACTAGAATCGAAAGGTCCCGCTCCGGGGAGGAGAGGCCCATCCGAACGCGAACCCCTCCGCGTCAGCTCGCGAAACGCGCCCTCGCGTGGACGGGCGTTCTGTGTTTCGTGATCGGCCTGGGGCTGCCCGCCCGGGCGCTGGATCCCGCCAAATCCGTGGCCCGCTACCACCGGGAGGCCTGGGGGGCGGAGGACGGTCTGCCCCAGGTGACCGTGGACTCCCTGGTCCAGACCGAGGACGGCTACCTCTGGTTCGGCACCCAGGAGGGGCTGGTCCGGTTCGATGGCGTGCGATTCGAGGTGTTCGACCGCCGCAACACCGAGGCGCTGGTCACCGCCTCCATCAGCGCCCTCGAGCGGGGGCGGGACGGATCCCTGTGGATCGGCAGCCAGGAGGGCGGGCTGGTCCACTACCGAGATGGCGTGTTCGAGGCCTACGACGAGGCCGACGGCCTGCCCTCGATGTTCGTCATCGGCATGCTCGTCGACCGCGACGGGGCGCTGTGGACGGGGTACGAGTACGGGCTGACGCGCTTCGACGGCGCGGCGTTCACGCGGATCGAGCTGCCCGGGGACCGGATCACGGTGACGAACCTGGCCCAGACAGCGGATGGCACGGTGTGGTTCGGCACGCGATTTCGGGGGCTGTTCCGGGTGCGCGGGGACGCGGTCGAGCCCGCCACCGGCGTGGGTCCGGCGGCGGGGCACCCCATCTCCGCCCTGCTCGCGGCCGCGGACGGCAGCCTCTGGATCGGCACGGAAGGCGAGGGGCTGTTCCACGTTGCCGGCGGGGGCACGACCCGCCTCACCGTCGAGGACGGTCTGACCGTGAACTCCATCGCGTCCCTGGCCGAGGACCGGGACGGCAACCTCTGGATCGGCACCTACGGCGGGGGGATCTGCCGGCTGACGGGCGGCCAGCTGGACTGTCAGACCCAGGATCAGGGGCTGGGCGCGGACTCGATCGGGGCGCTGTGGGAGGACCACGAGGGATCCCTGTGGCTGGGGACCAAGTCCCAGGGCCTGCTGCGGCTGCGGGACACCACGTTCTCGGGCTACACGACCCGCGACGGGCTGTCCTTCGACTCCGTCCGGGGCATCCTCGAGGGCGCCGACGGGATCTGGATCGGCACCGACGACGGGCTCAACTTGCTGGTGGACGGGGAGTTCCGGGAGTTTCCGCGTCGGGAGGAGTTCGCCTCGCACCCGATCATGGCGTTGCACGAGGCCGCCGACGGGTCCCTGTGGATGGGCGCCTACCAGGTCGGGCTGTCACGGTTGCACGACGGCGTGTGGGATCCGCCCCTGCGCGACCTCGATCACGTGACGGCGATCGTCGACGACGGGGCCGGAGGGCTGTTCATCGGATCCCGCCTGGGTCTGTTCAACTACGACGGTGAGGGCCTGGCGCCGATCCCCCTCGGGCTCGACCACGGTCACGTCAAGGCGCTGAAACGGACCCGCGACGGGTCGCTGTGGGTCGGCACCCACGGTTCCGGAGCGATCCGGGTCGCGGACGGCGAGGTCCGACCGCTGGAGTCCGCCGCGTCCGAGCTGCAGTCGGTGGTCCTCTCCGTGTACGAAGACGCCAAGAGCACGCTTTGGTTCGGCACCGGGGGCGGCCTGATCCGATACCGGGACGGTGTGACCCGTGCGTTCACCGTGGACGACGGCCTGACCGACGACCGGGTCTACGCGGTGCTCGAGGACGACAGCGGCCACCTGTGGCTCAGCGGCAACCGGGGCGTGTCGCGCGTGGCCAGGGCGGACCTGGATGCCGTGGCCCGCGGCGAGACCGAGACCGCCCCGGTGGTCACCTACACCCACACCGACGGCATGCCCGCCACCGAGTGCAACGGGGGGCTCGATCCCGCGGGGATGAAGGGCTCGGACGGTCGGCTGTGGTTCCCCACCGTGGGCGGAGTCGCCGTGGTGGATCCCGCGAACTTGCACCGCTCGGCCATTCCGCCGCCCGTGGTGGTGGAGCGGGTGCTGGTGGAGGGACAGTCCGTCGACCCGGGGGAGCCGCTGGATCTCGCCGCGGGTGTGGAGCACCTGGAGATCCGCTACACGGCCCTGAGTTTCATCGCGCCCGAGCGGATGCGGTTCCGGTACCGGCTCGAGGGTTTCGAGGACGCCTGGATCGAGGCGGGTACGAGGCGCGAGGCCCACTACACCAACCTTCCGCCGGGGAGCTACCGCTTCGTGGTGGCGGCGTGCAACGCGGACGGCGTCTGGAACGAGGTGGGCGCCTCCCTGTCGCTGACCCAGCGACCCTACCTGCACCAGATGCCGGCGTTCTGGGGCGGGCTGGCCCTGGTTGCGCTGGTGGGGTTCTGGGGCGTGTACCGGGTGCGGCTGCGCCAGCTGGAGCGCCGGCAGCGGGAGCTCGAGGAGCTGGTGGAGCAGCGGTCGCGCCAGCTCGTGGAGGCCGAGAACCTGCTGGCCGAGGCCCGCCACCTGCCCGTGCGCTTCGGGCCCTACATCCTCGTCTCCATCCTCGGAGAGGGGGGCATGGCGCGGGTCTATCGGGCGGTCCGCGAGGGGCCCATGGGCTTCCGCAAGGAGCTCGCGGTCAAGCGCATTCGCACGGACCTGACCCGGGACGAGGCGCTGGTACGCTCGCTGGTTCGCGAGGCCCGCCTGGGGGGGAGGCTCCGTCACCCCAACGTGGTGGACATCTACGAGTTCGGCTCCGTGGGGGACCAGTACTACCTGGCCATGGAGTTCGTGGACGGACTCACCCTGTCGATGCTGATCGAGGGCGCCGTGAAGCGCGGCACCCGCCTTCCCGTGGGTGCGGTGCTGGACCTGATGTTGCAGGTCTGCGAGGGGCTGGCCCACGCCCACGATCTGACGTCGCCCGAAGGCGAGCCGCTGCACCTGGTCCACCGGGACCTCAAGCCCTCGAACCTGATGGTCTCCCGGGCGGGCCAGGCCAAGGTCGCCGACTTCGGCGTGGCCCGGAGCGACGCGGACGCGACCCAGATGACCCAGCACGGGGAGACCAAGGGCACGCCCCGGTTCATGTCCCCCGAGCAGCTGCAGACCCCCGACGATCTGGACCGGCGGTCCGACCTGTTCGCCCTGGGCGGCGTGCTGTTCGAGGCCCTCACCGGTTGCCCCCTGCTGGCCAGCCCCACGGTCGAGGCGCAGGTGTGGTCCATCGTGTCCGGGGCATTCCTGGACCGGCTGGGTATGGTCGAGTCGTCGCTGCCCGAGGCCCTGCCGATCCTCGAACGGTGCCTCCAGCTGGACCGGGAGGACCGCTACCCGGACGCGGCCGCCCTCGCCGCCGACCTGCGCGAGCTGCGCCGGGCGTACCCCCTGGGTTGCCGGGAGCTGATGGCGTTGATCGTGGCGTTCTCGCACGAAGACGAGGACGCCCTGTTCCGCCTGTTCGACGAGATCGAGGAGGGAGCCCCCGAGGGATCGGACTGGCTCCCGTTCCTGGACGCCCTGGACCGGGTGGAGGACGACCGCGCCGATCCCTTCCGTCGCTGCGGCCAGGCCACCCTGGGCGTGATCTCCGCGGTGGGGGAGAACGACGTCACGGTCGACGACGCTGCCACGCCGCCGACCGAGATCGTCTGGCAGTCCGAGGATGGGGAGTGACTACCGGGCCAGCGCCTTGCTCAGGTCCACGTCCATCGTCATGTCGCGACCGAGGAAGGAGAGGCGGGGATTGACGGTGTTCCCGTCGGCCTCGATCCACTCGAAGCCGTCTGCGTCGAAGTAGAAACCGCTGCCGTCCGCGGAGACGTACTCGACGGCGTCGAACAGGGCCTGCGAACCGTCGAACTTGCCGTCGAGCGCGATCTGCGAGTCCAGGTCGAACACCCCCGCGGAGTCCCAGGTGTACAGCATGGGGTAGCCCTTGTTCTGGTCGCGGTACACGGCGGCCGTGAGCCGCTCGTCGGGGGTCGTGAAAGCCACGATGATCGACTCGGGTCCCATGGACACGGACAGGGTCTCGACGTCGTGCTCGCCCTTTTCCCAGGGGTAGGAGTCCTCGACCGCCGCCATGGTGAGGTCGTCGTAGTCGTGGGTGAGGTCGTCGTAGTCGTGGGTGAGGTCGTCGTACTCGTGGGTGAGGTCGTCGTAGTCGTGGGAGAAGTCCTCGTACTTGTGAGACGAACCCGGGTTCCGGACCACGATCTCGCTCTCGCCGTCGAACACGGAGACCTCGGCCGAAGAGGCCGCGGCGGCGGTGAGGATGATGGCGATGGTGATGCAGGCAGACAGGAAGTTGCGGACGGTCATGGCTGAGTTCCTCTCCTGGGTCGGGGCCGTGTCGTCGTGTCGACTCGGGGAATTTGCGAGGGGCGTGCCAAGAACCGGGATCGATGTACGTCGACGAGATCGCTTCGTTGGATTGGTGTTCACCGGGTCCCATGTCCCATGGGACGCCGACCGGGTCACAGGGGGACGCCGATGGTGCTACAGCGGGTCCGCGATCTGCTCCGCGGTCTGCTCCCCCTGGAGCATCTCGATCAGGCCGCCGTCGGCGTCGAGGAAGTAGATCCCCGGCACGACCATCATCGGACGCATGTCGAGGTAGGGCTGGGCCTCGGTTTTCTGGGAGTCGGAGTGGATGCGTTCGACGGGGACGGTGGCGCTCGTCTCGAGGGCCTGACTCAGGGCGGCCCAGGTGGCGTCGGTCCGCTCCCGGGTGCACTCGCAGCACTCCTCCTGGTCGATGAACACGATCCGGGCCACCTCCGCGGCGGTGGTCGACTCTGCCGGAGCATCGGCTTTCGCGCCGCCGCAGGCGGCGAGCCCGAGTCCCAGGACGCAGGCCAACGCCATCGCGGAGAGAGGGCTTCGCACCGTCTTCGCAGCCGTCGTCACTGCGCCGCCTCCTTCAGCAGCGCAGCGATCTTGGGCGCCTTGATCACCGATCCGCTGCTCTTGACCTCCCCGTCGATGACCAGGGCGGGGGTGAACATCACCCCGTAGTCCGCGATCTCCGAGATCCCCTCCACCTTCTCCAGCGTGGCGTCCACGCCCGCCTCGTCGATGGCCTTGCGGGTCTCGTCGTACAGCTTGTTGCACTTCGTGCAGCCGGGTCCGAGGACCTTGACCTCCATGTTGCCTCCAGGGTCCCGCGTCCGCCGCGGCGACCGAATCACTTCACGATGCCCCGGTAGGCGAAGTACACGCCCACCAGGACGATCACCACCCCCGCCCCCCGACGCAGCAGGTCGGTGGCGCGGGTCATCCGTTTCGATTCCAGGATCTTCTGAGCCAATCCCATCGAGGTTCCGGCGATCAGGATCAGCACGCTGTGTCCCAGGGCGTAGACCAGCAGCAGCAGGCCGCCGTAGGGGATCGAGGCGCCCGATCCCGCCAGGTAGGTCAGCAGGACGACCATGATCGGAGCCGCGCACGGGGCGGACACGACCCCGAACAGCAGCCCGAGCAGCAGCGCGCCCGCCGGTCCCCGCGCCGTCGGCTGGACCTTCACCGGCATCGGGATGGTGAACGGGAGCACGCCGGCCAGGTGCAGGCCCATCACCAGGCAGACCCCTGCGACGAGCCAGGTCCAGATCCCCGACACGTCGCCGTACAGGGTCCCGGCCAGCGCCGCGATCATGCCCAGGGCGGTGAAGGTGATCGACAGGCCGGCCACGAACAGCAGCGAATACAGGAACGCCCGCAGCAGGCCGGTCTGCTGCTCACCCCGCCCGGCGACGAAGCTCATCATCAACGGGATCATCGCCAGCACGCAGGGGTTGGACGCGGTCAGCAGGCCACCGACGAAGACCGCCACCAGGCCGAGCCAGGGGTTGGTCTGGATGTAGGTGCCCGCGTTGTCGACCAGTCCGCCCATCAACCCGACTCCGGCAAGACCGCCCCGTAGATCAGGCCGGCCACGGTGGAGAGCAGTACCACCAATACGATGAACGCCCCGGTCTTGCGGGTGCCGAGTACCGACCGGATCACCAGCATGTTCGGCAGCGACAGGGCCGGACCCGCCAGCAGCAGCGCCAGGGCCGGACCCTTACCCATGCCCGACCGCATCAGCCCCTCGAGGATCGGCACCTCCGTGAGGGTGGCGAAGTACATCAGCGCCCCTGCCACCGAGGCGAAGAGGTTCGCCCGTAACGAGTTCCCGCCGACCATCCGCTCGACCCAGGCGTCGGGGATGATCCCCTGACCACCGCCGGGGCTGCCGAGAAGGAAACCCGCCACCAGCACGCCGGCGAACAGCAGCGGCAGGATCTGCTTGGTGAATGTCCAGGTGTTGTCGACCCAGTCGCCGAGCTCGTCCCGGGAGAACCAGGCGACCAGGACCCCGACCAGGACCAGCGCGAACCCCCCGGCCACGAACCCGCGGGCGGCGAACACGGTGGCCCAGATCCCGGCGTCACTGTCCTGGGGTCGACCCCAGTTGGCGAACACCAGGATCCCGATCATGGCCGCGAAGTAGACCAGGTCCTGCCACGGTCTCCGGCCGCCGTCCGGGGAGTCCGGGGGCACCAGGCCCCCTGCCCCGGCCCGCGCGGCCTCCTCCCGGCGGAAAAGCAGGTGCATCGCCAGGCCGATGACCACCGAGAACAGGACCGCCCCGAGGGCCCGGGCGATGCCCAGCTCGGCCCCCAGGACGCGGGCGGTGAGCACGATCGCCAGCACGTTGATCGCCGGGCCCGCATAGAGGAAGGCCGTCGCCGGTCCCAGTCCCGCGCCCCGCTGGTGGATCCCGGCGAACAGGGGCAGGACCGTGCACGAACACACCGCCAGCACGGTTCCAGACGCGGCAGCGACGGGGTAGGCGACGATCTTGGCGGCGCCCGGGCCCAGGTAGCGCATCACCGCCCCCTGGCTCACGAACACGCCGATGGCGCCGGCGATGAACAGGGCCGGCACCAGACAGAGGATCACGTGCTCGCGGGCGTACCAGCGGGTCAGCCGCAAGCTCTCCAGCAGCGCCCCCTGGAAGCGTTCGCTGTCCACCGGCAGGAACCAGCAGGCGGCGAACACACCCAGGAACAGCAGCAGGATCCTGCGGTCGCTCACCTCGCCTTCTCCTCCAGCACCTGGGCGGTACACGAGAAGAAGTTGAGCACGCAGGGAGTGACCAGCCGGTAGATCACGGCGTTGCCCTCGCGCCGGTCCTCCACCAGCCCCACCGACCGCAGCACCGCCAGGTGCTTGCTCACCGTGGACTGGTCGGTGCCGACCATCCGGGTCAGCTCGCCGGCGGAGCACTCGCCGAGGCCGAGCCGGTCGACGATCATCAGCCGGGACTCGTTGGCCAGCGCCTTCATCACCCGCGCCTGCTGCTTGTAGGCCGC
>CAZITQ010000270.1:0-11461 GCA_964542165.1 uncultured Rickettsiales bacterium
CCGAGTACAACCGCGAGCTGTACGACATGGTCCTCGAGGAGGCCCGCAAGTTCGCGGTGACCGTCCTGGCACCGAAGAACGGTGAGTGGGACAAGATCGGCTGCAAGCTCGAGGACGGCGTGGTCATCACCCCGCCGGACCTGGCCGACGTGTACTGGCAGTTCTGTGAGGGGGGCTGGGTCTCCCCCAGCGCGGACATGGAGGTCGGCGGCCAGGGACTGCCCCGGCTGATGAACCTGGCCACCTCGGACATGTTCTGCGGGGCCAATCTGGCGTTCTTGATCTACCCGGGACTGACCGCCGCGGCGGCGGATCTGATCCAGCACTTCTGCGACGACTCGGTCAAGGAGATGCTGATTCCGACCATGCTCTCGGGTCAATGGGCGGGCACCATGTGCCTGACCGAACCCGGCGCCGGGACCGCCGTGGGGGATTGCCGGACCACGGCCACCCCCAAGGGCGACGGCACCTACGCCATCGAGGGAACCAAGCTGTTCATCTCGGGCGGCGACCAGGACGTCACCGAGAACATCATCCACCTGGTGCTGGCGCGCACCCCCGACGCACCGGCCGGCATCAAGGGCATCAGCCTGTTCCTGGTGCCGAAGAATCGCTACGACGACTCGGGGACCATCACCGGACCCAACGACGTCACCTGCGGAAGCGTCGAGCACAAGATGGGCATCCACGGATGCTCCACCTGCCTGCTCAATTTCGGCACCGAGGGCGAGTGCGAGGGCACGCTGATCGGCAACGAGGGCGACGGCATCCGGATCATGTTCCACATGATGAACGAGGCCCGCAACGCCGTGGGTCTCCAGTCCATGGCCGTGGCTGCGGCCGCGTACCAGTCCGCCCTGGCCTACGCCAAGGAGCGGGTCCAGGGTGTGGCCTTCGACAAGATGAAGGATCCCAGCGCCGAGCGCGTGGCGATCATCGAGCACCCGGACATCCGCCGGAACCTGATGCTGATGAAGGCCAAGGTGGAGGGCATGCGGGCGCTGACCTACCGCATCGCCTACTACGACGACATGGCCATGAACTCCGAGGACGCGGAGCGCTACAAGGGCTTCTGCGATCTGTTGACCCCCGTGGTCAAGGCTCACAATTCCGACGTGGCCTTCGAGGCCTGCGTCACCGGGATGCAGGTCCTGGGGGGCTACGGCTACTGCGGGGAGTACCCGCTGGAGCAGTACGCCCGGGACTCCAAGATCCTGTCCATCTACGAGGGCGCCAACGGGATCCAGGCCCTGGACCTGATCGGCCGCAAGCTGCCCGCCAAGTCCGGCATGCTGTTCATGGGCTTCATGGGCGAGGTCACCGACCTCATCGACAAGGCCAGGGCCGTCGACACCCTCAAGGACGAGGTCCCGCTGGTGGAGAAGGCCCGGGACGCCCTGGTGGAGACCACCATGCGCCTGGGTCAGCTGGGCATGATGGGCGACCGGCTCACCCCGGTGCTCAACGCCACCCCCTACCTGGCCATGTTCGGGGACACGATCTTCGGCGTCCTCCTCCTGGAGCAGGCCGCCGTGGCCCAGCAGAAGCTGGACGCGATGATGGCCGAGTCCGGGGACGACGTGGACACCCTGTGCGAGAAGAACGAGACGGCTCGCTATTACTTCAACAAGGTGACGACCGCCAAGTTCTTCGTCCACGAGCTGCTGCCGGCGGTCCACGCCCGCGGCGCCTCCATCGCCGACGGCCACCACACCGCCGTCGAGGCCAAGTTCTAGGACCCCTCCCCCCACAGGCTGTACACTTCCCGCCATGGCTCTGTGGTCCCGAGCGTGGCGCCTCGCGCTACTGTCCTCGCTCCTGCTCGGGCTGGCGTGCAACAACGCGACCAGCGGCTCCCTGCCCCCTTTCGGCTTCGCCTGCAATCCGGGCAATCCCCCGGCCAAGGACGTGGACGGCGACGGCTGGGAGGCGCCGTCGGACTGCGACGACGGCGATCCCCTGGTCCACCCGGGAGCCAACGAGCAGTGCAACGGCCTGGATGACAACTGCAACGGAGTCGTCGACGAATACACCACCCGCACCCTGCCCTACCTGGTGGCCGGCCAGGCCGGCGACGCTCCGCTGCGCTACCCCTTCACCCCCGGCGGCCAGCCGAAGGACCCCGAGGACTTCCCTTCCCAGCTATCGGGCGGGGACGAGGCCGCCGCCCTGCTGATGGGCGACCTGGACGGGGACGGCATCGACGACGTGGTGCTGCAGTCCGCCAACACCGGCACGGTCTGGGCGTTCACCATCGACTGCGACGATGGGTTCGACCGCCGTGAGCTGTTCACGCCTCCCCACGCGGAGCAGCGGGTCCGCGGGATCGGCGACGTGGACGGGGACGGGGATCAGGACCTGGTGACCTTCAGCCCGCTGACCCTGTCCGGGATCACCTGGCTCAACGACGGGGAGGCGGGCTTCAGCCAGGTGGAGACCGCCGTGGACTGGGGCGCCCTGGACCTGATGGGGACGGGGGGCCGCCTGGCCGCCTCCGCGACCCTGGCGGACCTCTCCGGTGACGGGAACGCAGACTGGTTGATGTGCCGCGGCAAGCAGCGCACGACCCATTGCCTGGTCGCCGAGGCCCTCGAGGACGGTGTCTTCTCCCACCCCGAGAGCCTGTTCTCCCTCGACGACCTGGAGGCCTCCTCCGTGGCCCTGGGGTACTTTGGCGACGACGATCAGCCCGACCTCTTCCTGGGCCTGTTCGCCGAGCCGATCTCGCCGGACGAGTACGAGATCCCCGTGTGCGTGATCCACAACCTGTCCCTGCAGACCTCGACCCCCGCCGTGGCCTGCCCCTTCGATCTCGGGGTCGAGATCCAGAGCGGATCTCTGGGATTCCAGCCCGACTCCCTGGGCAACGGCTGGTTCCGCACGGTGAACCTGGACCGCCTGGACGAGGAGTTCGACGAGCTGCTGATCGTGCTCGAGGCCGCCGAGGACCTGCAGGACGGAGTGGTGCTGCTGTACGTGCAGTACCCGCTGGACGTGACCCCGACCCACGGCTTCGACTACGGCGAGATTCGCCCCCTGGAGCGGGCCCAGCTTCCGCCCACGTCGTCCTCGGATCCCGCCCTGTGGGGAGCCGTGGCGACGGCCATGACCCTCGAGTGAGCGCTCAGCCCACCTCGAGCCCGAGATCGAGGAAACCGAAGGCGTCCAGACGGGGCCGCGCGGCCGTCACACCGAGGTCCAGCCGCGCCAGCACCCGTCCGCCCAGACGCCCCAGGGGCGACCGGTCCCACGCCACCCCCTCTCGCAACCGCGGCCCGGCCTCTCCCACGGCGACGTGGGCGCGATAGGTGGCCCGATTCT
Source organism: uncultured Rickettsiales bacterium (assembly GCA_964542165.1). Taxonomy (GTDB): domain Bacteria; phylum Myxococcota_A; class UBA796; order UBA9615; family CAYRNR01; genus CAYTBN01. The sequence goes on from CAZITQ010000270.1 coordinate 3,322, forward strand.
GCACGTTGTCGAACACGAGCTCTCTCAGCTGGCGTGGTTCGTCCAGCAGCGCCGCCAGCTGCTCGGCGATGCAGGCCTCGCCGGCCCCCCGGGGAAGGAAGGTCCGGTAGCAACGGTCCACCGTGAACCGCCCCTGCCTGCGGTCCAGGGTGCCGAAGAAGTTCGCCGGCGTGTCCCCCTCACCGGCGCCCACCTCCCGGGCGAAGAGGGTCACCGCGTGCTCCACGGCCCCGCGCGAGATGCCCGCCAGCTTGCTGAAGCCGGGGAACTGGACCCCCCCGCTCTGGGGCGCCAGTAGCACGCAACAGCTGTCGAGGAAGGGGTGGAGTTCAGGGGGGACGAAGGTGTCGCGGTACTGTTCGCGGAAGCGCTTCCACAGCCGACGCTCCTCGTCCAGTTCGACCTCCAGGGCCTCGAACTCGGTGGGTTCGGCGCTCAGGATCCGGCGGGCCTGCTCCACCAGTAGGTCCAGGGTGGCCCCCGTCGCACGGAGGGTGACCTCCACGGCCTGGCCCTGGATCTCCCGTTGCAGCTCCGTCAGCACCCGCGCCAGGACCCCGTGATCGTGGCGATCCAGAGCGGCGGTGAGATCGCCGGCCCAGTCCTCGGGGGGGCGTCCGCACACCGGATCGCGCTCCTGCTCGCCACCGGTCATCGACTCTTCCCCTTTCGCGGGCTCGCGCGCGGATCGCCCGCGTGACAGCCCGGTCTGTTCTGCTACCCTACCCCACCATCGGCGCCACCGGCACCGGGGGTGCGCCCGTCGAGGAGGGCTGAATCGATGCGCGTGGGTATGGTCAAGGAGATCAAGCGCGGCGAGGTCCGCGTGCCGATGACGCCGGCGGTGGTCAAGCGCCTGCTGAACGAAGGCCACGAGGTACTCGTGGAGACCTGCGCCGGTGACGGCGCGCGGTTCGGCGACGGGCGCTACGAGTCCGTGGGTGCCCGGATCGTCGGCTCTGCCGACGAGGTGTGGAGCACCGCGGATCTGATGGTCAAGGTCAAGGAGCCCCAGCCCGAGGAGTTCGGGCTCTTCCGTCCCGGCCTCACGCTGTTCGGCTACTTGCACGTGGCCGGCAACCGCGAGCTGGCCGAACAGCTCCTCGACCGTCAGGTGACGGCCATCGCCTTCGAGAGCGTGGCCGACGACGCCGATCGCCGACCCATCCTCGAGCCGATGCTGGAGATCGCGGGCACGATGGGGATGATCCTCGCCTTTGGCCACGCCACCTCCACGGCGGTCGGCCGGGGCAAGCTCCCCGGAGGTGTCGCCGGCATCGCTCCTTCGGCCGTGCGCATCCTCGGGACCAACCCGATGGCCTACCACGCGGCCCGGACCGCGGTGGCCCTGGGTGCGGACGTGGTCCTCCTGGATCCGGACCCCGAACGCCTGCGCCGGGCCGTGCACGTGGTGGACGGCATCCGGACGCTGGTGGCCCATCCAGCGGAGGTGGCCCGCGCCGCCTGCGAGGCGGATATCCTGGTCAACACCTTCCCCTGGCCCCAGGGCCAGCCGGGGGCGATGGTCACCCGGGAGATGGTCGGTGAGATGAAACCCCGGGCGCTGGTGGTGGACCTGGCGTCGGACGACCCGGGGGCCGTGGAGACCTCTCGCCCGACCACCCACGACGAGCCGATCCACGTGGCCGAGGGGGTCCCGCATTACTGCGTGCCCAACATTCCCTCCTCGGTCGCCCGCTCTTCGACCACGGCCCTGGCCAACGCCCTGATCCCCTTCCTGGACCGGATCGGGGCACTGGGGATCCGGGACGCGCTGCGGCTGGACCGACGGTTGAGGCGCGGGCTGATCACCATCGAGGGACAGGTGGTGGATCGACCGACGGCGGACTGGCTGGGGGTCACCACCGTCCGTCCCGAGATGGTGCTCGGCCTGGAGCGCTAGGGACGTGGGCGCCGCACTCCCGGCCCTGCTCCTGCTCACCGCGGTGGCCCAGCCGACCCTGGAGGTTCCCTGGACCTGCGGCGCCTCGTACATGTGCACCCAGGACCACAACGGCGGCAGTCACACCGGCTACGGTGCCTGGGCCTGGGACTTCGGACTCTCCGAGGGTACCGAGGTGTGGGCCGCGGCCGAAGGCACGGTCGACGCGGTCCGGATGGACTCCAACACCGGCGGTTGCGACGCCGCGTACGCCAACGACGCCAACTACGTGGCGGTGGACCACGGCGACGGCACCGCGGCGCTCTACCTACACCTGCAGCAGTGGTCGTCCAGCCTGGGGGTCGGTGACTGGGTGTACACGGGCGAGCCCGTGGGCCGCATCGGGCTGACCGGCTGGGTCTGCGGGGCCCACCTGCACTTCCAGGTCCAGTCCGTGTGTGGCTCCTGGTGGTGCCAGTCGATGCAGGCGCAGTTCTACGACTACGGCGATCCGAGCTACGGGGACTGGCTCACCAGCGACAACTGCGGCGGCGGCCCAGCCTGCGCCGCCGTGCTCGACGGCGGCGAGACGACCATCGACGAGACCGACTCGTCGTGCTTCCACCGGGTGAGCCAGTGGTGGTGGGACGTGGAGGAGGGCTACGACGGCCACCACTACTTCACCTACGCCACCGACGAGCCCGACGAGGAGACCGTGGGGGAGTGGCACTTCGACGTGGCCTCGGCCGGGCACTACGAGGTGCGGGTCCACGTCCCCCAGACCGAGGCGGACTCCCAGCACGCCACCTACCAGATCCACCACGCCGACGGGGTGAGCTCGGCGACCCTGAACCAGGCGGAGGACAAGGGTTGGCAGAGCCTGGGGATCTACCGCTTCGAAGGGGGCGAGGACGAGCGCTTGCACCTGGGGGACAACACGGGCGAGGACTACGAAACCCTCGGTCGCAAGCTGGCCTACGACGCGGCCCGCTTCGCGTGGTCGCCGCCGGGGGACGACGACACCGGAGATGACGATACGGGCGACGACGACACCGGCGACGACGACACCGGCACACCTGGCGACGACGACGCGGGCGACGACGACACCGGCTCGGCCGATGACGACGACAGCGGCGGGCCGCCCCCGGGTGACGACGACGACACCGGGGGCCAGAAGGACAAGGAGGAACATACGCTCGGCGGATGCTCCTGTGCCGGCGACCAGCCCCACGCCCTGGCCGCAGCGCCGGCGCTGGGGCTGGCGACCTCCGCCGGCCTGCTGCCGGTGGCTGCGTTGCGCCGCCGACGTCGCTGAACCCGTGCGCATTGGTGATAGGATGCCGCAGCCATGCTGATCCACGACATGCACGTCCACAGCATCCGGTCCCAGTGCGGCACCATGACCTACGGCGAGATCGTGGCCCGCGCGGTCACCCTGGGCATGCGCAGCGTCGCGATCACCGATCACGCCCTGGCGTTCCACACCAACCGCTTCCAGTTCCACATCCTGGTCAAGCGCTTCCCCGACACGGTGGACGGCATCCGGGTCTACCGGGGCATCGAGGCCAACGTGGTGGACGAGGCGGGAACCCTCGACCTCCCGGACGAGCTGGTCGACCGCTTCGACTGGATCGCCCTGGGCATGCACCCGGTGGAGGGCTGCCTGCGGGGCCGCGACCGGGAGACCACCACGGCCGCCCTCCTGGCCGCCCTGGAACGCCACCCCTGGATCGACGTGGTCGTCCACCCGACCCAGCGTACCCACGACCTGGACTTCGACCGGGTCCTCCCGGCCCTGGCCGGCCACGGGATCGCCATGGAGATCAACGACTGCGGGCACCGGTACGGCAAGGCGGATCCGGACCGCACCGCCGACGTCCTGCGCAGGGGAGTCTCCGCCGGCGTGGCGGTGGTGGCCAGCTCCGACGCCCACGTGTTCCACGAACTGGGTGAGGACAGCTCGATCCGCGATGTGTTCCGGCGGGCCCAGCTCGACCCGGCCCTCGCCGTCAACGCCGACGGCGAGCGCCTGCGGGCCTTCGTCGCACAACGCCAGGCCCTGCGACGGGCCGCGGCAGCCAGGGGGGAGTGAGATGGGTATCGCGGTCATCACCGGGGCGTCGTCGGGGCTGGGGGTCGAGTTCGCTCGCCAGCTCCAGCATGACGCCGAGATCGAGGAGATCTGGCTGGTCGCTCGCCGTGACGAGCGCCTGGAGGAGGTGGCGGACGAACTCACGGGGGCCCGGGGTCTGCCGATCCCCATGGACCTCGCCGATCCAGCTCAGGTGGCCGAACTCGCCGACCGGATCGCCCGCTCGGGGACGGATGTCCGCTGGCTGGTGAACAACGCTGGATTCGCCGCCGCTGGGCCCTTCCACCAGACCGACGTGGACGAATCCCTGGGCATGGTGGCCGTGAACGTCCGCTCCCTCGTGCACCTCACCCGGGCGACCCTGGACCACATGCGCGAGGGGGGACACATCGTCCAGGTGGCCTCCTCCGCCGGCTTCTACCCCATCCCCGGCTTCGCGGTGTACGCGGCCAGCAAGTCCTTCGTGATCCAGTTCACCATCGCCCTGGCCGCCGAGCTGCGGGACCGCCGGATCCGGGCGATGGCGCTGTGCCCCGGCCCGGTCGAGACCGAGTTCTGGACCGTGGCGACCGAGGGCAGAAAGGACGCGCCCAAGCTGCTGTCCGCCACCCCCGAGCGGGTCGTGCGCACCGCGATCCGCCACGCCCGGGGCTGGCGCTGGCTCTCGATGCCCGGATTCCTGGCCCGGATGGCGGGGCTGGGCGCCGGGACCCTCCCCCTTCGATGGGCCGCGACGGTGGTCCGCTGGTTCAATCCGTACCGATGAGCGCCCAACGACGACGCCACCCCCTCGTGGAACCGCGCATCGCGGACGCGGCCCCCTGGGAATACGTGGAGGTCGAGCCCTGCGAGGAGCGACCTTCCCGCCGCCTGCGCGCCGCCGACCGGGATCTCGTGATGGTGGACGCGATCCACGATGGGCCGTACATCCCACCCGCGTACGCCGTCGACCGGAACGGTGAGCCCATCCCCCGGGAGCTGTGGTGGGACGCGTACGTGGCCGAGCGGGACTGGGGGGGCGAGATGGTCGCCTCGGAGCTGGCCTGCCGCCTCCAGCTGGGCGGGTACTTCCGGGTGAACATCGCCCGCGTGCTCCTCGACTTCGGTCGTTTCCCGGGCTCGACGGCCCGTGGCGCCGATCACATGCAGCGCTATGCCATCGACGGGCCCTTCGCCGCGGCCCTCGGCCCCTGGCAGAAGCGGGACCTGCTCGAGCAGTACTACGACCGGATCTCGGCGGGCGTGGAGTCGACGGTCCAGGGAAAGACGATCAAGATCGCGATCCACACCTACGACGACCGGGACCGGGACACCGGCGCCATGCGGCCGGAGATGAGCGTCATCACCCGCTCCCACGGCATCGACCGCGGCTATCGGGGCCCCCTGGCGGCCTTCGACGAGCTGTACCCCGAGGTGCTCGGAGAGTTCACGGCGGCTCCCGTCCTTCGCGATCGGATCTCGCTGACCCTGCAGAAGGCGGGCATCTTCGTCGAACCCAACTACCCCTACTCCCTCCCCGAGGGCAGCCTGGAGGTCCGCTCCCAGGTCTGGTCGTTCTTCGAAGGGCTGCGTAGACGCTTCGAGTCCGACTTCCCCGAGACCGTGGGGCGCGAGGAGTACCGCAGGGTATGGGCCATGCTCCAGGACACCAACATGCGATCGGTGGAGTGCGGGGCGCTGCGCAGCTACATCCACCTCTATCGCTACCCCCCCGACGGCAAGGAGGAGCTGTACCAGCGAGCGGTCAAGGCCTACGCCCGCATCGCCCGCTATGTGCGCAGGTCCCAGGGCCGGATCGTCGAGGAGTACCGCCAGTCCAGCGAGCGCCTGTCCTCGCTGGCGATCGAGGTCCGAAAGGACCTGCTGTGGCAGCTCGACGGGCGGGGGGAGCCGGTGGAACCGATCCCCGAGCGGGCGGCGCAGGTCGCCGACATCCTGGCCCGCTCGCTGCTGACCTACCTGGATCGCGATCGGGGCGAGTTGGCCTGGTAGGACGAGGCCGCCCTACATCATCAGCTTGCCCGGATTGAGGATCCCGTGGGGATCGGTGAGTTGCTTCACCTCCCGCACGAGCTGCCGCATCCGCGGGTCGATCCGCTCCCGTAGCACGTCCATGGCCCAGTCGGGGGTCTTGTACATCGCGAAGCCCCGCCCGGTCACCTCGTCCAGTAGCACCCGCATCAGCGCCCGCACCCGGGCACGCTCCCCGGCGTCCGCGTGCTCGAAGGTGACCAGGAATCGCAGCACGCCGAAGTGGCCGCCGCGCATGGGCCTCGACACGATGGCGGGGGGGTAGCCCCGCTCGACCATCAGGGCGCTACAGGCGTCCGCGCAGGTGGCGAAGCGGGAGATGGGCCCGTAGGTCCCCATCCAGCTCAGGCCACCCCCGTCGTGGTCGTAGAGGTACTTGAGGTCCACCGGGAAGTCGGCGAACACCCCCATCGCCGGGTTGACCTTGAGCAGGGTGTGCACGTCCAGGGGCGCCTCGAACTGGGCCCCCTGGTCCCGCAGCTCGTCCAGCACCGTGCCGATCATCCGCTCCTTGAGCGCCATCTGCTCGGGCAGGTCGCACGCCAGGTCCACGTACAGGAAGTACTTGGGTTCGTCGGGGTCGGGCACCGGATCGGGCCGGGGGACCCCCATCATCATCTTGCCGTTGGGCCACGACAGCACCCCCACGTCCTCGCAGATCTCCAGCCAGCACAGGGACTGCATGGCGGTGAAGACCGAGGCCGAGTCGTAGCCGAGGATGAACAGCCGCTTCTCCAGTCGGTGCTTGGGCCACAACTGGAACACCCCCTTGGTGACCAGCCCGGTGGTGCCCTGGAACGCGGTGAACAGGCCCGTCAGGTCGGGCATGGGCACCCGGCCGAACGGCGGGATGCCCTCCATGGCCCACGAACCCGTCTTGAGCATGCTGCCGTCGCCCAGGATCACCTCGAGCCCCGAGATCCACTGGGACATGGACCCGTATTTCAGGGACCGGTTGGTCAGCCCATCGAGGACGCAGTTGGCCAGGATCGACACGTGGGGTGGTCCCAGGGAGAACCCGAAGGTCAGGGGCACACCCAGCTTCTCCAGGTGCTCCTTGAGCTGGATCTGGGTCACCCCGGGCTCGATGACCGCGTACATCTCGTCCGCGTCCACCTCGTGGATCCGGTTCATCCGGGTCAGGTCTGCGACGATGCCACCCGGGGCGGGGATCGCGATCCCGCCGATGTTGGTGTTGGCCACCCGGGGGGTGATCGACGCCCCGAGTTCGTGGGCCGCCACCACCAGCTGCTGCAGCTCGTCGGCGGTCTCGATCATCACCACCGCCGTGGGATCCTGCCCGTCGGCCTCGGTGTAGTCGTCCCGGTACTCGGTCAGCGCGGTCTGCTCGGTGAGCACGCGGTCCGCGCCCACGATCCGTTCCAGTCGCTCCCTCACGTCGGCCTCCTAGTCTCCGCTGGTCAGGATGGGCAGCATCTTGAGCAGGAACAGGGGGTTGCCCCCGATCCGGATCCGCCCGGCGAGGAAGGGACCGACCATGCCGGCCCCGGTGACCACCCCCAGCAGGGCGCCCATATCCCCCTCCACCGCCGATTTGCGTTCCTGGGTCTTGCCCCGCACGACCACGATGCCCTGGCCGTCGAAGCACAGGGTCGTCCACATGGGACCGGCGCGGAGCCAGACGTTGCCCTGCATCCCCTTCGCGCGGTCCGCCAGCGACGGATTCCGCAGGGCCGCGGACAGGTAGCCGTGCATGAGCAGCCCCAGCACGTTTTGCTGTTTGGGTTGTTTCAGTCGGACCAGATCCATGGTGTCGATTCCCCTCCGGAAGGCGGCCGCATCATAGCACCGCCGGCTCCGCAGGCTCCGGAGCGCTGCAAAGGGCTCAGGGGGCGGAGCGGCGGAGCCGGGCGGCGGCCGCGAGGGCCAGGACGAGGACGAACCCGGCGGGGGGCATGCCGGCGCTCCCGGCCCGGCAGGTACAGTCCGACCCGCTCAGCCGCAGGTCGTCGTCGTCACCGGCACCGTCGTCGTCATCGGGGGGCGGCCCACCGGTGTCGTCGTCACCGGTGTCGTCGTCCCCCGGGCCGGTGTCGTCGTCGGCGGGGTCGGGGGCGGCGCCGGGGGGGCCCCCGGCGGGGGGGGGGGGGGGGGTGGGGCTGGGGTGGAAGGCG
>CAZITQ010000271.1:0-11412 GCA_964542165.1 uncultured Rickettsiales bacterium
CATCTACAATATTAGGCGCGACTATTTGTCGGAGCTAAACCGATCACGGATGGCCTCCTGCGTCTCGCCAAATACTACAGGCACGACCGAAAGCAAAATAGCGCGCGCAGGGAAGCGACAAGCCTGAGGCGAGCGTACTTCGCAGCTATATCAACGGGGGATTCCGTTTCGGCAAGCGAGGCACAGCGATTGCTCGAACGCGCGACAGAGAGTGTCGACGAACTCGACTTCGCTCTCGCCGAAGAGCACCACACAACGCGGGCGTACCAGTACTACACGACCCTGCACCCAGGCGGGACTCGTTCCCAAGACGCACAATGGGCCATCGAGGACATCCACGCGGAAGCAGCCCTACGCTCGGGCACGGAGCAGGCCTACCTCGACTTCCTTGCGTCGGAGGCAGGCCAGACCTACCACGACCGGAATCGCGTCTTTTCAGAACTGCAAGACGTCGCCTACGAAGAGACCATCGTTACCGGGACAGAGGAAGCTCTTGTGCTGTACTCGACCTCCTACCCCACGTCCCCACATCTGCAAGACGTCGAGCGACGCCTATTCACCTTAGTCACCGCGGGGGCGAAGCCGCAGGCATATGTTAACTACCTCGATCGGTACGGAACCCGCAGTACCGAGCATTGCCGCAAATTCATCAACAAGGCCTACCTCGCCCTGTATCTCAGGGTAGACGCCAGCGACCATCGAGCTATCTCCGACTATCTCTCGAGTTTTCCTGCATCCACCCTTCGGGACCGGGCAGAGCGCGAACTCTACGGCGTATTCGCGTCCGAGCCCACGGAGCGGTCCCTGGCGAAATATGTGGCCCTCTACCCCGGCCACGCTCACGCGATGGAGGCATGGAGCCAGATCCTCGCCTTCTATGACATGTCGAATGCGATTTCGCTCGGGAAGTTTCTCGCTCGCTATCCCGACGCCCCCCTTTCCTCCGGCGTCAGGGAGGAGATGTACAGACTCGATTTCGTGGCCGCGTGCGACGCGAACACCGAGGAGGCCTACACACGCTTCATCGACCGCCATCCCAACTCTCCCCAGGCGGCGCTTGCCAGGGATGCTCGGGACCAGTTCGAGGAGGGCAGGCTTGCGCGAGAAGAGATGGAGCGAGCGCTCGAACTCGAGCGCAGCAGAGACGAATGCGAGTCACACCTCGCCTGGTACGACCCCGCGTCGGATTCCTGCGAATGTGGGGGCGGATTTCGACGATCCGGCCGCAAGGAAGACTGGGTATGCGAACCAACTGCCGAGAGGGCGGCGATCGAATCCTGTATCGCTCAATGTGTCGGCGTCGGCGAAATCTGCTGGTCGGATTGCGCAGACAAGCACTTCAAGGACAAGCCCGCGTGGGAAGGTTGCCGTGACGGCTGCCAGAGCAGCTTCGACGCGTGCAAGCGGGAGTGTGAGGGGTGAGGCCGCTACCTGACCGGAATCTCGGGGCCGCCGCGCGCTGCGCTGCACGTTCAAGAACACCATGGGTGGTCATGGGTCTGCTACTGGGTTCTTGGCTCTCCCCCCTCTCAGCGCTCGCGTCCGATTCCACCTGGATGCGGGAGAATCTCCTCCTCGAGGCCCACGCAGCTCTCGACACCGCCGATTTCGAGCGCCTGGCGAGCATCTACGAATTGATGCTCGACCTCAATCCCGAGGACAAGGAGGCCAGGCGGCTGCTCTATCTGCACGAGAAATTGGCCCCGCTCCACAGGGACGCACGACGCGCAGATGAGCGTGGCGAACGACGGTTTGCGCTCGAACTATTCCGAGAGATTCTTGCACTGAACCCGTTCGACGTCTGGGCTGCAGGGCGCCAGCGGGAGCTGGCTTCCCTCGGAAGACAGAACTACTGGCGGAATCCCCAGAACGGGATGTCGTTTGCGTTGAGGCTCATCCCGCTTGAGCTCCTGCTCTACCCCGAGAACGTCCCCGTTGACGCGAGCTTTCCGCTCGCGATTCTCGGCGCAGGGGCCGGCTGCAACCTTCGATTCACGGCACTGCCGGGGTTCTTCGAGGTTGGCGCGGGATTCCGCGCTGACGCGGTCTTCGAACACACCCACGCGACGTTCCATGTCATCGGTGGCCTACATGTGCCGGGACCCAAAGCCGCCTGGTGGATTGGTATCGGTGGGTCCGCCGAGCGATTCCACGCCTCGTCATCGGCGGTGAAGAATGACGCTTTCCTGATCAGCACGGGGATCCGACGCTTCCCGAAGAAGCACGTGAGCTGGCTGGTGCGCCTCGACCTTGGAGTCACGAGAGCGACGAGTTCCTACTTTCGGTTTTCCTTCGGCTGGATGTTCTTCTAGGCGCGCTGACAGCCTCAACCCGCCGCCGGGCGCATCATGAGCGCCGACAGGCTGCGGGCGATGTCGGGCTGGCCCTCGAGCACGAAGCCCGCGGTCTCGGCCAGGGAGATCGTCCGGTCGAAGTCTTCCTCGGTGACGTGGCCGCGGGGCTCGGAGATCAGCAGCCTGCCGCCGGGGACCAGGGAGCGGAAGAGCCCCCCCATCAGGGCGGCCGGCTCGTCGGCCTCGTGGACCATGGCGAACGCCAGGGCGAAGTCGACCTGGCCGGTCAGTTCGTCCATGTCCTCGCCGTCCGGGTCGCACACCCGGGCGTCGATCCGCTCGCCGAGCCCCCGCCGGGCGGCCCGCCGTTCCAGGCCCCGGATCATCCGGTCCTGCACGTCGAGGCACACCACCTTCCCCTCGGGGCCCACCATCTCGGCCATCGGCAGGCTGAAGAAGCCCATGGTGCATCCCACGTCGAGCACGGTCATGTCGCGCTGCACGTGGGGGCCCACGATGGCCTGCGGATTCTGGAACCAGGCCCGGATCGGGCTGGCCAGCAGGTAGCCGATCCACCAGGGACATACGTGATCCGCCATCGTGTCCTCCTCGAAAAACGAACTGAAGTTCACATTTGTAAAAATGAACCTTGGTTCGGTTTCCGTCAAGACCAAAAACGAACCCAGGTTCACTTTCCGGCGCCCATGGCCTACCCTCGTGGGAGGAGAGACGCCGTGCCCCCTCCCGACCGCCCACCGATCCGCGAGCCCCAGCAGGAACGCAGCGCCGCGACCCGCGCCCGGATCGTGGCCGCGGGCAAGGAGTTGATGGGACGGGACGGCTACCACGGCACCTCGTCCAAGAAGATCGCCGCGGCCGCCGGCGTCTCCATCGGCAGCTTCTACAACCACTTCCGGGACAAGAAGGACCTGCTGATCGAGATCCACCGCCAGCACTCGCAGGAGGTCCACGAGGTCATCGGCGGCGCCATCGCCGAGGCCCTGGGGGCCATCAAGGCGCCGGGGGACCTGGAGCGGATCCGCGGGGTGGTCGAGCTGGTGATGCGGGCCCACGACCTGTCCCCGGAGCTGCACCGGGAGTTCGCGGCGTTGATGCACACCGATCCGGACGTGGCGGCCATGCACCGCGAGCAGGAGCGCGGCGCGGTGGAGGCGCTGATGGCGGTGCTCCGGGCCCACGGCCGGGATCCCGGTGTGCCGGACCTGGAGGCCGCGGCCTGGGTGGTCGCCTCGTCCATGGAGTCGGTGATCCACGACATCAAGATGTTCGATCCGCCCGTGGAGCCCGAGCGCATGCTCGACGCGCTGGCGGAGATGCTGCACCGCTTCCTCTATCCGCGAGAGGGGGCGTAGTGCACGAGCCCGAGGAGCTGACCGACGAGCAGATCGAGGAGCTGCGGACCGACCTGCTGGAGCTGCGTCGCACCCTGGAGGCGGCGCTGACCGCGGGCGAGACCGCGAGCGAGACCGTGGCCCTGGATCAGACGGCCGTCGGCCGCCTGTCGCGGATGGACGCGATGCAGGTCCAGGAGATGGCCAAGGCGAGCGTGCGCAACCACAAGCGCCGCCTGATGCAGGTGGACAACGCGTTGCGGCTCTTCGAGGACGACGAGTACGGCCTGTGCCGGGCCTGCGAGGCCCCGGTGGGCTATCGGCGACTCAAGGCCCGGCCGGAGACCCCCCTCTGTCTCCGCTGTCAGAGCGAGATCGAGCGGCGCGGACGCGGAGCCGCCCTTCCCGGTCCCGCCGCGACCGTGACGCTCGCGGTCAGTGGCCGACGTGGCACTGGGTGCAGGCGTCGTATTCGGAATCCAATCCCCCTCCCGCCCAGTGACTCTCCGGCGGAACCGTGCCGTCGCCGTCCACCACGTGGCATTCGGCGCAGACTCCGGACATCCCCACGTCGCCGCCCTCGTCTGCGGGCAAGGCGCAGCCCGAACCCGCCGTCGCCAGGACCAGACAGCCCACCCACGTGGCGGCGAGGATCAGCAGGGCAGTCGGCAGAACGGTCTTGACCCAGGTCGTCGCTCTCATCGTCCCTCCACATCGGTGATTCGATCGATGCACGCAGGGATTCCAACCGGAGTCGCGGTGGGTCGGGGACGGCAGGTAATCCGGGGGTAAGAGCGCGCCGAGCCCCCTCGGGCGTCACTCGGCCTCGACGAACAGCTGCTCCCAGGTGAAGGCCAGCGTGGCAGTGACCGCCGAGGGGTCGACGCCCTCCAGGTCGGCGGTCCACCACTGGAGGACCTCGATCAGCATGCCGAGCAGGGCGTGGGCCGTCGCGGTGGGGTCGAGCTCGGGGCGGAGCAGGTCGGCGTCGGCGCAGCGGGCGATGTTGTGGAGGTTGGTCTCGCGGATCTCGTCCAGCAGCCGCTGCCCGACCTCCGTGGCGCGGATCTCGGGGCTGAACAGCAGCCTCGCGCGCCGGGGATCCGACTCCACGAATCCCACGAACACCGCCGCGAACGCCGCCGCGTCCACGTCGTCCGCCTCCTCCTCGAGCACCAGCTCGAACAGGCGGTCCAGCCCGGCGCGGACCTCGTCGATGCTGGAGCGCAGCACCGCCTCGAGCAGCCCGTCCTTGTCGCCGAAGTGGGCGTACAGGCTGCCCACGGAGACCCCGGCGGCATCGGCCAGATCGGTGGCGCGGGTGGCGCGAACGCCCTTTTCGGCGAACAGCTCGGTGCCCACGGCGAGGAGGTGGGCGCGGGTGGCCTCGCGCTGCTGCTTGCGGTTCAAACGGCGGCCTCCACGAAGCGCTCGACGTAGGCCGTGAACTCTGCGGCGATCTCCGCGTCGGTCATCCCGAACTCGTCGGCGCTGTACTCGTGCTTGCCGAACCGCCTCCGCGGACGGCGTTCGAGGTAGGCCTCCAGGGTGGCCTCGTACTCCCCATCGAACGGCAAGCCGTGGTGGGAGTGTATGCGACGGACCACCCCGATGGGATCCTCCACCAGCGCCGCGTGGGAGACGTCCAGCACCCTGTCCTCGCCGATGTGAGCCCGGGCCTCCATGGATCCGCGGGCCATCCGGGTCAGCAGATCCAGGTTCACCCGCGCCATCCGGCCCACGTCGAGGTCCCGGCAGGCGGCGCCGTGGTAGCTGGCGAACAGGGAGTTGACGCTGGAGGTGATCTTGACCGGATCCCGGTGGGTCTGGACCACCATCGCCTCGGGGACCGCCCCGATCAGCTCCTCCAGGTAGGGGGTGTGGAAGGGCGCCTTGAGCACCAGGCGACGCCCCGGCGAGCCGGCCGCGAACATCTGCAGGTGCTCGCGGTACACCCGGTAGGCGGGGCGGAGGTCCTGGTCCAGCAGCCACTCCACGTACCCGTAGATCGGTCCGAAGATCCAGAACGCGGCGCTGCACAGGCTGCTGTCCAGCAGGAACATGCACTCCTCGGGTTCGTCCAGGTCGATGCGGTGCTTGGCGTCCACCCCCGGCATGGCCATCTTGAACGCGCCGATCTGCAGCGCGGCCATCGCCCGTCTCAGGTCGATCCCCCGGTCGGGCAGGGGTCGGCGGACCTCCCAGGTGGTCAGCGCACGGGCGTCGGGGGCCAGCGACAGCATCCGGTGCAGGAAGGTGGTGCCCGAGCGGGGGAGCCCCACGATGATCAGCGGCGGGGGAAGGGGCGCCTCGAAGACCTCCGGGGTGCGCGCCCGGGCCTCGATCCGCAGCAGCCGGGTGACCAGGGCGTTGTGGATCTGAATCTGCATCACCACCCGGCCGAAGGCGTTCAGATCCGCGTCCTGCTCCGCCGACCGACAGAGCACCTCCAGCCCCTCGCGGTACTCGTCCGGACCCAGGTCGAGGAGCCCACAGGTGCGGCGGGCGCGCTCCTCCAGGCGATCGGGATCGAAGTCGCCGCGCCGCCCCCGGGGCCAGAGGCCGTCGCAGAGGGTGTTGAAGGCGCGGACGGGAAGATGGGGCGCGGTGGCCAGGCTCATGGGGAACCTCCGCTGAACTAAATTCATTGAACTATATTCAACGAACCGCGCTCAACGAAAAAATTCCAGGAGGAGGCCCCGGAACACCCCACGGGGCGATCGAGAGCCCCGACGGGTGTAGAGTTCCCGGCCGGGAGGTGCTCGTGGCTGGACGTCGCGACCGATGGCGCGAGACCACCGTCTACCAGATCTACCCGCGGTCCTTTCAGGACAGCGACGGGGACGGGATCGGCGATCTGGAGGGGGTGATCTCGCGGCTGGACTACCTGCACGACCTGGGCGTCGAGACCCTGTGGCTGTCCCCCTTCTTCCGGAGTCCGGGGCGGGACGTGGGCTACGACGTCAGCGACTACCGGGACCTGGCCCCCGAGTACGGGACGCTGGAGACCGTCGACCGGTTGATCGCCGAGCTCCACCGCCGGGACATGCGCCTGGTGCTCGACCTGGTGCTGAACCACACCAGCGACGAGCACCCCTGGTTCGTGGAGTCCCGCTCCAGCCGGGACAACCCGAAGCGGGACTGGTACGTGTGGCGGGACGGCCGCCGGCCCGGGGGCAAGGCGCCGCCCAACAACTGGCACGCGATGATCGGCGGCAGCGGCTGGCACCACGACTCGACCACCGACCAGTGGTACTGGGCCCAGTTCCTGCCGTTCCAGCCCGACCTGAACTACCGCAATCCGGACGTCGTGGCCGAGATGCTGGACACGATGCGGTTCTGGCTCGACCGGGGGGTGGACGGCTTCCGTCTTGACATCGTCAACGCCATCTTCGAGGACCCCCGGTTCCGGGACAACGCCCGCTCCTGGTCCCTGTTCCCGTCGGACGAGGACCCCTCGATGCTGTTCCAGGCCCGGGACCGCACCCTCAGCCACCCGGACACCCTGGCCTTCATGGAGACCCTGCGGTCGGTGGTGGACGAGTTCTCGTCACCGGCCCGCTTCCTGGTGGGCGAGGTCACCGGTTCCATGGAGCAGGTCCGGGCACACTGTGGGGAGACCGGGCAGGGGCTGAACCTGGCGTTCTTGTTCCAGTCCCTGGCCACCCGGCTCGACGCGCCGGCGATGCGCGCGCTGATGGCCTCCTACGAGGAGCTGTTCCCCGATCCCCTCCTGCCCACCTGGGTCTTCGCCAACCACGACCGGATGCGGCGGATCACCCGCCTCGGCGGCGACCTCACGCGGGCCAAACTCAACGCCGCCTGGCAGCTCACAGCCCGGGGCGTGCCCTTCATCTACTACGGCGAGGAGGTCGGCATGGAGCAGCGGCGGGTGCCGATGCGGGACACCCGCGACGCCTTCGCCCTGCGGATGCGCTGGCTGCCCCAGCTCGCGGTGGATGCCCTGCGACGCTTCGGCGGCGAGTCCATCAACCGCGACGAGTGCCGTACACCCATGCAGTGGGGCGGTGGCCGGAACGTGGGGTTCTGCCCCGACGACGCCGAGCCCTGGCTCCCACCGCCCGACGATCCTCGGGACCGTACGGTCGAGGCCCAGCAAGAGGACCCCGACTCCCTGCTCGCCTGCTACCGCAGACTGCTCCACGCCCGGCGGGGGAATCCGGCCCTGTCCCGGGGCGACCTGACCCTGCTCTCCGAGGACGAGACCGGCCCCGAGGTCGTCGGCTATCACCGTGTGGCGGACGGGCAGTCGGCGACGGTCTACCTCAACGCCTCACCGGAGCCGGTGGAGCTTCCGCAGGCGCCCACGGGCCGCTGCCTGGTGAGCACCGAAGCCCGCCGGGCGAGGACGGTGGAGTCGCCCCTCTGTCTGGCCCCCTGGGAGGGGCTGGTCGTGGAGATGGCTAGTCCAGCGGCCGGTGGAGGCACCCCGCCGCTGCGGTGAACGACTCGGCCACGGCCCGCAGCGGCTCCCCGGGCGTGAAGCGGTGCACCAGGCGATGGGTCCCGCCCCGGGCGCCCTCCAGGTACCAGTCGGTGCCGTCCAGGCCGCTGGCTCCCCCCTTGAGGCCGACGGTCCAGAAGCCGGCCATCTCGATCCCGGCGACGAGCCCTTCCACCTGGGCCTGGCTCAGGGGGGTCGTGTGGGGCTCCGTGCGGCGGATGGCCAGGTTGGTGCAGTAGCCGTCGGGGTTCCACAGCACCAGCTCGCCTCCGCCTGCGGGGTCGACGTCGAGACGGGCGACCGCGGTCCCGTCGAAGGAGGTGGCGACCACCGCGCGGTAGCTCTCTCCCCCCTCCCGGGCCACGGCCCTGAGGCTCGGCTCGCCCAGCTCGGCCAGCCGCACGTCGACGAAGGCCCACCGGAAGGGATTGCGGCGCGGCTTGTCGGGCAGGCAGACCAGACCGGAGAGGGAACACTGCAACGGGTCGAAGTACGCCTCCCCGCTGGAGTCGGCGGTGGATCCCTGGGGCTGCCCCACACCCGCCCCGCCCGATCCGGCGCCGGTCGTCCGGCAGGACCCGGCGCCGAGCACGAGGGCACACAGGGGCACGGCCAGCAGGAGATCGGCGCTCGGACGGCGGAGGCTCACACCCCTAGCTTAGCCGGTGCCGGTGGGATCCCTCAGTCCTCAGCTCGATTGTGTCGCACTGGAAACAATGTCCTGCGACCGATTGCCGTTGCCCCCGGGCCAGCCCCCGCTTTCTATAGGCGCGCCAGCCGCTCACCGGGAGGTCACCGTGTCCAGATCGTCCGCAATCCTGAGTCTGATCGCCACGGCCTCGCTGTTCCTGGTCGCGCCCGCGCACGGCATCGAGCACCGAATGTGGGGGGGAAATCCCCAGCTGGGGCCCTACGGCCTCGAGCCCCGGCAGGCCACTCTCCAGTGCCTCACCGACGCCGGGGCCATCCCCTGGCCCGCGGACTCCCGGTCGACGATGCAGGTGCTGGACGTGGGGACCCGCGGCGGGAGCACCACCGTGCGGCTGCGCCAGCGGCACGCCGACCTGCCGGTGCTGGGGAGCCACGCCGCAGTGCGCCTCGACTCCCGGGGGCGCGCCACCCTGGTCAACGCGACCCTCTTCGATTCCCTGGCCGTGGACGTGCGGCCGGCCGTGTCCCCCGACCAGGCGGCGGCGGCGGCGCTGCGGGAGCTGGCCGCTCCGCCCCACGCGCAGGTGTCGGAACCGGAGCTGGCGGTGTTGCCCGATGCGGATGCCGGTGCCCTGGTGTACGACGTGCGGGTCTTCTGTGAGGCTCCGCTGCTGTCGGCTCGGGCGCTGGTGGACGCCTCGTCAGGCCGGGTGCTGCGGGTCCAGGATCGGGTGGTCGAGGCCTGGGCGTGGGCCTACGAGACCAGTCCGGTGCACGGCGATCCCGTCGAGATCGAGCTGGCTGGCCTGGCGCCGGAGGCCACCGTGCTCGACGGCGAGTTCGCCTCGGCGCGCTCCATCACAGCGGGCAACAGCCTGTCCTCGGCGGAGCACCTGGCCGTGGCCGATGGCCTCGGGGACTTCCTGTTCGATCCGGAGGAGCCGGCCGTCGACGATCCCTTCGCCGAGGTCAACGCCTACCACCACGTCACCCGCGGGATCCGCTACTTCGAGGAGCAGCACGGCCACGAGCTGGGCGCGCCGATCGCGATCTACACCAACTTCTTCATCTCCCAGCCCTACGACTGCCCCAACGCCTACTACGCCCAGAACCCCCAGGGCGTCGACCTGCTGATCTACGGGCAGGGGGACGTGGACTTCAGCTACGACGGCGACGTGGTGCTCCACGAGTTCGGCCACCTGATCAACCACGACCTGGCACCGCTGGAGATGGACTACTTCTTCTACGACGACCACGGCTGGTTCGTGGGCCCAAGCGCCATCGACGAGGGCCTGGCGGACTACTGGTCGGCCACACTGCAGGACAGCTCGACCCACTCCGAATACGCCTCGGGCTCCCTGGGCCTGGACCGGGAGCTGGACAACGACCGCACCTGCCCCGACGACGCCAAAGGCGAGTCCCACTACGACGGGCAGATCGTCAGCGGCGCTGCCTGGGAGCTGCGCGATGTCGTCGGGGCCGACATCGCCGACGCGCTGCTGTACGACGCGCTGGCCGTGCAGGGGGGACGCCCGACCCTCGCCGATCTGGCTGGCGCCGTCGTGGCGATCGCCCGGGAGCTGGGGGAAGCGGGCGACCTCTCTGCGGAGCAGGTGGACGACGTGGAGGCCGTGCTGGCCGACCGCGGCATGCTGGACTGCGACCGCGCGGTGCCGCTGCACGACGGGCAGACCACGGAGCT
The DNA here is from genome assembly GCA_964542165.1 of uncultured Rickettsiales bacterium. Lineage (GTDB taxonomy): Bacteria > Myxococcota_A > UBA796 > UBA9615 > CAYRNR01 > CAYTBN01. The sequence goes on from CAZITQ010000271.1 coordinate 10,465, forward strand.
GTACCTGGGGCTCTTCTACTGGCTGTACGGACTGGGCTGGAAGAACGAGTGCCGCACGCTGCAGGACACCGACACCCGCTTCGGCGCCTACTTCCAGCTCTCGGTGACCACGCCGCCCGCCGACGCCGGCGAGCTGCTGTCGGTGAGGCTCGACCTGGTCGCAGAGGCCGAGGACGGCGACGCCATCGACGACCTGGACCTGGACTACACCGTCCACCTTCGAAGGGACGAGATGGTGACCTTCGACATGGTCCAGACCGCGAACACCGCGCTGTTCCCCTACAGCGGGTCGGGCCCCATGCCGTCGGCCCTCGAGTACGACCTCGAGCTGGATGGCAGCCCCGGCGCGATCGAGCTGACCCCCGACGGCGACTTGGCCCTGGAGCCGGACACCACCTACTACCTGTCCGTGAGCCACATGAACTGCGAGGACATACGCCTGGCAGTGACGCCCTCGTTCACCTTCGAATCCGTCGACGAAGACGAGGGGGACGATGACGAGGGGGGCTGCCAGTGCCGCCAGGGGCCGCGCCACGTCGGAGCGGCTCACGTCGTGGGGTTGGGGTTCCTGCTCGCCGCGGCGGTCCTGAGGCGCTCCCGTTTGCCGAGGTAACAGCGCAGGGGCGCCACGGCCATGTAGGCCAGGCACAGGTTGCAGTGGACGCAGATGGAGTCGCTCCGGCGGCCGCTCTCGAGCCTGCGGGGGTAGCGGGCGTCGGCGATCAGGGCGCGGGAGAGGCTGACGAAGTCGGCGTCGCCCGAGTCGAGCACGTCCTCCATCGCCGCCTTCTCGGTCAGGCCGCCCACCAGGATCAACGGCACGTCCACCACCGCCCGGATCGCCCGGGCCGCGTCCCGGTTGAAGCCCTGGGTCAGGGGAGGCGGACGCACGATCCTGCGCCCGAAGTGGCGCATGCCGAGGCGGAACAGGGGGTTCTTGCGCCGGTA
>CAZITQ010000272.1:0-11408 GCA_964542165.1 uncultured Rickettsiales bacterium
GGTCCGCCACGAAGCCGGCCGGCTGCGCGCAGTCGATGTCCGTGACCGCCGGGTCGCCGAAGCCGTCCTGGTCCGTATCCGCGTACCAAGTGGCCACGTCGATGGCGTCGGCCTCGTCCACGGCTCCGTCGCAGTCGTCGTCCTCGCCGTTGCAGACCTCGTCGGCGCCCGGGAACTGGTTCGGGTCCGCGTCGTCGCAGTCGGTGTGGTCGGCCACGTACCCCGCAGGCTGGGCGCAGCCGATGTCCGTGACCGCCGGGTCGCCGAAGCCGTCCTGGTCCGTATCCGCGTACCAAGTGGCCACGTCGATGGCGTCGGCCTCGTCCACGGCTCCGTCGCAGTCGTCGTCCTCGCCGTTGCAGACCTCGTCGGCGCCCGGAAACTGGCTGGGGTCCGCGTCGTCGCAGTCGTCTCCTCCACAGGCGACGTCGTCGTGGCCGTCGTTGTCGCCGTCGCCGCAGCAGCCGGCGAGCGGCGTGACCGCCGGGTCCGCGTCGTCGCAGTCCCAGCCGTCGGCGACGTACTGCGCGTCGTACACGCCGGGCTGCCACCACTCGGCGTATCCGTCGCCGTCCAGGTCCCAGGTCCCGCCGGCGGGACCGCCGTAGGCCCCGATGTCGCTGGTCCCCCCGTTTGGATCGAGGATGGACGGATCGCCGGCGTCGACCAGATCCGAGGTCGTCGACAGGTGCAGGTCCCAGTCCCGGGGATCGGCGGGAGCCGTGTCCAGGTACGCCGGATCGGCCGAGACGTTACCGCCCGCCCCGGTCGGGTCGGCCATGCCGTCGTAGTCGTCGGGAGCGTTTCCCCATGCGTTGGTGTACGCCAGGGAAGCGCTACTGTAGTCCAGGTGCAGCCCGCCTCCGGCAGCCGCAGTGTTCCCGTCCACGCTCACGTTGGTCAGCGTCGCGGACGCGTCGGACAGCGACAGCCCCCCTCCGTCCCCGCCGGCGAGATTCCCCGAGATCGTCACGTTCGCCAGGGTCGCGGACGATTCCTTGATGCGCAGTCCGCCCCCGGACTCGGACGCGCTGTTCCCCGATATCATCACGTTCGTCCCGGTCATGGAGGAACCGCCGTACAGCGCTATCCCGCCTCCCCATCCGGGCGTCGAGTTCCCGGAGACCAGGACATTGGTGAGCGACAGGGACGCAGACGCAGTCGTGCAGATCGCACCGCCGTTCCCGCTCGTCACGGCATTGTTCGAGATCGTCACGTCGGCGAGGGTGAGATGCGCCCCCGCCCCCGCGTAGATCCCGCCGCCCGTGTTGTGGGACACGTTGTCCGACAGGGTCATGTGGGTCAGCGTCAGGGATGCCTGCGCCGCCGCGTGTATCCCGCCGCCGGTGGACGCGGATTCGTTCCCCGAGATGACCACGTTCGTCAGTGTCGCGTCCCCCACCCCGACGCGCAGTCCGCCCCCGCTCCCGTCGGACGTGTTTCCGGAGATCGTCACGGCCGTCATCTCCGGGGACGAGTCGGTGGTGTACACCCCCCCGCCCAGGATCGAGGCGTGGTTCGCGATGACCACGAGGTTCGCCAGCGTCGGGGAACTCCCGTACACGAATATCCCGCCGCCCCAGCTCGACGAACCGTTGGTCAGCGTGAATCCCTCGATCACCGTGTCCGGTCCCTCGCCGGTGCTGATCCGCAGCACCGAATCGAGGGCCCCGCCGTCGACGATCGTGGCGGCCTCACCGTCCACGCCGAGCAGGTGGATCGCCTTGCCCGACGTGTCGAGGTTCTCGTGGTAGGTCCCTGCCTCCACGCACACCGTCTGGTAGTGGACCGACGCGTCGATGGCGTCCTGGATCGTGGCGTGGTCCGCGGGCACGGTGATGTCGCAGCTCTGCGCCGTGGCCGGGGTGGCCCCCAGGGCGAGGATCATCGCCAGCAGCAGACCACGCGGGCCCAGGCCGGCCGTGGAGCTCGAGTTCGGATGGGCACTCCGCAGCGGATGGTGTGCGTACATTGAAGGCTCCCTTTCGTTCTGGGGCGCGACCTGGGGCTGGCTCGATCGCCTGGTTTTGAACGAGGTCCTGCGGACTCGTCACGTCGAACGCGGCGATGGGGCGTTCCTGGCAGGGAGGCTTGTCGTATTGACCACCCCGCGGAGACGGCCCACGCTACGCAGCAAGAGTCTACTAGAAATCCCGGGCGGTCCGGAATCCGGACGGAGGGTGGCGTGTCACCCGACCCGTGACGGTCCGCGGAGGAGGACGATGCCTTACCTGCTGATCCTGGCGGTGATCGTCGTCCCGCGTGAATCGGCCGCGTGAATCGGCCGCGTGAATCGGCTGGCACCCCCGGGGGATGAACTGGGTGTCGGCGTAGTCCAGGTCAATGCCGCGGATGCGCTTGGCGTGCGCGAGCCGATGTTCATACCCCCGAAGAAGCCGAAGGTCTCGGTGATCCCCCGTAGTGTGGCACCTCGGCGGGGCACCTCGGCCGGGCAGCTATCCATCTAGGAGCCTGTCGTGGATCAATCCCCGACACGCTCCTAGGCCGGGGAGCTGGCTTCCGCTGTGGCTGCGGGCGCGGCCGGGGGCTCGGCGCCGACGTCTTCGGGCTCCCGCATCTCGGCCACCACCTCGTGCAGCACGGCGCGCACCGCGTCTCGGGAGGTGTCGTTGCACACACCGCCCAGCTGGTCGAGCCACGCTCCCACCTGGTCCGGCGGGTAGGCGTCGATCCGGCCGATGAAGATCTTGGGGTGGCGGGTGCGCGTCATCTGCTCGCTGTCCATGGACAGCTCCTCGAACAGCTTCTCTCCCTCGCGCACCCCCGAGTAGACGATGGGGATCTCGTCCTCGGTGAGCCCCGAGAGCTTGATCATGTCCCGGGCCAGGTTGACGATGTGCACCGGTTCGCCCATGTCGAGCACGAAGATCTCGCCGCCCTCGCCCATGGTGGCGGTCTGCATCACCAGCTGGCAGGCCTCGGGGATGGTCATGAAGTAGCGCTTCATGTCCGGGTGGGTGACGGTGACCGGCCCCCCGGCGAGGATCTGCTTGCGGAAGACCGGGATCACCGAGCCGGCCGAGCCGAGCACGTTGCCGAAGCGCACCGCCATGAACTTGGTCGACGTGTCGGTGCGCTGGGACAGGGCCTGGATCGTGATCTCGGCCACCCGCTTGCTGGCCCCCATCACCGAGGTGGGGTTGACCGCCTTGTCGGTGGAGATCAGCACGAAGGCGCCGGTGCCGTGCCGGTGGGCTGCCTCGGCCACCGTGCGGGTGCCGAAGACGTTGTTCTTGATCGCCTCGCAGCTGTTCCACTCCATCATCGGCACGTGCTTGTGGGCCGCGGCGTGGAACACCACCTGGGGGCGATGCTCGGTGAAGATCCGCTCCACGCGCGCCCCGTCGCAGACGTCCGCGATCACCGCGACGGTCGGGACCTCGGAGACGTCGCGTCGCAGCTCCGAGTGGATCTCGAACAGGGCGTTCTCGGCCTGCTCCAGCAGCACGAGCGTCTCGGGGCCGAAGCGGGCGACCAGCCGGCAGAGCTCCGATCCGATGGACCCCCCGGCGCCGGTCACGATCACCCGCTTGCCCTGGACGAAGGTGCGGATGGCGTCCAGGTCGAGCTCCACGGACTCACACCCCAGGAGGTCCTCGATGGTGACCTCGCGGATGCGAGAGAGGTTCACCCGGCCCTCGAGGATCTCGTGGATCCCGGGGATGATCTTCATCGGCAAGGAGATCGCCTCGCCCAGGCCCATGATCCGGCGGATCGCCTCCCCTGGCGCCGCGGTGATGGTGATGACGGCCTGTTCGACCTCCTTCTCGTAGACCACCTTGCGCAGGTCGTCGATCCCCCCCAGCACCGGCGCCCCCTGGATCCGGATCCCGCGCTTGCCCGGGTCGTCGTCCACAAAGCCCACGACCTGCATCCCCAGGTGGGGATTCTGGGCCACCTCCCGGGCCACCAGGACCCCGGCGCGACCGGCGCCCAGCAGCAGCGTTCGCTTCTTGGTCACCCCGCGGCGGAGATGCTTGCGGTCCCGTTCCTCCCGTTCGGAGAGCATCCGGCGCAGGACGCGGATCCCCGTCACCCCCAGGAACGCGAGGGTGAAGTCCATGCCCAGCACCCCCAGGGGGATCAGGGCGTAGCGGAGGTAGGCGTGCTCCCGGAAGGGCGCGAAGCCGAAGCGCAGCGCCGCCAGCGCAGCGGTGGCCAGCGCCAGACCCAGCAGGATTCGCTTGGCGTCGCCGATGCCCACGTAGCGCCAGGCCATGCGCTGGACGCCGATGGCCGCCAGGACCAGGTACTGGAAGCCGACCACGTAGGGCCAGGTCAGGAACAGCAGCTTGAGGTAGGCCAGGTCCGGTAGACCCTCGAAGCGCAGCACGAACGCCAGCCAGTAGGCGATCGACAGCACCGCGAGGTCGACGAGCGTCTGTGTCGCCCGCGTGAGGTAGACGCTGGTCACGTCCCTCCCTCTCCCGTTTCAGGGCACCGATGCGCTCCCGCGACCCGGTGAACCCCTATCCAAAATAACGTCATGTGAGCGTCCAGGGGGAAATCCCGTGCGGGATCGGCGCGGGGTACCCGGGGCGGAGTGCGAACGGTTGCCGGAGTGTTCCACACGTGTTAGCTACTCTGGCCACCGTGGCCGTCTCGTTTCCCAACGGGGCGCGGGGCGGTTCCAGGGGTAGGCAGGTACCACATGCGCATGAAGCGGCTCGTCGGTGTTCTCCTCGGCGTCATCCTGGTGGGGTTGTGTCTTTTCGGTTGCCGGGACGGGGTCGTCCGCCCGGACACCGGCCTGGACGTCACGCCACCGCCGGAGTCCGCGGCCGCGGACATCCTGGGTCCCATGGACGTGCTCGATATCCGCGTGTACGACGAGCCGGAGATCTCGGGCGAGTACCGGGTGGACGGCGACGGGACGCTCTCCTTCCCCTTCGTGGAGCCGGTGACGGTCGCGGGACTGACGCCCCAGCAGGTCGCCGGGAGCCTCCGGGCCGCCCTGGCCGACGGCTACCTGGTCAATCCGGTGGTCAACGTGGTGGTCAAGGAGATCAACAGCCGCAAGATCTTCGTGCTCGGCCACGTCAAGAAGCCGGGTCCCTACCCCTACAGTGACGGGATGACCATCGTCGAGGCCATCGCCCTGGCCGGCGGTGTGGCCTCCGACGGCGCGCTGAATCGCACGCGGCTGACGCGCAAGGTCGGCACCGGGGAGGTCAACCAGACCGTCCAGGTCTCCCGCATCGCCAACGGCGACGAATCCAACGTCACCCTGCAGCCGAGCGACATCGTCTTCGTACCGCAGGCCGCGATCTGACGTCGGGAACCGGAGGGTTGTCGGCGGACGCACAGGACGCGAGACCCCTCGCACGTCAGCCCGCCGTGGTCTCTTCCTCGGGGGTGTCTTCCCCGTACCCCTGGTAGTAGTTGTAGCTGTAGTAGTAGTTGGAGTACCGGTAGCGGTACCGGTAGGCGTAGTAGCCCTTGCGCGCCGCGTTCAGGTCCACGTCGTTGAGCACGAAACCGAAGAGCCGGGCGTTGACCGTCTGCAGGGTGCGGATCGCCTGGCGCAGCATGTGGCGGTTGGTCTTGTCCTGACGGGCCACCATCACCACGCCGTCGGCGAACTGGGCCAGGATCGACGAGTCGGTGACGGCCATCACGGGGGGCGAGTCGAGGATCACCCGGTCGTAGCGGGACTTGGCCCACTCGACCAGCCTCCCGAACACCGCCGACTCGATGAGCTCCGCCGGGTTCGGCGGCACCTTGCCCAGGGGCATCAGGTCCAGGTTGGAGTAGCCCGAGGGCACGATCGCGTCCTGGTAGGCGCACTCGCCGATCAGGGCCGAGGTGAGCCGCCCGCGCTGCTCGAGCTTGAACAGCTTGTGGATCCGGGGGCGGCGCATGTCCGTGTCCACGATGAGCGTGCGCTTGCCCGCCGAGGCCATGGTGTAGGCCAGGTTGGCGGCCAGGCTGGTCTTTCCCTCGCTGGGGCCGGCGCTGGTCACCAGCAGGGTGTGGATCGAGCGCCCCGGCGCCATGAACATCAGGTTCGTGCGGATGGTGCGGCAGCTCTCGGCCACGGCGCTGCGGGGATTCCGCACGATGTACAGCTTCTTGGCCTCCTCGGCTGGGAGGTCCTCTCCCACCTCCTCGGCCCGCTCGATGCTGGGCATGATGCCGATCACCGGCAGCTTGAACTCCGACTCGAGCTGGGCGTGGGTCCGCACCAGGCTGTCCATCCGGTCGACCACGAAGACCACCGCGGTGCCCAGGAACACGCCCATCAGCAGGCCGATCATCACGTAGAGCTGGGCCCGGGGCTTGAAGGGGCGGTTCGGCTCGGAGGCCCGGTCGAGGATGGAGATGCTGCTGGACTGCAGCATGCCCGCGAGGTCGGCCTCCAGGGAGCGGCTGCGGATCTCGTTGTACAGGGTCTCGGTCTGGGTCAGATCCCGCTCCAGCCGGTGGACCTGCAGCTCCTTCTCGGTGAGGTCGAGGGCGAACTGCTGCTGCTCGTCCAGATCGGCCGTCAGACGGGAGATGGTGGCCTCCTTGGACCGCAGATCGGTCTCCATCGCCATCAGGATCGATTCGGTCTCCCGGGCGATGCCGTCCTCGAGCTCCTGGCGCTGGGAGGAGATGCGCAGGAGCCTCGGGTGCTTGTCGCCGTAGCGCGCCGCGAGCTCGGCTTCCATGCCGGCCAGCTCGAAGAGCTGCTCCTTGAGCGCCTGGATCGTGGGGCTCTGGATCACCTCGGGGATCGATTCCTGCTCTCCGGAATCGGCGAGGGCCCGGGCCCGTTCCCAGCGGGTCTTGAGGTCGACGTAGGCGATCTCGGCCTCGGTGACCGCGGTGTTCAGCGTCAGGATCGACTCGTTGGTCAGGTTGAGGGAGTCCTCCAGCGAGGTCCCCAGGAAGCGGTTGTCCCGGCGGAAGCCGAGCAGGTCGTCCTCGGCCGTGACCACCTGGCCACTCAGCTCGCCCACCCGGCCCTCGAGCCACTGGGACGCCTCGTCCGTCGCCGAACGGCGGACCTTCTTGTAGTACTCGATGTAGGACAGGGCCACGTTGTTGGCGATGTCGGCCGCCCGGGCGGGGTTGTTGTCCTCCACCAGGATCTTGAGCGCCATGCTGTCCCGCAGCGTCTCCACCTCGATCCTTCCGCGAAGCCGCTTCACGGGATCGATGTGGGCCAGCGCCGCGCGCTTCTCGGGACCGTCCGGGAGTCCCGAGACGCCCATGAACGCGTCGTCCTCGGCCAGGTCCATGGTCTGGACCACGTCCAGCAGGACCTCGCGGCTGGTCACCACCGACGGCTGGGTCTCGAAGTAGCGGCCGTACTCCCAGGAGCGGTGCTGCATCTGGTAGAAGTCGTCCTTCTCGAGCACTTGCGGAGACGAGAAGTCGACCAGCACGGTGGTGGTCGCCCGGTAGATCTTCTCCTGGCGCAGGCCCACGAAGATCACGGCTGCGGTCGTCAGGACCAGCACGACCAGGAAGACCATCCAGTGCTGCCTCAGGACGAAGAGGTAGTTCAGCAGATCGGGAAGGACGATCTGCGACTCGCGCTCCGAATCCGGCCCGGAACCGAGGCGATCGGCCGCATCTTGCGGCCTGGGATTGTTCTCCACTATCTGCACGTCATTGCCCTCGGAGAAGCGGAGTGAACATCGCAGACCGCGGTTCGATTCCGCCGGTCTGCGAGCGTAAACCCGCGCCTTCTATCATAGGTTCTTATCGTCGAGAATGAACCAACTCTTGAACCGGCGCGCGCGTGGGAGGGGGACTCGAGGGTTGAAATCCGCTCCTCGGGGAGGGGCGATCGGAACCGCCCCGTTGCCGCGCAGCGCCGCGGTCGCCGTCCTCGAAAAAAAACTGAGCCACTCCCCGCACGGCCGCGGTTCGTCCCCTCGAACCCGGGCCCCGACGGGCCCCAACGTTGGAGGGAGCTGGCGATGAAGACGTTCCGAAACACGATGAGGACCCTGGCGGGTCTGGGCACGACCGCGGCGCTGGCCGCGGGAGCGGGTGGTTGCCTGGGCATGGACTACAACATCTACCCCCTGGCCGAGCCGGTGGTGAACGACTACCCGCTGGTGGGGGAGGCGGCCTGCCTTCCCGAGCCCGAGGACGGGTTCGTGCGGGTGATGGGGCCCGGCGGGGAAGGGGGTGCGGCGGTCGAGCTGGTGGAGTGGGGGACCCGGGGATCCATCGACTCCCTGATGTCCTCGGCCATGGGGGCGCCGCAGGCCATGCGCGGCGCCGTGGTGGTCAACTTCACCGACCGGAGCACGGGGTACCTGGCCGCGGGGCTTCCCGAGCACATCACCCCGCCGCCGTGGGGCAACATCGCGCGCTTCGGCGAGGCCCTGCTGGCGGTGGACGTGCGCCGGGGCAACCAGAGCGGCAACCTGGACATCGGCTACGGCGAGGAGCTGCTGGTGGGCGCGCCCGGCGAGGTGAACGAGGACGACGGGGGCGAGGGCATGCTCTTCGTGTTCCGCGGCAACTACGACACCGTGGACATCCCGTCGCGCTACTGGGAGCTGGACACGGCCTACCAGCCCACGGGCGTGCCCCTGAACGCCGAGTTCGGCGCGGCCATCGCGGCTCCCTACAACGGGGGGCCCGGGGACTACCCGGACTGGATCGCCGTCGGCGCCCCGGGCGAGGACGCGGTCTACGTCCTCGAGGTTCACAGGAACGTGTCCGCGGCCTCGCGGTTCTCCCTGTTGCAGGTCCTGCGGCCCGACCCGGGCTACGCGGGCTCCCGCTTCGGCAGCGCGCTGGCCGTGGCAGACCTGGACGGGGATGGCCGACAGGACCTGGCCGTGGGCGCGCCGGACGACGTGTTCGGCGGGCACGTGTTCGTGTTCTCGGGCAACCCGGCAGGCTGCGGCCCGGTGTGGGTCGGCCAGCCCCTGTCCGGGGTTGGCCTCCGCCTGGCGTCGGACCTGACCGGCGGGTCCGACGAGTTCGGCGCGGCCCTGGCCGTGGGCAAGATCTTTGGCGTCGACATGAGCCGTCGCGGGCTGGTGGTCGGCGTGCCCGGCGAGGACGGGGTGGACAGCAACTCCGGTGGGATCTGCCAGTTCCGCATCGACACCGACGGGGCCGCCTGCCCCCGGTTTGCCGAGGGCTTCATCCGCTGCGACGACAACCCGGACGCCGAGATCGAGGCCCGGTTCGGCCACGCCATCTCGGTGGGGGACTTCGTGCCCCTGGACAATCTGGGCTCCTACACCGGGAACTACGCGAAGGTGGACGAGATCGCGGTGGGCCGCCCCTACCAGTCCTCGGACACGGTGGCGAACTCGGGCGTGGTCTCGATCTACGAGCCCGGCGACGACGGGCTCGACCTGGACATCCACCCCGAGCCGTTGACCTCGCTGCTGGACTACAGCGGCGACCAGACCGACGGTCGCTTCGGCGCCGCCCTGGCGCGGGGGTTCGTCCAGGACACGCCCTTCGAGGACCTGGTCATCGGCGGCCCTGGCACCGGCGCGGCGGCGGCCACCAGCCATGGCAGCCTGACCCTGACCAAGGCCATCCTCCAGGGCGCCGACTTCCCCGGCTCCGACCTGTCCGGGTCCTACTCCGGCACGGACTCGTGGGACCACGACGTGGAGGCGAGGGTCTTCTGGGCCGCCGACGAGCTGCACGTGACCGTGGACGTGCTCGACGAACTCGAGGCAGACGGTGTGACCGAGGCTGAGCTGACCTTCGAGATCCGCAACGACGACGACGGCGCCCTGTGCGCCCTCGGGGTCGCGGACTTCGACGGCACCGTCCGGGGCGCGCTGGACCTGCCGGCGGTGGGCTGGCCGGTCGGGACCGTCGATCAGGACTTCGCGATCTACCTGGGGACCTTCGTGGGTGTGGACTTCTATCTGGAGGGCACCCTCTACCACGACGGCGTGGACACCTTCACCATCGTGATCGACGACACCAACACCGCCTTCGCGACCCTCAACGCCTTCAACCCCGGCGAATGCCACATCGTCTACCCGGACGAGGCCGATGGCACCCCGGGTGACGGTTTCGACTTCGTGATGGCGGAACCGTTCGGCTGTGAATAGGTGAGCGACGCGTCGGTGTCACGACTCCGGCGCCGCGGCCGTGCCTAGTCCACCTCCACGCAGATCTCGTCCAGTCGCATGTTGAACGAGCCCGTGCAGCAGGGGATGGCGCCGACCTGGATCAGGGCGTCGGAGGTGGACATGGCCGAGGTGAGCAGCTCCTCGAAGTAGGTCCAGTTCTGGGAGGGCACGGTGAGCTCGACGGGGGTGCCTCCTGCGCGGGCGAGTTGGATTGCCTCGTCGGTGACATTGGGGTTGTAGGCCCAGAACGTGACGCGCAAGGTCTGGGTGTCCGAGGCGGGCGCGGGGAGGATCAGCTGCAGGGCGGAGTGCTCGTTGGAGACGGCCTCCTTGTAGATGTTCATCCCCCAATCCGGATGGCCGCTGCCGTAGCCCAGGTGGCTGAACAGGCCGGCGTCCCACCACTCGGCGCCGTCGCTGAAGGTCTGGTTGCCGACGATGCCCTCGTCGAACACGGTCTGGGTGGCGAAGTCCTGGCAGTAGAGCGCCGTCCAGGCGGTGCAGCCCGGGTCGCCGGCACAGTCGCCGTCGTCGCAGTCGCCACTCCCGTCGCAGTCGTCGTCGATCCCGTTGTCGCAGACCTCGGTCGCCCCGGGGAACACCGCGGGATCGGCGTCGTCGCAGTCGCCCTCGCACCCGCGGACCCCGTCCCCGTCGCCGTCCGCCTCGTCCGCGTCGGGTGACCCGTCGCAGTCGTTGTCGATCCCGTCGCACAGCTCGGGGGCCTGGGGGTGGACGGTGTCCGCCGCGTCGTCGCAGTCCCCGGAGCACCCGGTGTAGCCGTCGTTGTCGCTGTCCACCTCGTTGGCATCGTCCGCGCCGTCGCAGTCGTTGTCCAGGAACCCGTCGCAGAGCTGGGCCGCGCCCGGGTAGACGGCGTTGGTCCCATCGTTGCAATCTCCCTCGCAGATCAGGAAGCCGTCCGCGTCGTCGTCCACCTCGTCCGCGCCCGGGCTGCCGTCGCAGTCGTTGTCGATTCCGTCGCACTGCTCCGGCGCGCCGGGGTAGATCCCCGGATCCCCGTCGTCGCAGTCGTCCGGAGTCAGGTGACCGTCCCCGTCCAGATCCTGCCCGCCGGTGGTGTCGTCGTCCCCGCTGGTGTCGTCGTCCGCTGTCGCGTCGTCGTCTCCGGTGACGTCGTCGTCGTCGGTGACGTCATCGTCCTCCTCCCACGTGCCGGGGCAGCCGGAGAGGAGGACGGGGATCGAGAACAGGGCGAGGAGCCAGGAGATTCGCATCGGGAGACCCTCCGGCGTCCCAGCGTCCCCCCCCCAACCCCCCCCCCCCCGGGCCCGGGGGGGGGCGGCCGCCGCCCCCGGCGGGCGCCGG
>CAZITQ010000273.1:0-11404 GCA_964542165.1 uncultured Rickettsiales bacterium
GTAACTACCGAACCCACATCACCGACACTAACCGCAATTTCCCCTTCGGTAACCCGGCGCCGGCCCCCCCCCCCCCCCCCGCGCGGCCCGGGGAAGGGGAGAGATGCGATGGGAAAGTGACGAGGTCGGACGGTACTCTGGATACGAAACGAACACAGGCATCGAGCTGCCCATGCCACCCCCGAGTTCGAGATCGAGTTCGAGTCCGACTTCGAGTTCGAGTTCGACTTCGAGTTCGAGATCGAGTTCGAGATCGAGTTCGAGCTCGAGTTCGAGTTCGAGTTCGAGTACGAGATCGAGATCGAGTTCGAGTTCGAGTTCGAGCTCGAGTTTGAGACCGACAGGTACAGCAGCCCCGTCCCCCCGGGGCCCGGGCCCGGAACCGACGAGAACCTCGTCGGGCCGATCGACCTACCGGAACCCGAGGCGCGTCAGCTTCCTGGAGCAGGTGGTCTCGAGCGCCCAGGTTTGTTCGAGGGCGTATCTGAGGAGCGCTTCCGAATCGGGGAACCGTTTCTCGCAGCTCACTCGCCGCTTGGATTCGGGAATCTGGAGTTGCTCCGGGAAGGAGGACCCCCTGGGATGGGCGAGCAGTTGCTTGGACTGCATAGTGCACCAGCTGACGAATTCCTCGCTGCTGCTCGGGACCCAGCAGTCCTGCGGAATCTGCCATCCCCGCGTGCCCGCGACCTCCAGATTCGCGCAGTAGGTGGCTGCTTCCTCGAAGGTCGGGAAGAACGCGGCGTGATCGGTCGCGGAGAAATCCAGGACGTTTCCGTCTCTCGACGCGCGAACGACGTTGATCTCGCCGTGCCCGGCGAGGTCCCCGAGCATCCCCGGCGGGGGTGCCGCCAGACTGGCACGAAAAACTTCCTCGTACTCCTCGCGGCAAGCCCCGACACCCCTCGACTTGCTGTCGGGGTCAATCTCCTCACCCCAGGTGGGGAAGGCCTCCGCGTCTGGCGTGAAGGCGAGATCCGAGAGGTCGAGTCCGTCATTCTCGGGATTCCCGATGACCTTGTCCTTCCACTCGAGGGGAAACGCCAAACCGACGTCGTCGATTCTGTCCAAGCACCAGCCCCTCAGCGGATCCCAGGCGAAGCTGATGGTGCCGCCCGTGGGGAATTCGAACCCTGCGCGCACATAACCATCGCGGCGTTGCAATACACTGAATCGGGGGCCGAGACTGCGTTCGCTGTAGTCGCGTCCCCGCTCTTCCTCGGGTGTGATTCCTGCGCGAACATCGCGGTGGATGACCTCCACTGCCCTCCGCGCGGAGGGCGGAGAGGTATTCTGGGCAAGTGACACCGCGAGCCCGATTCGATTGTGCTTCCAGCGTTCTTCGCGGGAGTAGGCTCCTGCCGCCACCGCGTAGTCCCGACTGGCCGTGGCCACCACAATGGCATACATCCGCTCGATCAACGCCTTCGCCAGGTCCCAGTCCACCTCCCGGTCCATGAGCGGCTCGGCCAGGATCGAGGCGTAGTCCTCCTCGATCTCGGCGATGCGCCGGGCGGTCGCCTCGGTGTCGGCTTCGCGCTTGGCCGCGTCGATGGCCACGTTCCGCTTGGCGGTCCATCGGACGCCCATCACCTCCGAGACCGACTCGACCAGCGCGGCAGCCGCCGTCAGCGCGCCGGTGGCCACCAGGGCGTCCGTGTCCTCGTCGATCACCGGGCGCCACCTGGATTCCAGGTCCGAACGCCACGGTTCCCCCATCCAGGTCCCGTGAACCGCGAGGTGCCCGGAGAGGCCCCAGTGGTCCCGGGCGTCGAGCAGCGCGTTCGCGTCGTCGTCGATGGCCTGGCGCCAGCGGGATTCCAGGTCCGAACGCCACTCTTCCCCCAGCCAGGTGCCGTGGACCTCGACGTAGCTGGGGAGGTCCGCCCGGTCCCTGGAATCGAGCAGCGCGGCGGCAGCTGCTGTGGCTGTCGCGGCCAGGTCTTCGCGGGCCGTGGCGGGGCACAGTTCGGCGAGCGTGGGAATGGCCTCGGCGGCCGCGAGCCAGCGCGATGGGTCCGCGTCCCGATCCAGGGAAGCGTGGGCCCGATCGACCAGGCCGCACATCCGATCGACGGCCAGCTGCGCCTGGTCGGGACAAGCCGCTTGCGTCTGTTCCAGCAGGAACCGGATCCGGTCGAACGCGAGCGTCGCCCGGAGAGCCTGAGGATCCTCGACGGGGTCGAAGGAGCCCGCCGCCGCCAGGCGCTGCACCGTTCCGCAGAGCCATTCGGCCGACGCCTCCGCCATGGCGGCCTCTGCCACGCTCGTGGGCGTGCGGCGCGGTAGCGTGTCCACCGAGGCCGGTGATTCCTCCAGGGAGTCGTCGGGATCCCACCTCACGGGGATGCCGTCCACCCCACCCTCGAGCTCGAATTCCCAGTCGCCGTCGACCACGAGAATCCCACTCGCCATCAGATCGGCGGGCAAGGTGCCGGCGAGCGTCCACATCCCCCCCGTCCCCCCGTCCTCAGCTGGGCCGGTGAGCGAGAACTCCTGGCTGACGCCCCCGGAAGCCGTCAGGCGCGCAACGAACTTGTGCTGCTCTCCGGAGGTCGACGTCCCCGACCGGTTGCCGAGGTTGGCCTTCTTGCCGTCCGGCAGGTCGATCTTCCCCTGGGCGGCCGGTGTGCGCTCGGAATCGGTGACGAGGGCCGCGCGCCACTCCGAGCAGGGGATCTCGATGAACGCCTTCTTGACCTCGGTCGCGCAGG
This sequence comes from uncultured Rickettsiales bacterium, assembly GCA_964542165.1. GTDB lineage: Bacteria > Myxococcota_A > UBA796 > UBA9615 > CAYRNR01 > CAYTBN01. The sequence goes on from CAZITQ010000273.1 coordinate 2,715, forward strand.
TGTCCCGGACCTCCAGCCGCCAGTGGATACCCTCGTCATCGACCACTGCGTCCGTGACCCGGGCCACCTGACCGGACCACTCCAGGGGGGGAGCACCCAGGGCCGGAACGGCGAGAACCACGGCCAATGCGGGGACCCACGCACGGATCGTCGTGATCGCCGTACGTTTCCATCTATCGCGTCCACATCCACCGGACATAGGCTCTCCCCTTCGTCGTGTTCCGGATTCGATCGGTATGCCCACCTGTCGATTTCGGTCCCGGACCTCTACTCCCCCACGATCCTCCCGATCATCTCCAGAAACGCCGGATCCTCGGCCAGCTTCGCCCAGTCGGCGTCCACCGGCAGGGAGGCCGCGTAGGGGTACCCCGCGTCGACGGCGCGGCGGAGGTGGCGTTCGCAGGCGCCCAGGTCGCCGTCGAGGAGGCCGGCCACTTGGGCCAGGCGGTAGGGGCCGATCCAGCTCTCGGGGCGGAGGGCCTCCACGCGGGTGAAGGCCAGGGTCGCCTGGGGGCCGTCGCCCATCGTCAGCCACACCAGACCCAGGTCGTGGTGGGCTTCGACCAGGTCCGGCTCCCGCTCGATGAGGGTGAGCAGTGCGGTCTGGGCCGCCTCCAACTCACCGGCGAAGAGGTGGCAGACGCCCAGCAGGTAGAGGGAATCCGCGTCCTCGGGGCGGAGCTCGGTGGCGCGCTGCGCGGCCTGGAGCGCCCGCTCGGTGTGGCCGGTGCGAAGCGCCAGCAGGCTCTCGGCGTACGCGCGCTGCCCGTGGTACGCCCGGTAGTCGGGGGGCGCCAGGTCCGCCCTGGCGGGGGAGGCGCCGAGGAGGGCCGCAGCCAGCAGCAGGCCCAGGGGAATCCGGGGGTGGCGCATGGTCCCTCCGGTCGCCGTGCCGATTGGCAGCGGCGGACTCGTGCGTCACTATAGCGCAGCGAGGGTTGTACCTTGGAGCGACGAACCGCCGGAGCCCGCGTCTCGGATCGCCGGAGAACCGCCCGGGCTGGTTGGCCACTGCTCGCCGGCCTCCTGCTCACCGTGACGTCCTGTACCGACACCTCGGAGCCCGTACCCCTGCCTCCGACCCTCGCGGAGCTCAACGCCCAGCGGGGCGCGCTGCCCGCCACCGAGGGCGATCCCGCGACACGACTCCTGCTGGCCTTCACCCTCGGTGAGAAGGGTGACCTGCGCCCCTGCACCTGCCCCGATGGGGTGACGGGCGGGTTCGCCCGCCGGACCACCCTGGTCGAGTCCCTGCGGGACCAGATCCCCGATCTCCGGGTGGTCGCCGGCCCCGAGTCCCTGGCGCCGGGAAGGGGGGAGGCGAGCCAGGCGGGCGTCGAACGTTTGTCCCGCCTCGTGGCCCTCCATGCGGCCGGTGGGACCGACACGGTGGCCCTGGGTGCCTCGGACCTGGCGGGCCTGACCCCGGCCGAGCTCGCGACCCTGGCCGAGGGGACCGACCTCACCTTGCTGGCCACCAACCTGGCCACCCGGGATGGCACCGCCCTGCCCATCGAGCGGATCCAGCAGATCCAGGCGGGGGAACACACGGTCGCGCTGATGTCCCTGATGGATCCTGCCGGGGGGGCCATCGCGCGCACGGGATTCGTCGTGGATTCCCCGGAGGAGGCCATCGCCGCGGCCCTCGCGAGCTTGCCGGCCCCGCCCGACGCCGTGGTGGCCTTCACGGATGCCTCGGCCCGGAGGCAGTCGACCCTCGCTCGGCGGTGGGAGGGGGTGCACTTCGTGCTGGGTGCGGCCGCGCGTTCCGGTGCTGGGGAGTTGCGGGTCGAGGGTGGGATCCGCACCGTGGCGGAGGATCCCTCGGGGTTGAGGATCGGCCTCCTCGATCTGGTCTTCGCCGGTGGGGAGGCGGACGGATTCTTGGACGACGATCGGGTGCGCGAGATCGTCTCCCAGCGTCTCGCCGAGCACACCGCCCGCTCCCGCGTGGGCTGGGTCGCCGCGGAGGGTGCCGAGCCGCCGGACCTGTCGGTCCACGACGAGCGAATCCGCGGCCTCGGCCGGAGCCTCCCCGAGGGCTCTCTGGGCGGCCACGCCTACGGGTACCGAAGCGCTCCGGTGCTCAAGGTGGTCCCCCAGAACCCGGTCATTCTGGGCCAGGTCGACAGCTACTACGCGAGCCGCTGAACCCCCGCTCCGCGGGGCCGAATGCACTGGTCTTTCCCCTGGGCGTGGGGTAAACAGATCGCGGATGCTGCGCTACATCCTACGTCCGGCGAACCTCTTCACCGCTTCCAGCCTGTTCTGCGGTTTCTACTCGATCGTACTCGCCGCCAGCGCGTCGACGGGCGACACTGACGCCTTCCACGCCGCAGCGGTGCTGATCCTGTTCGCGGGGCTGTTCGATCTGCTGGACGGTCCGGTGGCCCGCATCACCCGGACCACGAGTGACTTCGGGGTGCAGCTGGACTCCTTCGCGGACCTCGTCTCGTTCGGCATCGCGCCCGGCGTCCTGCTGTACAAGTGGGGCCTGGCGGAGATGGAGCTCCTGGGCTTCGCGGTGGCCTTTGCCTTCGTACTGGCGGGGACCTTCCGGCTGGCCCGGTTCAACCTGGGCGTGGACCGCAGCGAGCCCGGGTTCAGCAAGGGGCTGACCATCACGGTGGCCGGCGCGACCGTGGCCTCCCTGGTCATCTTCCACCACAAGAGCGGCCTGGCCCTGCTGGAGTCCCAGCTCAACGTCCTCGTGTTCACCGTGTTCCTGAGCTACCTGATGCTCAGCGAGATCCGGTTCCGGACGCTGAAGTCCATCCGCTTCCGTCCCGCGACCCTCGCCCTCGCCGGGCTGGCCGCGTCCACCTTCATCGTCGTCACGGTGCTCATGGATCTTTCGGTCTGTCTGATCATCGTGGCCTGCGTCTACATCGGTGGCGGCCTGCTGGAGGGCGTGATGACCCGCGGCCGGCGGCGCTGGGGCGCCCTGTACGCCGTCGAGCAAGACGACGACGAGGTCGACGAGCTGGAATCCCTGGACGACGAGGAGCCCCTCTCGGCTCCGGCACCGCCGACACCACGCACCCGGCGCTGGTGGCCCTTCCGCCGCCGCTGAGATTTCGCGCTACTTGACCAGGGAGATGGTCGGGCCGTCGCCCTCCGCGTCGTCGGTGCGCGGGCCCAGGGATGCCCGCTGTACGACCTTGTCGCCCTTGACCACCACGTCCCGGCTGACCGACGAGCTGCGCAGGACCAGGCAATCCCAGAATCCGGCGAGCTCCATCATCGCGAACACCTCGTTGGAGGTGTAGCGAACGCCGAAGGCGCGGAGCAGGGCCCGGCCGAGCCGGGGGGAGAGGCGGTCGTAGGGGGGCAAGGTGTCGCGCACCACCAGGCGTCCACCGTCGCCGAGGATCCGGTGCGCCTCGCCGAGCAGGCCCTGCAGGGTCGGAGCGTCCAGCTTGCGCAGGGCCCCGTGGAGGACCATGGCGTGGATCGAGCCGTCCTCGAAGGGCAGCCGCTCGGGGGGGGCGTCGCCGTCCAGATCGATGCAGGTGATGCTGGCGTCGCCGGCGATCCGTTCGATGTCGTCGCGGATCGCGTCCAGACGCAAGCCCACGCACACGACCTTGGCAGCGTGCTCGGGGAGGGCCTGGATCAGTGCCTGGTGATTCACGTGTCTTTCGACGGGCGGGGCCGGGGTTCCCGGGAACAGATACCCACGTCCGCTCCTGGGTGGAGTTTTGGTCCGAGCCGCAAGATTGTCAAGCGCGATCGCGCGACTCGGGTGCGGCCGCGCGCGAACCCGCCGCCGCCCGCGCGAGGCGCGCGCCGGGAGCTCACCATTCGCCGGTCTCGAGGGCCTCGAGGACGAGCTCCGAACTCTCCCGGTAGCGGACCTCGTGGGGCATCAGCTTGAGCGCGCGGAGATAGGCCAGCGCGGCCCGGTCCAGCTGACGCCGCCGGAAGTAGGCCTGGCCCAGCCGATCGTAGAACGCAGCCTTGTCCACGGGGTCGGCGATCAGCGGTTCGGTCTTGCGCCACGGGCCGCTGGTCCCCTCCAGCAGGAGCTCGAAGTTGGACAGCTCGGTGACGTAGTGCAGGTACCGGGGAGCGGAGAACTCGATGAGCATGTTGTCGTCGGTGTTGGGCGGCCCTTCCCCCTCCAGATCCGCGATGTCGATCTCGTCCATCAGGTAGTACGTCAACCAGTCCTCGGGGGACGCGATGCCGATGCGCGCCAGGTCCGCCCCCACGTCGGGCGTGTCGAGGAGCCGCTGCATGTGAGCCAGATCGAAGGCCAGGGGCCGCCCGGATCCCACCATCACGATGTCCGCCTCCTCGATGGACGAGAAGAGGATCACGTGGGGGAAGACCTGCCGCAGGGTCCTCAGGATGCAGCGCAGGTCGTCGCGGCCCATGCCGTACAGCTGCATCCACTGGACGAAGACGCCGTCGTCGGTCATCCGGTCACGGCACAGCTCGAAGTACTCCAGCGTGTAGAGGTTCGACACGCCGCTGATCCAGGGATTCGACGGCTGGTTGACCACGATGTCGTAGGGCTCGTCGGCCAGGTAGAGGTGGTTGCGCGCGTCGTTGACGTACGAGCGCACGTTGTCCCGCTCCAGCGGTCGATTGTTCACGTGGTCGAAGAAGTGGCTCGCCTCCACCACGGCGGGCTCGATCTCCAGGACGTCGACCACCGGGGTGGGGTGCACCGCAGCCGATCCAGCGCTGATCCCGCTGGCCAGGCCCACGACCAGCACCCGCTGGGGGTCCTCGACGAAGAGGTAGGCCATGTGTCCCAGCAGGACCTGGGTGGGCAGGTCCACGGTGGTCGAGGCGTCGATCTTGCCGTTGTTGGCGAGCCAGATGTTGTCGTCACCGGTCGCGTGGGCGACCGTGACCGTCGAGGTCACACCCTCCCGGTAGTACAGCAGCTCGTAGTCGCTGACCGCGTAGTTGCGCACCCCCTCGCGGGAGTACTCCTCGAGGTCCGAGACGTACTTGTACATCCCGGCCGACATCAGCAGCGGATCCCAGGCGGGGCGCACGACGACGGCGGCCACGGCGAGGGCGACCACGCCACAGGCGATCCCCACGCGCCACCGCGCCGCCGCGTCCCAGCGCCCCAGGAGGACCAGCGCGCCTCCGAGACCGAGCAGGATGGCGAGGGTCAGCGTGTTGAGGATGCCGAGGCGCGGGATGAGCACGAAGCCCGCCAGGATCGAGCCGATGATGCCGCCCACGGTGTTGAAGGTGTACAGCCGGCCCACGTCGGCGGCCAGCTTGCGCGGATCCCGGACGGCCGCGGAGATCGCGATCGGGAACATCGCCCCCATCAGCAGGGTCGGCCCCAGCATCACGAAACAGGCGATCGACAGCTGGACCACGAACACCATCGAGTCGTGATCCCGGACCAGGGCGTACAGCGCGACGAACCAGTAGGGCAGCACGGAGAACAGGTGGTGGACCGCGTACGCCGTGGCGGCGGTGCCCACGAGGCAGACCGTGGCCGCCCGCAAGGGGTCCAGGCGCCAGCGTCGGACGATCCGGGCCCCCAGGGCGGCCCCCCCGGCGATGCCGATCAGGAAGGCCACCAGCATCAGCGTGAACGCGTAGACCGAGTTGCCGATGATCAGCGTCAGGAAGCGGGACCAGGCCACCTCGTAGACCATGGCGCACAGGCCGCTGAGGCCAAAGGCGGCCCCGACGAAGGCGAAGTCGCGGGTGCGGTCGATCCCGTCGTCCGTCACGGGTCGGGGGCGGGGCGCGGCCAGGGCCCGGTCGGTGCGCAGGCCGAGCGCGATCGCCACCGCTCCCAGCACCAGGTTGGCCGCGGCCGTGGCCCCGACGGTCAGCGACACGCCGAGCCACGGTAGGAGGACAAAACCGGCGGCCCAGGTACCGGTGACCGCCCCCAGCGTGTTGATGGCGTACAGCCGCCCCACCTGGTGTCCGGCGCGATCCAGCTGATCGGTGACGAAGCGGGCCAGCGCAGGCAGGGTCGCACCCATGCAGGCCGCCGGCAGCAGCAGGATCGACAGCATCAGCAGGCCGTTGAATGCGCTGGCCACGCCGAAGCCGGGATTCGCCCAGGCGTGGAACGTGCGGTACACACCCCCCGCTCCACCCATCAGGTAGGGGAAGATCAGGGCGTACACGCCGATCACCGCCTCGAGCACGCCGTAGGTGATCAGCAGGTTGGGAGAGCGGTCCATCCAGCGCCCGCCGGTGTACGCCCCCAGCGCCAGACCCCCCATGAACGCCGCCAGCACCGTCGCCGTGGCCAGCTGGGTCGCCCCGAAGACCAGGGTGAGCTGACGCATCCACACCACCTCGTAGACGAGCGAGGTGGCGCCCGAAATGAGGAAGAACGCGGAGAGCAGGACGCTCAGCTCTCGCCTCTGGAAGGTGGGTCCGGACATGGTCGCGGGCGCCATGGTACGCGCCGGCGCACGGCTTGCCTACGCTTGTCACTGGAGGTAGTGTCTCCGCGGATCCGGCGATCATGGGCCCAGAAGACAAGCACGACTGGAAGATCAAGAAACTCGAGCAGCGGGCGGAGAACCGTCCCGAAGAGATGGAGCTGCGCCTGGATCTGGCGGAGTCCTATTTCCAGAAGGCGTACTACTTCGACGCGGGCAAGGAGTGGTACCGGCGGGCGCTGGAGCAGGCCCACACCTACCTGGAGGCCCACCCGGACACCGGCCGGGGCCTGGACCTGGTGGCTCGCTGCCACTTCGGCCTGGGGAACCTGGATCAGGCCGAGGAGTTCTACCTCTACGCCCTGGCCGCGGAGCCCGAGGACGCCCTGGCCATGGTGGGCATGGGCAACCTGCACCGCCAGCGGGGCAACCTGAGCCGGGCCATCGAGGCCTTCCGGCAGGCCGCGCGGCTGGACGCCTCGCTGTGGCAGGCGCACTACAACCTGGGCGACGCCCTGTACCAGGACGCCAAGGCCCGGGACTTCCGCGGGGCCGAGTCGCTGATGGAAGAGGCCATCTTCCACCTGGTGACCGCGGTCAAGCTCGACCCCTTCCCCGGGTTTCTGGGCAACGTCTACAAGAGCCTCGGCGAGCTCTTCCTGTACACCCGCAACTACGAGCAGGCGCGGCGCTTCTTCAGGAAGCTGGTCGACCACCAGGAGTTCGGCCACGTGGCCAGCTACTACCTGGGGCTGGCCTACCTGAGCCTGAACAAGCCCAAGAACGCCATCCAGTACTTCCGCGGCTACCTGGCCAAGGAGGCCGACAGCGCCATCGGACACAGCAAGATCGCCCTGTGCCACCTGGAACTCGAGGAGTTCGCCCGGGCACGGGAGGCCTGCGAGGAGGCGCTTCGCTGCGAGCCCGACAACGTGATGGCCCGGTTCACCCTGGGGTGCACGGAGCTGGCCGAGGGTAGCTACGGAGACGGGCTGCTGACCTTCGAACGGATCCTCGACGACGAACCGGACTACTTCCCGGCCTACGTGGAGAAGGTCAAGGCCCACTTCCTCCAGGGTGACTACCGCTGGCTGTTCGAGAACCTGGGTCGCGAGGTGCGGGCCTTCGATCAGGCGCCCGGCTACGACGGTGGGCGGCGCTACTACAAGGGGCCGAAGGGCCGCCTGCGCCGGAGGATCGACGTGCTGCTGGCGCAGATCAAGGAGATCGGGCTTCCCGCCTTCCCCTCCCTCAGCGCCATGCTCCAGGACATCCAGACCGACTCCCTGCGGTTCCAGATCTGGGAGCACCTGTACGAGCTGAGTCAGAGCAAGCGGGTGGACGACCTGCTCGACCAGCTGGCCGAACCGGACGATCACTTCGGCGAGCGCCTGGGCCGAAGCGTGATGATGATGAGCCACTACGTGCCCGAGGACGCCATCTTCGACGGCTTCGACGTCACCGAGGACGGCCTGCGGCGCCGGGCCCGCTCCCACAAGGTCGTGGACGACGATATCGCCGCGTATCGGGATTCGCTGGACGTGGCCCGGGCCGACCTCGCCCGGTACCGCTCCTACCTGCTGCTGGCCCTGGCGGTGAAGGGCAGCGACGCCTCGGAGGACTTCCTCGCCGACTACCTGGAGGAGGACGATCCAGCCCTGGCCAACGCCGCCGCCGTGGCCCTGCTGTTCTATGGCAACGAGCGGGCCATCGCCCAGCTCGAGGCCGAGGCGAAGGAGGCCAGCGGCGAGGCGAAGCGCAAGCTGGACGGCCTGGTGGAGGTCGGACGCAACCGGCGCGAGGAGCGCCAGAAGGTGATCTCGCTGGCGGTGCTCCAGGGGCAGCGGGAGGCCGCGCGGTCCGACCCCCAGCCCCGCCGCCGGTCCCTGGAGGACCACGAGAACCTGCAGTGCAGCCTGTGCGGCCGCTCCCAGGACCAGGTCGATCGGCTGATGAGCGGCAACCGCTTCCTGCTGTGCAACCTGTGCATCTCGGCGATCCACGACCACCGGGACGAGCTCGCGGTGCCCGACGACGAGGAGCACTCCTGCCACCTCTGCCGCCGCTCGGTGTTCGAGGTCAACACCATCTACCGGGTGGCCAAGTTCATGCTGTGCAACCTCTGCCTCGACGAGTGCGTACTCCTGCTACGCCGGGGCGAGGTCGAGCGGTTCTTGAAGGATTTCTCCTGACGCCTGACGCCTAGGAGCCTCTCGGGGAGAGATCCACGGCGGGGGCCAACCCAGGCCCCCCCCCAAGGCCCGGGCCCGGGCCGGGGGGCGCCGGGCGGGAGGCCCCCCCGGG
>CAZITQ010000274.1:0-11382 GCA_964542165.1 uncultured Rickettsiales bacterium
TCCTGCTGAGCAAGGGCAGGGCCATCCAGGCCGAGAGCGGGGTTGACCCTCGTCTCGCCTTCGTGGCCACGCCCCAGGGCGCCTGGTTGAGCTTCGGGGGGAGGTTCTGATGCAGACCCGATGGAACTACCTGGTGATCACCCTCTTGCCCCTCCTGCTCCTCGGCTGCCCCGTCGAGCGCCCCGACGAGACCCTGGAGGACCCGGGGCACGACTGGGATGGTGACGGTTACTGCGAAACCGCCCCCTGTCTGGAGGACGCCCAGGGCGGGGACTGCAACGACGACGATCCCACCATCCATCCCGGCGCTGACGAGGGGTGCGACGGTCTCGACACCGACTGTGACGGCGCCCTGGGCTCGACCGAGGTAGACGAGGACGGGGACACCTACATGGTCTGCCAGGGGGACTGCAACGACGAGGACCCGGCCGTCCATCCTGGGGCCGATGAGCAGTGCAACGGGCACGACGACGACTGTGATGGTTCCCCCGACGCCGAAGAGGTCGATGCCGACGGGGACGGGGTGATGGTATGCAGCAACGACTGCAACGACGGGGACGACGAGGTCTACCCGGGGGCCGATGAGGTCTGCAACGGGGAGGACGACGATTGCGACGGGGACGTGGACGAGGGCCACGACGGCGATGGGGACGGGTACACGACCTGCGGGGCCGATGGTGTCCTGGATACCGAGGACGACGACTGTGACGACGGGGACTCTGCCCTGAACCTGGCCGACGAGGACCAGGACGGCTGGACCACCTGCGCTGGGGACTGTGACGACGACGAGGCCCTGGCCAACCCCGGTGAGGTCGAGACCTGCAACGACTGGATCGACAACGACTGCGACGGGACCTCCAACGGATGCGGGCTGGTGGGCGAGATCGACCTGTCCTTGGCCGACGCCAAACTCACGGGCGAGTCCTCCGGTGATCAGGCGGGTATCTCGGTGGCCGGTGGGGACGTGGACGGAGATGGCCTGTCAGACGTCTTGGTAGGCGCCTGGTACGACGACTCGGGCGGGGTGGATGCTGGAGCCGTCTATGTGGCTCTCGGGCCTGTCAGCGGCGATGTCGGGCTCGCCCAGGCCGATGCAAAGCTCATCGGCGAGGCTGCCAGCGACTACGCTGGCCGCTCCCTCGATTGCCCGGGGGACGTCGATGACGACGGCAACGACGACATCCTTGTCGGAGCCTACGGCGTGGACGATGCAGGTGGGGCGTACCTCCTGTACGGCCCGGTGACCGGGAACATCGATCTGTCGGGTGCCGATGCCAAGTTCAGTGGCGAGACCGCCGGGGACGCCATGGGGTTCTCCGTGTCAGGTGCCGGCGATGTGAACAACGACGGGTACACAGACATCCTCTTGGGGGCCCATCACGAGTCCTCGGGGGGGGGACATGCCGGTGCAGCGTACCTGCTGCACGGCCCGCTGTACGGCGAGATCGACCTCTCGGGCGCTGCGGCCAAATTCGTCGGCGAGGAGACGGAAGACAAGGCCGGGATTTCCGTCTCCGGGGCCGGCGACGTGGACGGTGACGGCAACGACGACATCCTCGTTGGTGCCTATCAGAACGGCACGGGTGAAGCAGGGCGGGCGTACCTGGTCTACGGCCCGGTCTCTGGGATAGTGGAACTCTCCACCGCCGATGCGATCCTCCTGGGTGAGGTCGGTGACGATGGCGCTGGCATATCTGTCTCGACAGCTGGCGACATAGACGGCGATGGGCACGACGACATCCTCGTCGGGGCCTACGCCCACGACGCCGGAGGGACGAACGCCGGGGCGGCCTACCTGCTGTACGGCCCTGTCTACGGCTCCCTCGACCTGTCAGCGGCCGACGCCAAGTACATCGGCGAAGCACCCAGCGACTACGCCGGGTACACGGTCTCGGCGGGTGGGGATCTCGATGGTGATGGCCTCGATGACCTCGTCGTCGGAGCGAAGCGGGAAGGCTCCGGTGGATACCACGCCGGAGCGGCCTATCTCATCTACTCGGCCGTTCCAGGGGACGTGGACCTCTCCTTGTCGGACTCCAAGCTGATCGGGGAGGAAGCGAGCGACGCAGCTGGGTACGCCATCGCACAGGCCGGCGATGTGAACGGTGACGGGTACGACGACCTGTTGGTCGGTGCGCTCGGCAACGGCAACGGGGCGGCCTACCTGATGCTCGGCGGTGGGATCTGAGGGGGCCCTGACAGGGCCAACGACAACTACAGGTCGAGAGACATTGGGGGCCCGTCGGCCTCCCGTCCGTACATCCCCCTCAGCACCCTCATCGCCATCGTGACCAGGTTGTAGACCACCCCTGGCAGGGCACCACGTACCACCCGGTCCGGGTCCTTCGCCAGTCTGCTCATCGCCTCCAGGTACTCTCGCCCCAGGTCTTCCAGCTTCTCCTGGGGGTCCGGGTCCACGATGACGACCTCGTAGCCCAGGTACTCGGCCAGGCCCTTGATGGCCGCTTCGGCCAGCTGCCCGTCGCCGACATCGTGCTCACGGATGTAACAGGCCAGCGGTGTCAACCTGCGAGCGAGGGCGACGAGGGGGTGGGGCGTGGGCATGGTCGGGCCTCCTACCAGTGGGAGGCGATAGACCCGTCACCGACGACAACTACCGGAGACGCCAGGGCCTACGGCGGGTTCATCTGCCCGTACTCGTTCCCGTAGTTGTCACCCCAGCACTCGACCCGACCGTCGGTTCGTACCCCACATCCGAAGTGGGCTCCCATGGACATCTGGGTGAAAGACGCCCCGTCGGGGGAGTCCATGTTCCCGGCGTCGCCGTCATCACCGCCACGGCACTCCACGACGGCATCGCTGCGCAACCAGCAGGCGAACTGGGACGCAATGTCCACCGCCTCGAACGGACCGCCCGACAACGGCTCTCCCGCCAAGCCGTGCGGGTTGCCCCAGCAGACCCCTGTGCCGTCGAGCCGAACGGCGCAGGCCCACATGTCGTAGTAGGTCAGACCGGCCCCGGCGACATGGGTGAAGGTGCCTTCCGGTGGCTCCTGGACGTCACTGATACCGAGCCAGCAGTGGATGGTCCCGTCCACAGCTACCCCGCAGCCGTCATCGATCTGGATGAACTCGCCCTCCGGGGGATCATCCATGTCCTCGTCGTCGCCCCAGCATTGGATCTGTCCCCCGTCGTCGATGGCGCAGTATCCGGGTTCGGTATCGACCTGGACGAAGGTCCCCACCGGGGGCAGCGGCGCCTCGTCACCCCAGCACAGGATCTCCCCCGTGGGCAAGACCCCGCAGTTCGAGGAGATGCTGTCGAACACGATCGCCGGAGGGGAGGTCAGTCCCAGGTCGCTCCGACCCCAGCACTCCACGAGGCCATCCTGGTGCAGACCGCAGGCGTGTTCGGAGCCAGCGGTCACCTGCATCCAGTCCTGGGACGAGGAGACGTGGTCGTCCACGTCGTCGTCCCCAGCGGAGTCGTCATCTCCTGCGGAGTCATCGTCCTGGATGTCGTCATCCCCAGCAGAGTCGTCATCCTGGAGGTCATCATCGTCGTCCGTGGTGGTGTCGTCGTCGCCCGAGACGTCATCGTCGTCCTCGTCGGGACAGCCGACCAGGAGGCTGAGGACGGCGAACGAGACCAATATGCAGATGGACTTCATGGGGCGCTCTCCATCAAGCAGGATACCAATGGGTGGGCCGGGGGCCACCGTGAGAATACGTGCCCTGCAGCTGCACTCCTTGACGACCTCGACCAGCACCCATAGCGTGAGAAGCGGACAGGTGGGGTGGCCCACGAGGGGTACGTCCAGTTACCCGCTTGCGGCCCGATCCCTGGACCCCGTTGCCAAGTGCGTCCCCCCCCCACGCTTGGCGACACCAGGGTTCGGGCCACCCTCGTCCAGCCAGGTCGGAATCCGACGCTCCACGGGAGAACAGCCGCTCCTCCCGGTCACCGAGCCTGCTGGTGGAAGAAACGAACCTCGCTCTTGACCAACAGCTCGGCCGGTCCGGGGGCGGTGACTACAGTATCCCGGGTGAACCGGGACAACGTGGACTGCACGCAGAACCAATCCTCGTCACCATCGCAGTCTGCTGGGTCACCGACGGGGAACATCTCGACCAGCGAACGGGGGATCACGAGGCTGCCGTCGTCCTGCCCGATGCACCAGATGATCTCCTCGGGGAAGTCCCCGTGCATGAGCGGCCCCTGCTGGACGAGGTAGACCTCTACACAGGCATCCGGGTCCGTCCCGGAGGTCCAGGTGATGGTGGCGTCCTGGCCGTACTCCATCGTCAGGCCCTGCTCGGCCAGTTCGACATCCATGGACATCACTCCCCTTGCATCGAGAGCTACCGCCGGGAACTCGTCGCCGGACAGAGCCGCTGTGATCGGGTCGCCGGGGCCGAACAGGTCCTCGGGCAGGGCCTCATGGGGCCAGTAGTGACCCGGATACCCGTCCGTGGGCTCCATCTCGATGGTGTCGCCAGCGACGGTGATGGTCAGGGTGCCCCCGGAGACACCCAGGCGTTGGGGGACGCAAACATCGTCCACGTTGCACTCCTGGTCGGCGTCGCATGGAGGCTCACAGACGCCGTGGTGCCACCGTAGATAGCGGCACTCCCCCTCCTCGGCGATCACCTGGAAGTGCTCAGGCTCTGGGTTGTCCCCCAGGAACGCCGAGATGAACGGACTCCACTCCTCCTGGGGATTCCCCGGCACGTACTGCTCAACGACCAGGATTTCGGCCGCAAGCGGGTCGGGGAAGCTGCACGGATTCGGATCTCCAGCGCTGTCGTCGTCACCTGTCGTGTCGTCGTCGCCCGTCGAATCGTCATCCCCTGGGGTCGTGTCGTCGTCGGTGGTCGTGTCGTCGTCCCCTGGGGTGCTGTCGTCGTCAGTGACCGTGTCGTCGTCCCCGGAGGGGCAGCCGAGAAGGACGAGAAGGACACCGGACAGGACGATGAGGCGGCTGGAGCCCATGGAATCGGCCCTCCGCCTGAGAGCCTATCAGGTCACCGTAGAGTACCCTTGGCGTTATGCAGGGAACCTCGTGGCCACCGGGTCTGGATCTGACGGGTGCGCCCCTCGTGCGTCGTCTGCTGCTCTGGCGGGGATTCCCACGGGTGTTCCAGGCCATGACGCTGGTCATCTTTCTCACCTTCGTCGTCCTGGCGTGGGGTCGGTATCCGCCGGCCGACGTTCCGCTCAAGCTCTACGCCCAGTGCGAGTTGGTGAACCTCGTGCTCTGGGGGTTGTGGTGGCCGCTGCTGATGTGGGTCGTAGTGCTCTTCGGCCGAGCCTGGTGCGCCGTCTGCCCGCTCGAACTGGTCTCCAGTACCAGCGAACGGGTCGGTCGGTCCCTGGGGCTCCGCCAGGCCGAACCCGGTGCCTGGAGCCGTGCCGGCTGGCTTGCGTTGCTGACCTTCATGCTGTCTCAGCTGCTGCATGCCGCCCATCATGCCCTGCGGGTGCCGGCATACACCGCCTGGTTCCTGCTCGCTCTCCTGCTGCTGGCAGCGGTCGTTGGGCTGCGCTCACGCCACAGGAGCTTCTGCCGTGTCTGGTGCCCCTCGACGCTACTGCTCTCCGCTTTCGGTCGTGGCTCGACGCTGGTGGTGCGGTCCGCACCCGGGCAGGACGGCGGCCCCGGGAAGGGAGCCTGCGACAGCCTGCTGGACCCGGTCCGGCTGGACGAATCCGGCGACTGCCAACTCTGCGGTCAGTGCGTCAAGGTCCTGGGACCCGAGCGGATGCGGCTGTTGTTGCGCACTCCGTTCCATCGCTCCGATGCCCGGCATCCACTCGCCTCCTGGCCGGTGACCCTGTTCGTGATCTCCGCCACTGGCTTCACGGCCAAGCGGCTCTTCTGCCAGACAGAGGAAACCTGGGAGGCAGCCTTCCTCTGGGTGCCCCAGCAGGTCGCCGTCGGTGTGGGTCTTCCCGCCGCCGCCACGGAGGCCATCTGGGTGTGCCTGGTCTTCCCGCTGGCCCTGTGGGTGCTGCTGGGCCTACTCACCGTGGTACTGCGGGGGGCCGAAAGCCTCGGACTGGCCTGGCGACGGTTGGCCTTGCCCGCCGCAGTGATCCTGGCGTTCGCTGACATGGCCAAGACGGTGTACAAGGTCTCGTCACGGGTCCGCTTCGTTCCACATGTAATAGAGGACCCCTTGGCCGTGTATACGCCAGCGGCCATCCAGGACGGAACGCTGTCCATGCCGGAGTTCCCCATCCCCCTGCTGGGCATCGCACTGGTCAGCTTGGGGCTGCTCGTGGTGGGTTTGGTCTATGGCCTCCGAGAGGCACGGCTCGCCCGACGAGAGGGCCTGGGCGGACGTTTGCCGGCTCTCGTCCTGCTGGCGGGCTTCTTCATGGCGCTGATGGTGGACATGGCGGTTCGTTCTTGATGGGAGGAAGCTCCGGTACTTTCGACAGTTCACTTGAAGATGGTTCCCGAGAGCGGTTTTACGAGCTACCGGCCTCGGACCCGGGTAATCCCCACGAACACGACTGGACCGAGCAACAAGAGCACGCCCACGACGAGGAAGCCGAAGTTCACGACGTGCCCCGGCCAGTTCGGCAACGCAGGGCGGAACACCCAGTCCAGGTGCAGGAAGGACAGGTCCCAGGCGGGGGCTCCGTGCCTCATCCAGCCCATCCTCACGAGGCTGGAGAACGTGAGACCGAGGCCCAGGCCAGTGGCAAGCAAGGCGAAGACCACACCGACGAGCTTCCGCATGAAGCCCCTCCCGTTCCAGGGCGACGACACCCAGGGCAGAGGGGGTGTTCCGCATCGCTGTCCTGGGCGACCGGGACCATCGGGGCTGGCCCCAGAGAGTCGGGTCCGGGAAGGGCCGGAGAAACCGCCTGGGACATTCCTGGCGGAGGCCCCAGGGCTGGCTGGGCCGGTGGTTGACGGAGCCCGGCAGTGGTCCGACCTGTGAAGGGGCCGTGAGTTGGCTTCAGCACCCGTTGCCGGGGTACATGTCAGCACTCCAGTCGTAGCAGTCCCAACCTTCTCCTGGATACGTCCCGTAGTCGTACTCCCCAGGCTGCCACCACTCAGGGTACCCGTCGTTGTCACGGTCCCAACCGTCGGCTTCGGGCCCGCCGTACGCTCCGATGTCGCTTCGGCTACCGTCGGGGTCCACCATCGTCGGGCTTCCCGCATCGACCAAGAGGGAGTCGGTGGATAGGTGGAAGTCGCCGGGGATGGGGGCGAGGAATCCTGGATTCGCCGAGATGTTGCCGGCCGTGCCTGTCGGGTCGGGAATACCTGAGTAGTCATCTGGCGAGTTGTCCCAGGCGTTGGAATAGCTCAAGAACGGCAATGGGGGGGAATAGGCCACGTACAATCCGCCGCCGTCGTCGCCCGCCGAGTTGTCCGAGATGGTTACATTCGTCATCTCGGCGGAAGCATAGAAAAAGTACATCCCCCCACCGTGACCGCCGGTCGTGTTGCCCGTGATCGTCACGTTCGTCAGTGTCGAGTCAGAAAGGGTGTCAAAGTACATCCCTCCAGCAGCTGACGACGCCTCGTTTCCCGAAATCGTCACGTTCGTCAACGCTGGAGAAGACTCCAGCGAGTACATTCCGCCACCCAGATACGCTGAGTTTCCAGAGATGGTGCAGTTGAAGAACGTTGGGGAAGAAGAGAACAGTATCACCCCACCCCCCACGTCATCACCCGAATTCCCAGAGATGACCAGACTCCTGAGCGTCGGGGAGGAGCCTTGCAGATACAAACCAACCCGGCCGTTGGTCAAGGTGAAGCCTTCGAGTATCGAATCGGCCCCTTCGTTGCTATCGAAGGTCACAACCGAACCCATCGCCCCCCCGTCCAGTGTGGTAGCAACGGCCCCCCCGAGCCCAAACACGTGGACGGCCGCCCCGTTGAAGTCGATGTTCTCGAAGTAGACACCTGCTTCGACGCAGATTGTCTCACCTCCACTTGTGGAATCGATAGCAGCTTGGATTGAGGACTGGTCGGATGGGACGTTGATGTCGCACTCCTCCGTATCGTCGTCGCCGCTGTCATCGTCGCCGCCGTTATCGTCATCGTCGCCGCCGTTGTCGTCATCGTCGTCGTCGTCGGTGTCATCACCTTGGCCGTAGCCTCCAGGTGGACAACCGACGAGGAGGAACAGGACGCCGAGCAGGGCAGCGACGTAGAAGTAGCTGGCCTTGGACATGGTTCTGACCCTCCAAGTCGAGAGGATACCAGGGTACGGTAGCTCATGGCCTCCAAGCAGGCCGCCTCTGGGGCCATCTGGGCAACACCCCGGGCCCCAGCTGGCTCCCGGGCGTCAGGACGGCCCTGTCGGCCGTCTGAGCCGGCGTGGGGGGCTATGAGGAGGGCCCTCCAGCCGAAGATCACCCATCCCCATCGCCACCGACCGGAATCTCCTCCATCCCCACCGTCCCCCAGCCCAGTACCAGCCGGACCAGTTCGACCTGGTTCTCCAGACCCTCGTCCCGGCAAGCGACGGTGGCCCAGACCATGTGATTCCCTGCCAGCACGAGATGGCCCTGGAACTGCAACGGGTATCCTGCCTCCTGGACGACCTCGCACGCCTCCCCGTAGGCCGGGTAGCCCGTGGACCCTGGAGAGGTCTTCACCACCAGCACATGGCTGTAGGAGCCGTCCTCCAGGTGCTCCCGGACGGCATCCGCCTGCTGGTCGTCGAAGTTGTCTGCCGACACCTTGACGAGGGCCCACCTGCCAGGCGACATCGAAGCTGCCGCATCCAGCGGAGGTGCGGGTTCCGAGGACGGTGAGTAGTTATCGTCGGTGTCCGTGCTGTCCGTGGTGCCCCCGACTTCATCGGGCTCGTCGTCCCGGACATGGGGGGCATCGTCCCCATCAGGCACGACCTCGTCGTCGGGCACGTCATTCCCATCGACCTCGACCTCGTCGTCGGACTCGACCTCTTCGTCGTCTCCTCCGTCGTGCAGAACCTCTTCCAGGATGTCCCCCAGTACCCCGGTCAGGCCGTCCTCCTCCACATCCTCGGCGGACAACTCCTCCGACTCCGACGGTTCGTCGCTCTCAGCGCCGGGCTGGTGACCGAGTTCGTCGAGGTCGTCGAGGTCGGCAGGGTCGGCAGACCCACTCCCAGGGTCATCGACTCCAGCGCTACCATCCTCGTCCTGCTGCTCCTCCTCTTCGTCACCGCCCCGGGAGCCTATCTTGGTCGTGTCCATCGGGAAGTTCTTGCCGCCCCTGGTGACCTTCCGGGTCCGACCCATCTGCGAACCGTTCGCAGATAGCTCCGCTCGGAGCTTGTTCACGAAGCGGTCGCTGACGTGGCACCTGCGGGCGATCTCCCGGTCGGCCCACCCGCTCCACTCGTCGTCTTTCAGCAGCGCCGTGACGGCCCGCCTCTTGTCGGCGTTCGTGCGGCGACAACCATGGATGGCGTTCGAGCCCACAGCGAACAGAATGGCGTCCCGCTTCCCGCCCTTCCGCACCTCGACTTTGATCGTGGTGAGCCCGGCCTTGATGGCCGCCCCGACCCGATGGAACCCGTCGGCGACCCAGTGGGATTTCCCGTCGCTGTACACCACGACCGGCGGGAACACGTCCCCGTCCTCCATGTCCTCCGAGTACTGCCCGACGAGCGTCTGGGTCACCTTCTCCCTGGGCTGCACGTCGGGGTCCAGGGTCAGCAGGTTCGGGTCGAGTTCCACGACATCGGCGTCGGGGGTCTTGGTCTTCTTGCGCTTGCCCATCATCGTCCTCCCGGTAGGCGACCTGCTGGTCGCCGGTTCCGAGCCCGGGAGCCGGACTCTGAGGGCTCTACCCCCGTCCGGGTGGGAATGGGTCTACTTGGCGGGATGGAAGGTCAGGTGGAAGCTGCTGGATGTCATTGGAGCCCCGTCAGGCCCCGGAACCTACCCAACAGTCTGGGTAGGTTCCACGAGCGCCCAGGAGGTCGGCGCCTTGGCCGGACCACGAGGATGGTCCATCGGTCCATGGGGTTCGGGGAGACCTGGCCATGCCGGACGAGCAGCTGGTCGAGATGATCCTCGACATCGTGATGGACCCATGGACCGCATGGGCGTCAGAACGGCCGGTCGATTCACTCTCGGACCCGTCCGGACCACGGTCAGGGCCTCGGCGTCGCCCTGGGTGACGACCAGGGACGACCACGTCACCCATCACCGTCCGGCTCCCCGTCCTCCTCCTGCTCGGCCCCGCTCTCCTGCACGAACTCGTCGATGCCCCGCTTCGTGGCGTCCTCCAGCACCAGGCAGCTGACGTACTCGGACATGCTCGTTCCCAAAGCAGCAGCACCGACCCGGGCGAGCCGGTGAACACGTTCGGGGACGGTCAGGTACAGCTTCTTGCGGGGCTCGGTCACGGCGTTCCCGTGGGGCTCGGCCATGGTGTTCCTCCTCCCGGGCCGACATGGTGACGGCGGCCCGCACGGGATGGGCCAGGTCGGCGGGGTTTGTGGGCCAGACCTGGTCATCCGGGAGAGACAATACCGACGGGATTGGGCGACGCTCTGGACCGAGACGAAAACGGGAGGCCGGGTCCGGAGGGGTCACCCCGTCAGGGCGGGGAGGGGGCGACTCGTCCGGGTGGATGGTGGGTCGGGACCGGGAGGACAGGTACACGTCCATGGACGAGGTCTGAAGCGAAACCGTGGGCTCGTCAGTCGCTGGAGGCCGTACCCAGCGTCTCCGTGGCAGCCCGGTCCTGGAGCGAGTCCCGGATGTCCCGGCCCTCCGTGTCGGGGGCCTCGTTGCCGATGCACGTCCATCCGGGCCGCTGCCTGCGGGCGAACATCTCCAGCTTCGGTGCGGACGGGAACATCAGGTCCAGGGCGTCCTGGACGCACTCGGGCTTCACGGAGTGGGGGGTCGCCGGGGCGAAAAAGACGTTGCGAATCGAGTGGTCCTGTACCTGGCTGTACAGGTCGCCGGGTTTATCCCCCCGGACCCCCACGAGGATGTACTCGGAGGCGTTCCGGGCAAGCCGCCCCATGCCGAATGCGAGGTGGGGAGTGCCGTCCTCAAGCACACGCCGTTTCTTGGTGGTCTTGATCCAGACCCAGACCTGCTTGTGGATGAATCCCCAGGACTTGAGCACGCCCAACCCCTCGGCAAGGTGCGTGGCCGGCGTCCAGAGGCAGCACACGGCGCTGTCGGCCATGACGGTCTGCACGGGGAGAGCGGCGATGCGTTCGATGGTGAGCGTCGGGTAGTTGTCGGCCGAGCCACGTTTGACGGCGCTCTGCCGGAGCTTGTCCCCGAAGCCCCAGGGAGGGTCGGCTACCAGCACGGTGAAGGGCTCGACGGCGTCGGTGTCCTGCTTGTGCACGTAGCGGCCCTTCTGGTCCGGCGGCGGACCACAGGGACTACTCCGTGCTGGGTCGAACTAAGACTCCGAGGTCGAAGACGTG
>CAZITQ010000275.1:0-11380 GCA_964542165.1 uncultured Rickettsiales bacterium
GTAGCAGCCTGTGGCGTGTTTGCGCTACTGGCTGCTAGCAGCCGACTGGGAGTCCTACCTGGCGACCGCCCTGAGGATGGAAGACGATGACGGGTAGGTGCGAGGCTGGGGAGCCCCCGTGGACGGCCGAGGAGGCGGTGCTCTGGGAGGAGCAGGAGGCGTACTACGAGCGCTTCTGGGCGTGGCGTGGGGCCAGGGAAGCCGCGCTCGAAGAGAAAGGCGCCGGGCCCGGTGCATCCGGTCCTTTCTATCCCATCGGGGCCGATGGCGAGCCGGTGATCCCGGAGGAAGAAGCCGGGCAGAGGAGCGATCGGCGGGCTTCCGAACCCGGGAACGCGGACCCCACCATCGGCGCGGCCCGGCAGGCTCCCCGCCCCGTCTCCACCAAGACAGCCGCGAAGCTCCTAAGAGTGCGGGCCATGACCCTGTACGAGGCAGCCCGGGAGGACCTCGCCGCTAGTCGGCCGATCCCAGCGACGAAGGCGGGCCGGGGCACGGAGCGCATGCACCTGCGGTGGGATCCCGACCGGATCGCGGCGTGGTGGAGCGAACGCGGGTGCGGGCAACGGGGGACCGGGGGAGAGCGATGAGCATCGAATGGCGGGGAGGCCGGCCCAACATCCGGTGGCGGAACAAGGCGACCCGAAAGCGCGAGCGGTTCGCGATGGCGAAAGGGACGCCGCGGCGGGAAGCGGAGGCGATGGACCGCAAGGTCCAGAACGCGGTGCGGGAGCACGGGTTCTGGGCTCCGGCGAGGTCGGCGCCGGTCGACCTAGAGCAGCTCGTGGACCGGTACATCGCGGAGCGTACCGAGGGGACCATCGAGCGGCCGGCGGCCAAGCCGCGTACGCTGATGCTGTACGAGACGGTGCTCCGGCGGCAGTTCCTGGCCCACTGCCGTGGGACGTCGAGCAAGGCCCCTCCCCTGTTCATGCTCGATAAGCAGCCGGTGTCCGAGTTCCTGGAGAAGAAGCGGAAGGAGGGCCGGCATCCCGGGACGGTCCACAACTACGCCCGGGGCATCCGGGCGTTCTGGGGCTGGGCCAGGGAGGCGTACCCGGAACACGTGTTCGAAGTTCGGATGCCGAGGGTCCACGTGCCGCCGCCGAGGCGGGTGCTGGCGGCCACGTACGGGGAGATTGACCGGATGCTGGCGCAGCTCACCGATCGCGGTGACCGCGTGCGGCGAGCGGTGCTCATACAGCGCTTCACGGGCCTGAGGATCGAACAGGTGGGGAGCTTCGTCTGGGACGACTTCGACGGGGACTGGGAGGGACTGGGGACCGCCCTGCACGTGCGGGTGGGTAAGTCGGCGCAGGAGACGGCCCTCGACCGGTGGATTCCTGTGGCCCCTCCCCTCACCCGTCTGCTGCTGGCCTGGCGGATGGCGGACGGGCGCCCGGACGGCGACGTCCGCATCGTGGGGGGACCGCTGCCGCGGGACGTGAGCATCACGGTCCGCAAGGCGTGGGAGCGCTCCGGGGTCCCCGAGGAGCGGTGGAAGGGGCACCCGACCCGGGCGTTCCGCAAACGGCTGATCTCCCACATGACGGAGCAGGGGATCTCGGACGCGGCCATCGACCACCTGGTGGGCCACGCGCCGCGAGGCGTCCGTGCCCGCCACTACGTCGACCCCCGGGCCTTCTGGCCGGTCATCGAGGCCGCGGTGGCCACCCTCCCTCCCCTCGACGACGAACTCCAGCAGGTCGTCGGAGCGTAACTTCCCTGGTCCGGTCAGATTCCAGGTTCCCAGAGCCCCGAGAGGGAACTTGCAGGGACTTGTGGAACCCAAACGGGCCCCAATAGGGACCCAAATCGGTTCCGGGCCCCGATCGACGAATCTGTAAGTAGTTGATTTTTAAAGGATGGTGACCCCAACGGGATTTGAACCCGTGTTGCCGGGATGGTAGAAATCGCGAGATCGTGATTTCGTGGACTTGAGCGTTTTTCCTCGCTATTTCAGGTGGTTGTAGGTTCCGGATTTCCTGCGATGGTTCCCAGGAACCAGCTCGTCCGTGTCCATCTCGTGTCCAGGAATGTGACGGAGACCGGCCGTGAGCATCACGGGATCGCTGTGGACGGCTCCGGCTGCGCAGGGCCGGGATCGGGTACCGTCCCGCCGGAGATGGACGGTTCGCTGGTCGGGGGGGTGGAGGCCGGATCCCCGGCACCCGGATCCTGCGGGTCGCTGGCGTCGTCGTCGCCCTTTGGTGGCGTTCCGGCGGCTCCTGCGGTGTCAGGATCGACACCCTGCGTCGGCCCGGGTGCCGACGAATCAGGGGTCCCATCCGGCGCGGGCTCGGTCGCTGACGGTCCGCTGGTCGTCGATGGCGACTGAGGAGGCGTCGCCTTCTTCCTCTTCCTCTTCTTCTTCTTTGTCTCCTCCTCGAGTTGCTCGCGCAGTTCCTCGACCTCTGCCTTCAGCGCCACGACCTGCTCGCCCGCCTCCGTGCTCGCCGCCATCGCTGCCTCGAGGTCGGCCAACCGCTCTCGCAATTCCTCGACCTCGCCGTCGACCGCGTCCTCCACGCCATCCTCGACCTCGGCGTCCTCGGGCCCATCGGGAGTATCCCAGGGCTTCCAGACGAACACGACGATTGCGGCGGCGACCACGAGTGTGGCGCCAATCCCCGCTGCCGCGAAGATGGCCATACGTGACTTCGGAACCGTGTGCTCGCCCGGTTGTGTGGGGATCCCGCCAGCGACCGGTCGGGAGGATCGCGGGCCTCCTGCGGCGGGAGACCGGGCCTGCTGGCCTGCCGCGAGATGTCCCTTCAGTTTCTCGAGGGAGAACTTGTACGAACCGAAGCGGATCTCGTCATTGGCACCAAACGGCGTCGGCTCCGAGATCCGCCGGCCGTTGACGAAGGTACCGTTGGCTGTGCCCTGGTCGGCGATCACCAGCCTGCCACCCTGCACGCTGACCGAGGCCTGACGGCGCCCCACCTGGCGCAGATCCGCCGGCAGGACGAGGTCGTTGTCCGGATCCCGTCCGATGCGCACGACGGTCCCTTCCGCCACGAGCGGGAAAGCGCACTGGTCACAATAGCTGTTGCCGTCGGGATTCGGCCGACCGCAAGCAGGACAGGTCTTCATGATTCCCCCAACGTGTTCGCGTACCGGCTTGGGACGTTCGGAATGATACCGAACTGCGCTCGCGGCAGAAAGGAACGAGAAGTCCAACGGTCGCGTACCAGGGACCAGTCATCTGATGCCACCCGCGTGACTGCGATCGCCATCGGTGTCCAGCCTGGTTTCAACGGGATCGGCAGTGTCCGTGGACACGCGGACGGGCCGCTGGGATCATGGAGAGGAAGCTCGAAGCCAAGCCCTTCGGTACTGGAATGGTGGAGGATGAGGCAGAGACCGGGACTACGCCGTTCCCCGGTCGGGATCCTGAAGTGCAAGTAGGAGGTGCTCATGCGTGCATGGTTTGGATTGCGGCGACACACCCATGGCTCGTCACTCGCGACGATCGCCTTTGGTTTCTGGTTCCTCTGGGGGGTGTCCGGATGTCTGATCCCCCAGACCGTTCCCGTGGACCCAGACGGCGATGACACGGCAGACGACGACACGGAAGACGACGACACGGAAGACGACGACTCGGACCCGGAAAACCTCGTGTTTTCCGAGGACTGGGAGAATGGGATCGATCCGTCGAAATGGACGGCTTGGGGCGGCCCGGAGCCCGAGGTCGTGGAGGATCTCGGATTCGATGGAAGTGATGCGCTGGACCCCAACGGGAACGTCATCTACCAGAGCGGCGCCACGACCCTGGAGACCTTCGCGTTCTCCGATCTTCCTCGTCTCGAGTGGTGGTCGATCGTCCACGCCAATGGAGAGAGTTCCCAGCTGAACCATCAGAACTTGCGCGTCGGTTTCAGCTCGACCACCGCGGCAGACTACCAGGGGGCTGAGGAACAGCCCGACGCTCTGATCAGCGTCGCTATCGAGGCATCGACCAGCGATCCGAAGATCCAGTACCAGTGCGGCCACGACTCCTGGTCGACGGCGTTCGTCGAGGAGGAGCATGCGGGAGCCTGGCTCCACTGGGAGATCCGCGTCGGTGAAGATGGGGGGGCGACCTTCCTGCGGGATCAGGTCGTCGTCTGGGTGTCGACCTACGACATCGACATCGAGGAGCACTCCCAGCAGGCGGTGGTGATCGACGGCCAGTCCGAGGACACGGTCATCCTGGTCGACGAGCTCGCCGTGTACACGCCCTAGGGAGAAGGCAGCCCGGGCCGGACCCTCAGTATTCCCCGCCACAGCCGCTGGGGACCTCGCCCGGCGTACCGTCCTCGGCGATCACGCCCCACACGAACCAGCACATGCTGAGCAACTCCTCGTCGGACATCTCGTCGCCCGGGCCCACCCGCCCATTGCCCTCGGAGTCCATCAGGGTGCCGACGAATGGCAACTGTGAGTTCTCCGGCGCGGCGAGATCGGCGAGGGTCTCCTCGACCTCCATCACCACCGACGTGGATACGTCCTCGTGGATATCTGCCAGATGGACCGTGC
Source organism: uncultured Rickettsiales bacterium (assembly GCA_964542165.1). Classification (GTDB taxonomy): domain Bacteria; phylum Myxococcota_A; class UBA796; order UBA9615; family CAYRNR01; genus CAYTBN01. The sequence continues at coordinate 4,522 of CAZITQ010000275.1, forward strand.
TCTCCGCACTCTCGATCTTCACCTGATCCCAGACCTGTTGGTAGGGATCCCAGGTGCCTTCGAGCATCTGCCGCACCAGACGGGCGTACAGCGGGCCCCAGTTCCAGTAGGGGGCGGTCAGACAGGTGTCAGGCGCGAAATCGCAGCTGTCCTCGTTGTCATAGCCGATGGAGTAGATCGGGTAGTCGTAGTCGTCGGATTCCGAGAGCGCATCCACAGTCTCCAGCGGAATGGTCGTATCCGTGCCGCTCACGATCACGTCGGCACCGGCCGCGATCAGCACCTCGGTGATCACCGGCTCCTGCTCGATGTCGAACCAGGCGTGGATCCACTCCACATGGACCTCGACGTCGGGATTCACGGAGCGCGCGCCCAGGGTCAACGCATTGAAATGCCGCACGGTTTCGGGGATCACCACGGGGCCGACAACGCCGATCCGGTTGCTCCCGCTCTCCTCGGTCATGTGTCCGGCCACGATCCCGGCCAGGTACCACACCTGGTACATGCGCCCGAAATAGGAGCCCAGGTTGGGGGAACTGGCGAAGCCGGAGCAGTTGACGAACTTGACGTCCGGACGGTTGGCAGCGGCCGTCTGGGTCGCGGACAGGAAGTCGAAGCTGGTGGTGACCAGGACGTTGTCACCACCCGAGATGAACTCCTCCATCACACCGGCGGCGTCCGAGGGAATGACGCTGGGCTGATACTGCGTGGTGACGTCCTCGAGGTTGGCCTCGAGGTACTCTCGACCAACGTCGTGTGCCTTGGTCCAGCCGTGGTCGCCCACGGGTCCCACGTAGAGGAAGCCAACGTGGGCCTCGTCCATCTCGCCCGGCCACGGTCCGAGCCAGCAAGCGCTGACGGTGATTGCGATGCCCACGCTGAGCAGTGCCTGGCCGGCCAGGCCGAAACGAAAACGGCCGCGCTCGCTCATCTGCTCGGAATCTCCTTCCCCCGATCCGTCAGAAAACCCAGCTGGCCGAGAGCCCGATCTGGCCCGGTCCCGGCGCGAACAAGGGTGTGCGAAGTCCATTCGAAGTCGTCCTCCGCTCGGTGCGCTTGCCCGCTGTGGCGATATCGATGACGAATCCCGCTATCGCCACCCCACCTCCCACGGCGCTGAACACCACCGACGCGTTGTTCAAGGGCCGGCCGGTCTCGTACAGTTCGCGTTCTCCATCGGTGATCCTGGACTGCCCCTGGGCGAAGCTCACGGTCGCCGTGACTCCGAACCCGGCGGCCATCGCTCCGCCGATCCCCATGACCACCAGACCAGGGCGCCGCCCCCCCGGCCCTCTCCCGGAGCGACCGTCCGACGCCGACGCGACTCCCCCGGGTCTCCGCGGCGTCGTGGCCAGGGTGATCACCCCGGCGACTCCCAGTGCGGCACCGCCGATGGCGGTGGCCATCCCGATGCTGTTCATCTGCCTCGCCCAGGTCACCTGGTCCTCGTCCTCCTCGAAGTACTCCCACTCCCCGTCCTCGCCGAGCCATGTGTACTCCTGGGCGTGTTGGTAGCCCCTGACGTTCAACGCGACGCCGATCCCAACTGCAGCTCCGCCGCCCAGCAACATCACCACGCCCGCCCCCGCCTGGCGGCGCACGCGACGGTCCAGGGCTCTGTCCAGAGGCGCGATCTCCTCGGGTTCGACCTCCGCGTCCTCGTGGCGTTCTTCGTCGGCTTGTCCGCCAGCCGGAGGAGTCGTCGAACCGGACGAGTCACCCTCCGCGACCTCGTCCGGATCCGGGTCCGTCTCGTCGATCACCAGGTCTTCGTCCTCCAGAGGCAGATCCGGGATCTGTTCGTCATCCGGGTCCGGCACCACCGGGTCCGGTTCTGGCGCCGGGGGTTCCGGCGTGGTGAGAACTCGCTGAACGAGTTCCATCACCTCGGACAGCTCTCCCTCGCCCGCGCACTTCTGGAACGCGGCCGCCTCCGTCTTGGCCCTCAGATAGGCCTCACGGGTCTCCACCTCGAGCAGGCACTTGGCCAGACCCAGATGGGCCCGACAGAAGGTCGGGTCGAGCTCCAGCGTCTTCTCGAATCGGGGAATCGCGTTGAGGCACTCTCCGGAGTCGGCGAGCCCCGCCGCGATCAGATACTGTGTCCGCGCTCCGTCCGCGTCATCTGCAGCCGCCGGCCCGGCGGCGACGAGAAACATCACGATCCAGATTGGGCTACATCTCATCTCGAACTCGTCTTCCCCCAGCTGAACCCGGTGCCTCCCTCAAGGTCTCGATCGGTCGACATCAACCGGGCACCATGTCTCGCCTGTATACCATTCGCCAGCCATGCGGGCCACATCTATGCCCAGGCGTCCGACACCTCTCATGCATTCGGCTCCAGCGTCCGGGCGCGCGACCGCCCGCGACCGCACCCCCGGGTTCTTGACAGCGCCCGGGCGGGCTTCTACCCTGGACCCGCCAGATATCGTTCCGTCATGGTGGACCGCGCCGCATCCTCGGCGCACGGCAGCACGTGCGGAACAGCGGAGCTCGGGGGAACAGCCGATGCTGGGCAAAGGGTCGATCATCGGCAACTACGAGATCGTCGAGCCCATCGCCGCGGGGGGCATGGGTGTCGTCTTCCACGCGCGCCACCGTTTCCTGCACAAGGACGTCGCAATCAAGGAGCTGTCCTCCCACCTGGCGATCAACGAGCGCGTGCGGGCTCGGTTCCAGCAGGAGGCGTACGTCCAGTCCAAGCTAGAGCACCCGGGCGTGGTCAACGTCCACGACTTCCTGATGGAGCAGGACAGCCTCGCCATCGTGATGGAGCTGGTGAGTGGCCCGTCGCTGGAGCAGGTGATCCAGCACGAACGGCCCATGCCCTGGTCCGGGCCCGAGACCATGGCCGTGATGGGACCCGTGATCCGTGCCATCGCCCACGCCCACGAACTCGGCGTGGTCCATCGAGATCTGAAGCCCCCCAACGTTCTCCTCGATCGGGCCCGGGGCCCGGAGTGGCCGGGACGGCCGTGCATCACCGACTTCGGGCTCGCGAAGATCCTGCAGTCTGGCGGCGGATTGACCCAGGTCGGGACGATGATGGGGACGGTCCCCTACATGGCGCCCGAGCAGTTCCGGGGTCAGTTGGACGCGGACGCGCGAGCGGATGTTTTCGCCCTGGGGATGCTCCTTTGGCGACTCCTCACGGGCCGGCTGCCCGTGAATCCCGACGACATGGTCGAGGTCGCCGACGTGTACACGGGGAGCCAGTCCATAGAGAAGCTGGCCGATCTCCGCCCGGACATCCCGAGCAACCTGTCGGACATCGTGGCCTGCGCGCTGTCGGTCGATGCGGCGTCTCGCCCCCCCAGCGCCGCAGCGCTCGAGAGCCTACTCGCAGGCTGCGACATGGCCGCGATACCCCGCGGGGCCAACCCTCCACCCCCCGCAGCTGGGGGTGGAGGGGTCGCTGCCGACCTGGGACCGGCGCCCATCTCCGTCAACGGAACGACCACGGCGTCCGGCTCGTACGAGGAGGTGCCGAGGACGCCGGTCATCCCCGTGTCCTCTCCGAGCCCGATGTTCGGCGCGTCCATTCCGCCGATGCCCGGGGGGCCGGGACCGGCTGGGGAAACATCGGATCCCGATCACGACGCCACGATCAAGGACCGGATGCCGGAGGCGCGGGTTCATCCCTCACAGGCGCCCTCAAACGGTCCCGCAGCCCCGGTGGGTGGTCATGGCGACGTCCGCCACGGCGCCGGCGCTTCAGGCGGCGCCGGCGGGTCGGCCCCAGGCGGCGCCTCGGCTCCCCCTTCCACCCCGCCATCGGTGAGCAGCGCCCTCACCCCCTTCGGCCAGACCCCGGAGGCCCAGGCGCCGACGAGGCTCAGTGAACCGCCAGCCTCGCTCCCCCCGGCACCCCCGTCGACCGACGTCTCCGTCGAGATCATCGACGAGCCCGAGGGCCCCGCGAGACGGAGCAAGGCCTGGTTGTTGATCCCCATCGGGATCCTGGGATTCGCTGGGTTGGTCTTCATCGGTCTCTTCATCGTGTTGGGAGCCTTGATCGGGCGCTCGGCCAGCAACGACGGACCCGCACCGGGGAGCGGAGAGGCGGCGGCGGTCACCGAGTACAGTGACGAACGGGACGATGGCAGCCCTGACACCGAGTTGGAGACACAGGCGCCCCCGGAGGACGTATCCCTGGACGCGGCGGGGGATGCCGAGGAGGAGGACGAATCGGGAGACCAACGCGTGCGCATCAGCCACCGAACGCCCCAGGACGCCTTCGAGGTCGGCGGCGCGTTCGAGGTATCGGCGCGGACCCAGGGGGCGGACCGCTGCGAGGTCTTGCTCGACTGGTGGGGCGACGACGGCTCCGAGGGTAGCCTGGAGCTCGAGCGGAAGACAGGGCACAGTTACAAGGGGACGCTGACCCTGGGGAAGGAGCACTCGCCCGAGTTCGCGTACCGCTTGCGCACGACCGAGTGCGGCGAGGCGTTCTCGCCCTCCGAGGACGGGAGGCACACCGTCGCCGTGGATCGTCCCGAGCCCACCGGTCCGATCGATATCTCGCACTCCCCGCCCGGCACCATGATCGTCGGGGACAAGCACCGCTTCGTCGCGACCACCCCCGGCAACAGCGACTGCGAGCTGTTCTTCGCCTGGTGGAAGAAGGGCAGCTCGGACCGCCACTCCCACTCCATGTCGCGGTCCGGCGAGACCCACACCTACCCGATAACGATCACCAGCGATCACCTGGGCGGCTTCGAGTACTCGATCGTGGCGACGAGCTGCGGCGCGGCGAAGTGGCCGAAAAGCGCGGAGTCGCAGCGGGTGGATGTGTTCTAGCCCCCCTTCTTGTGCTGGAATCGGTAGCGGCCTCGAACCTCTCGTCTCCGGTCACGGAGCCGCGAAGGCGCGGAACTCTGCGTAGAGGTTTCCGACGGGCTGCGCATCGGTCTCCGAGACGATCACGAACACGGGTTCGTCGACGGGCGTCGTCAGGTCGACCTGACCGTCACCGTCGCCGTCCTCCTCGCAGTCCGCTTCTGCGACCCCCGCACAGACCCGGCGATCTAGGACCGTGATGCGCGGTGTGCCCTGGTCGCTGGTGACACAGATCTCCAGTCGGTCCGCGGCGTTGGGCCAGCTGACCTCGAAGACGACGTCCCTGTCCGTAACCGCCAGATCGGCCAGGCAATCTGGGCTGTCACCCGTCACGTTGACATCGTGTCCCTCGCCGGACCCGAGGATGATCCTCACGGGCTCGTCGATGGGATGGACGTCGAGTACGAAGGGATCCCCACAGCTGCCACTCTCGGATCCCAGCGCGATATCGTCCGCACCGGTGAGGCACGGCGCGGGTGTCGTGTCGTCGTCCCCCGTGTCGTCGTCCCCGGTGTCGTCATCCCCCGTGTCGTCGTCCCCGGTGTCATCGTCCCCCGTGTCGTCATCCCCCGTGTCGTCGTCCTCGGTGTCGTCATCCCCCGTGTCATCGTCCCCGGTGTCGTCATCCCCGGTGTCGTCGTCCCCCGACCCGTAGTACTCGTTGGAAGGGTGGGCGCAGCCCGTGGTCCATCCGGGCGCGGTGAGCCAGCAGGAGATTGCCAGGAGCGTGATCCAGTGATTTGCCCTCATGTCCGTGCCTCCTCCCCGCATCACCGAAGACCGACCCGCAGATCGGCACGCCCGAAGAACATCGCCGAGTCCTGGTAGGCGCCGCCGGCCGCGATATCCAGACCCATCGTCTCCCCGAGCGGTACCTCGAAGCCGAGCGCCCCACCCGCGAACCCGCTCGGGGTGAGGCCCGCGTCCCGAGCCGTCCGATCCACCAGGAGGAACGGCCCCCCCCGGAGCGACCCACGGAGAGCAAACCGGTTCTTGAACCTGTACTCCACCGCAGCCCCCACGACCGGCGCGGCCTCTGTGGTCGCTTCCTCGTCAACCGATCCGCCAGGATTCTCCACGATTGTCCAGAGCGTCTGCCCGGCCAGGTAGACAGAGACCTCCGTCGAATCCGCGGGTTCGAAGGACACACCCATGCCCACATCGAGCTGTTTCGCGGTCACCGAGGAGTCCTCGCTGGAGAGGTACCCGGGGTCGTCCCCGGTCCAGGACTGTCCCCACGCCCAGTGGTAGGCGACATGGGGGAGGAGAGTCGCCGCGGGTGTGAGGATCCGGACCCTCGCTCCGCCACCGAACCGGAAGGTCCCTTCCAGCCCGATGAACTCGTCGAAGCGGCGATCCGGCGAATACGCGATCTCCTGGGGTGTGGTCCACCAAGCGGCCACGGAGGTTCCGGTCAGGTAGATCTCGGGCCGGAGCGTGGGAGCGTCGTAGTACGCTCCGATACGGAAGCCGCCGTACCCCACCTTGCCGAGCCAGGAACCGGATCCGTCGCCGACGGTCCGCTGACCGGCCATCCCGAACGCGCTGAATCCCACCGATACGCGCCCGATCCGCCCGCCGAGGAGCACGTCCACCGGCAGCCACGCGTGCATCGTCGTCTTGTCGTCCCAGGCACAGTCTTGCGGGGGGCAGAGGGCCGAGGGATTGACGGGCAGCCAGGGTAGAATCGGCCCGCCGAGCAACCGTTCGAGCACGCGGCCCAGCGCCGCACTCTCGCCCCACAGCCGGGGATCGCGGTTCAGATAGATGCCGAAGACGAACCGGCTGTCGCCGGGTTCGAAGAGCAGCCCGGCGTACGGGTTGGGGTACGGTAAAAACCGCTCTGTCCCCGCACCGACGTGCACGCCCACGCCGATGTCGACCCGATCGCGATACCGGTAGATCAGCGCCGGGTTGACGAACACGTTGACGTCGTCTTCGAAGTACGGCGTCAGGTGGACGAGGCCCGGTTCGTGCACTCCGTGGCCCCCCAGGGCAAGCGCGCGGGATGCGCTGGCCC
>CAZITQ010000276.1:0-11350 GCA_964542165.1 uncultured Rickettsiales bacterium
TCGGGATTGCCGGGGTAGGCGTAGGGCTGGAAGTCGTCGCAGTCGCCGTCGCAGCTGGTGAAGCCGTCGAAGTCGGCGTCGTCCAGGTTCAGGGCCGCGTCGCCGTCGTCGCAGTCCCCGTCGCAGATCATCCAGCCGTCGCCGTCCGCGTCGTCCTCGTCCGGGGGTATGCCGCCGTCGCAGTCACTGTCCTTGCCGTCGCAGATCTCGGGCGCACCCGGGTAGACGTGGGGATCCAGGTTGTCGCAGTCGCCCTGGCAGGCGTTGAAGTGGTCCCCGTCCAGGTCCTCGTCCGCGTCCTCGTCCACGATGTTGTCGCAGTCGTTGTCCAGGCCGTCACATTGCTCGGGCGCGCCCGGGTAGGTGAGCGGGTCGGCGTCGTCGCAGTCCCCGTCGCACAGCAGCCAGGTGTCGCCGTCGTCGTCCACCTCGCCGTTCATCAGCGAGCCGTTGCAGTTGTTGTCCAGGCCGTCGCAGATCTCCGGCGCACCCGGGTGCACATCGGCCTCGGAGTCGTCACAGTCCCCGCCGCAGTTCGGGCTGCCGTCCCCGTCGAAGTCCCCGTCCTCGTCCGTGGCCGGATCGCAGTCGTTGTCCAGGCCGTCGCAGAGTTCGGTGGCGTCCGGGTGCATCTCGTCGTCCTCGTCGTCGCAATCCCCCTCGCACTCGGTGAACCCGTCCCCGTCCGCGTCGTCCAGCTCGTCGGTGGCGGGATCGCAGTCGTTGTCGGCCCCGTCGCAGATCTCCTCGGCGCCCGGGAACACCAGGTCGTCGTAGTCGTCGCAGTCGCCGTGGCACGAGGAGGAGCCGTCGCCGTCCACGTCGTCCCAGTTGAGGGAGGGCTCGCCGTCGTCGCAGTCCACGCACTCGTCCCAGCCGTCGGCGTCCAGGTCGGAGGCGTCGGGCGTGCCCTCGTCGCAGTCGTTGTCGATGGAGTCGCAGGGGATCTCGGCCATGCCCGGGTTGGCCTGAGCCTCCGAATCGTCGCAGTCCCCGGCGCAGACCATGAATCCGTCTCCGTCCACGTCGGTCTCGCCCGGATCCGGGTAGCCGTCGCAGTCGTCGTCGACCCCGTTGCACAGCTCCGCCGCCGAGGGGTTGATGTCCGGGTCCGTGTCGTCACAGTCGTTGTCGCAGACCATGAACCCGTCCCCGTCGTCGTCGAACTCGAGGGGAGTGGCGCCGTTGCAGTCGTTGTCGATGCCGTCGCAGAGCTCGACCGCACCGGGGTAGGCGGTGGGATCGTTGTCGTCACAGTCGCCGCCGCACAGCAGGGCGCCGTCCCCGTCGTCGTCCGCCTCGTAGGGCGGGATCGCTCCGTCGCAGTCGCTGTCCTTGCCGTCGCAGATCTCCGGGGCTCCGGGCTGGACGTTGCCGTCGGTGTCGTCGCAGTCCCCCTGGCAGGCGGTGAGCCCGTCGCCATCCCAGTCGTAGGTGGTGCCCTCGTCGATGTAGGTGTCGCAGTCGTTGTCCACCTGGTCGCAGAGCTCGGGGGCGCCCGGCCAGCTCGTGGAATCCGCGTCGTCACAGTCCCCGTCGCAGATGCTGTACCCGTCCCCGTCGTCGTCCAGCTCGTCCAGGGCGTACTGGCCGTCGCAGTCGTTGTCCGGGTGCCCGTCGCAGACCTCCGCCGCCCCCGGGTGGACCGTCGGATCCTCGTCGTCGCAGTCGTCCCCGCCGCAGGCCGCGTCCAGGTAGCCGTCCCCGTCCCAGTCCGGGCAGCAGCTGGGGTTCTCCGCGCCGGGCGTCCCGTAGTCGCCCGCGTCCAGCTGGTAGTCCGGCCACTCGTGGGTGGAGCACCAGTGGGTACCGAAGTCGTTGTAGGTCTCGTCGAACTTCGCGGGATCCAGGGACACGCTGGCCCCCGACGCGCTGGGCCAGTAGTTCCCCGGCTCGTACTGCACCGAGTCGATGGGCAGCGCCGCCAGCTCCAGGTGGATCGCGTCGAGGCCGTTGGCCAGGTGGAAGTCGCCGATGGCGTACTCGTAGTCCACCATCACACCGCCGTTGGTCACCGTGTCGCCGTTGGCCCCCAGCACCGCGAACTGCCCCGCATCGACCCACACGTCGTGGGCAACGGTGAACGCGTTGAACTCGTCGTCGTAGATCTCGAAGCCGAGCAGGTTGATGGGGTAGAGGGTGTCGTTGTAGACCTCGAACCACTCTCCGTCGAAGTCCGCGACGGCCGCCGGGTCGTACATGATCTCGGTGATCAACAGCCCGCCGTAGGGCAGCACCCCGTCGTCGTACAGGTCGTTGCAGTCGTTGTCCGCCCCGTCGTGGACCTCCTGGGCGCCGGGGTAGATCGCGGGATCACCATCGTCGCAGTCCCCCGAGCATTCCATCCAGCCGTCGCCGTCCAGGTCCACCTCGTCCGCCTCGGGCACGCCGTCGCAGTCGTTGTCGGCGCCGTCGCAGAGCTCCGCCTGGCCCGGGTTGACCCAGGGGTTGGTGTCGTCGCAGTCGGCGTTGCCAGACACGTACCCCGGGGGAGCGTCGCAGGCCAGACCCGGCACCGCGGGATCCCCGTAGCCGTCCCCGTCCCCGTCGGAGTACCAGGTCAGGGCGTCCACGGCGTCGTCCTCGTCGGCCTCCCCGTCGCAGTCGTTGTCCACGGCGTCGCAGTACTCGTCCGCGCCGGGGAAGACGCCGGGATCCGTGTCGTTGCAGTCGCTCGAATCGGCCAGGTAGCCCACCGGCTCGAAGCAGGCCGCGGCCGTCACCAGGGGATCGCCGTAGCCGTCCGAATCGGCGTCGGCAAACCACCGCGGGGCGTCCACCGAGTCGTCCTCGTAGACCAGGCCGTCGCAGTCGTTGTCCACCCCGTCGCAGTACTCGTCCGCGCCGGGGTAGGTCCCGGGGTCACCGTCGTCGCAGTCGCTCCCGTCGGCGACGTAGCCGCCGGGCTGGGTGCACTCCACGTCCGCCGCGTTGGGGTTGCCGTACCCGTCGCTGTCCGCGTCCTGGTACCAGGTGGTGGCGTCGATGGCGTCGTCCTCGTCCACGTCGCCGAGGCAGTCGTTGTCCTTGCCGTCGCAGTACTCGGGCGCCCCGGGGTGTACGCCCGAGTCGTTGTCGTCGCAATCGGTGCTGTCGGCCACGTAGCCGGTGGGCGCCGCGCAGGCGCCATAGGTCACCAGCGGATTCCCGAACCCGTCGCCGTCCATGTCCAGGTACCAGACCGGGGCGTCCAGGGCGTCGTCCTCGTCCACCACGCCGTCGCAGTCGTCGTCGAAGCCGTCGCAGTATTCGTCGGCGCCCGGGTAGGTGGCGGCATCGGCGTCGTCGCAGTCGTCCTCGGCGCCGTTGGGGCAGGTGAACACACCCGGGGCGCCGTAGCCGTCCCCGTCCAGGTCGTTGCAGTAGGGCTCGCCCAGCACCAGGTAGACCTGCCCCGCCTGGGTCCCGGCCTCGCTGTTCTGGCTGGCGCCGATGATCAGGTCGTCGTAGCCGTCCGCGTTGAAGTCCCCGGCGCCGGCCGCGCTCCAACCGGAGCGGTCGTCGGCCGCCTCACCGAGGAAGGAGGCGCTGGCGTCGGCCAGCGAGGTGTCCAGCCCCCACAGGACGTCGCTGCCCATGAACAGGTAGGTCTGTCCGGCGTACGAGCCGCTCTCGTCGTTGCCGAAGGCTCCCACCAGGAAGTCGTCGTAGCCGTCCCCGTCCGCGTCTCCGATACCGGCGACGGGCGACCCGGACAGATCGTTGGAGACCTCGCCCAGGAAGGAGGCGTCGGCGGTCCCCAGGTCCACGTCCGTGGCCCAGCCCGCCGCATGCCCGAGCACCAGGTAGGTCTGACCGGCCGACGTGGCGCCGTCGTCGTTGCCGTACGCCCCGACGAGGAGGTCGTCGTACCCGTCGCCGTTGACGTCTCCGGCACCCGCCACGCTGTGCCCGGCCCGGTCCCCGTCCACCTCCCCGATATAGGAGGCGTCGGCCTGGGCCAGGTCCACGTCCACGTTCCAACCCTGCACCCGGCCGAACACCAGGTAGGCCTTGCCCGCGGCGCTACCGCCGTCGTCGTTGCCGTACGCGCCCACCAGGAAGTCGTCCAGGCCGTCACCGTTCACGTCGCCCACGCCGTCGAGGGAGGAGCCCGAGTAGTCCTGGGCGTCCTCGCCCTCGAAGGAGGCGTCGGCCGACGTCAGGTCCATGCCGCTGAGCCAGCCGAAGTTCCGGCCCAGCACCAGGTAGGTCTTGCCGGCGTAGGTGCCGTTGTCGAAGCCCGCGGCGCCCACGATGAAGTCACCGAAGCCGTCGCCGTTGACGTCCCCGACGCCCGCCAGCGCGTAGCCCCCCTCATCGTCGTCGCTCTCGCCGTGGAAGGAGGCGTCGGCCGTCAGCAGGGAGACGCCCATGCCCCAGCCCGAGGGATCCCCGAACATCAGGTAGACCTGACCCGCGTTGTTGCCGAACTCGTCGCTCTGGTAGGCGCCGATGAGGAAGTCGTCGATGGTGTCGCCGTCCACGTCCCCGGCCCCTGCCACCGCGAACCCGGCCTCGTCCCCCGGCAGATGCCCCAGGAAGGAGGCGTCCACCGCCGCCAGGTCCTGGTCCATCGCCCACCCGCTGTCCATGCCCAGCACCAGGTAGGCCTGGCCCGCGTCGGTGCCGGTGTCGTCGTTGTAGGGCACGCCGAGCAGCAGATCGTCGTAGCCGTCCGCGTTCACGTCTCCGACCCCGGCGACGCGGTACCCCGCCTGGTCCTCTGCCGCCTCCCCCCAGTAGGAGGCGTGGGCGTCGGTCAGGGGCGTGTCCAGCGCCCAACCGTCCGCGTACGCCTGGGGGGCGAGCGCGGCCGCGAGCATGGCGAGGGAGACGGGGAGTGCACGTTGGAGCATCGGGTTCCTCCGAACGGAAGCGCAGGCAAACGCGTGCATAGAAGACCAGGGTAGGAGGGCGGGCAAGCGCGGTCAACGTCACGCGCGCCCGCGCACCTCCTCGCCCATGCGCTCGAAGAACGCGACCATGAAGCTGTGGCGGGCGTCGGCGATCTCCCTGGCGCCCTCGGTGAACAGCCGCTCCTTCACCCGCTGGAGCTTGATCCGGAACTCCTGGAGGCTGGTGTGTTCGCCCTCGCCGTCCTCGGCCCACAGGCGCCGCCCGTGGACGCCTCCGTAGGCAAACGCCCGCGCCACGCCGATGGCGCCGATGGCGTCGAGCTTGTCGGCGTCGTGGACCACCTTGGCCTCCAACGTCTCGGGGGGGCCGCCAGAACGGAACCGATGGGTCTCGATGGCATGGCACACGGCGTCGACCCGGGGGGCAGGCCAGTCCGCGAGCACCTCCCGGGCCCGGGCCGATCCGATCCGGGCGTGGTCCCCCCCGCACCTGCGCTCCTCGTCCCTGCCGATGTCGTGGAGCAGCGCCGCCGCCCGGACGACATCCGCGTCCGCCCCCTCGGCGGCCGCGATGCGCTCCGCAGTGGACAGCACCCTCAGCGCGTGGTCGAAGTCGTGGGCGGTGTCGTCGCCGTACAGGGCGCGGACACCCTCGACGGAGAGTTCGGTCTTGCGGTTCATCGCGCCTCCAGCGCCGTCTGGCCGCGCGCCGGGGGAGGGGCTAGAGTGAGCCGGTCCCCACGCGCTCCGGGAGCGATATTCGACCATGAATCGAACCCCACCGCACGCGGTCGTGATCGGCGCCGGCATCGGCGGTCTGGCCTGCGCTGCGCGGCTGGTGGCGGGCGGTACGAAGGTGACCGTGTTCGAGGCCGGCAACCGGGCCGGCGGCAAGGTGGGGGGAACCCGGGCGGACGGCTGGACCCTGGACTTCGCGGTCCACATGTTCTCGTCGTCGAGCGCCGGGGAGGTGGCCCGAGCCCTGCGCTGGGTGGACGAGCCGGTGGACTTCATCGTCCGCGATCCCGTGGCCCGGGTGTGGTTCGGGGACCGGAGTTTTCCCTTCCCCGGCCGATTCGACTCCCCCCTGGCCCTGTGGCGGCTGGCGCGCGGCGTGGGGATCCTGCGGCGGGACGCCCTGGGTACCCTGCGGCACATGGCCCAGCTGACCCGCGGTGCGCCCGGCCTGGGTGAGGGCGACCCGGACAGTCTGAGGGACTGGGCGCTGCGGCACACCCGCAACGAGGGCTACCACCACCTGCTGAACCTGCTGTCCATCCTCGCGTTCGTGCTCCCCTACGACCAGGCCTCCGCCAAGGAGATGGCGCGCTGCTTCTCCCGCATCGTCCACGGACCGGGCATCGGCTACCCCCGGGGGGGCTGTCTGGGGCTGGTCGAGGCCCTCGTCCGCGGGATCGAGCGCCATGGGGGAAGGGTCGTGCTGGACAGTCCGGTGGAGGAGATCCGGGTCGAGGCCGGGCGGGTGCGAGGGGTGGCCGTCGGCGGACGCGCGGTGGACGCGGACCGGGTGTTCTGCAACGCGGGTCTGCGCCAGACCGTGGCCCTGGCGGGACCGGAGGCGGTGGGGCCGGACCTGGTCGCGAGTGCGGAGGGCCTCTCCGACTCCATGGCCGGGGTGATGGTCCGCTACCGACTGGACCGCCCCGTGCTCCACGATCCGGCGCTGTTCGTCCTGCCGTCGACCCCCCCCGGGAGGGTCTGCGAGTTCATCGGCAGCGGGCGCCTGGACGAGGCGGGGGCCGGGTTCTACGTGACGGTCCCCACCCTGTTCGACCCCCGGCTCGCGCCGCCCGGCAGACAGATCGTGGTCGCCGGCACCCTGGCCCCGGCGGATCCGGCGCAAGGGGCGATGGCGCACAGGATGATCGAGGGCATGGAGGGCCGCCTGCGGGAGCTGTACCCCGACCTCGAGGGGGCGATCATCGACCGCTCGGTGGTGGACGCCGCGGCGGTGGCCCGGATCAGCGGCCGGGATCGATCGGGGGCGGCCGTGGGCGCGGCCCAGACGCCCGACCAGTGCGGACCGGCGCGCCCCGGATGGGAGACGCCCGTGGAGGGGCTGTACAGCGTGGGGGCCGACACGGGCAGCGGCGCCATCGGCACGGAGCTGGCCGCGGGCAGCGGCCTGGACGCGGCGGAACACGCCCTGCGTTTCACGTCTCGGGGCTGAGCGGGGCGGTCGTCACCCGGTGGTCGGGGAGTCCTCGGCCATGACCAGCACATCCCTCACCACCGCACCGACCCGGGCCTGGCCATCGGTGTCGATGTCGAGGAACCGCAGGCCGACGAAGTACTCGGGGCAGTCCTCGTCCCGCCGGACCCACATGACCTCGGAGCGGACGGTCAGGGGCTCGCCGGGGTCGTCCGGCAGCTCGAGCCGGAGCTGGACCTTCGCGCCTCGGGACGGCGGCTGCTTCATGCGCAGGGCCACACCGCTGGCCGACAGGTTGAGGGTCTCGGCGTCCACGAAGGCCATCCCGCTGCCGGTGATGACCCGGGCCGGCAACGCGATGTTGCCGCGGGGATCCCAGCGCTGGTCCGACGAGTCGGGGATCTGGTTGAAGCCGGGGGTGCCGAAGATCTGAAGCGCCTCGGCGAACTCCTTGCAGGACCGGAACCGCTCCCGGGGTTTCTTCGCCAGGGCCCGGGAGAGGGCGTCCGACAGGTGTCGCGGAATCCCCGGGGTGACCTCGGCGATCGGCCGGGGGACCCGACGGACCTGCCAGTTGAGCACCTCTTTGAGGGTCTTGGCGTCCTCGAAGGGGTGGCGGGCCGCGAGCAGCTCGTAGATCGTCATCGCCATCGAGTAGATGTCGGTGCGCGCGTCGGTGTACCGGCCCTGGGCCTGCTCGGGGGCCATGTACGCGGGCGAGCCGGCCACGAGCTTGTCGGGGCTGGCCTTCTGTTGCTGGACCATACACGCCACGCCGAAGTCCATGATCAGGGCCTCGCCCGCGGATGTGACCAGGATGTTGTGGGGCTTGAGGTCCAGGTGGACGACGCCGCGGCTGTGGGCGTAGCCCACCCCCTCGAAGATCTGGCGCAGGTAGCCGTTGAGCTCGTCCACCTCCAGGGGGCCTCGTCGGCAGGCCAGCACGTCCCGCAGGTCCATGCCCTTGACGAAGCGCAGCACCAAGAAGAGCTGGCCGTCGTGCTGGATCAGGTCGTACACGCGCACGATGTGGGGGTGCTCGAGCCGGGCGTGGATCCGCGCCTCGCGCTCGACCCGGCGGAAGCGGGCCGGGCTGTTGAGGAATTCCTTGAGGAAGACCTTGACCGCCACGCGTCGCCGCAGGTGGCGGTCCTTGGCCACGTACACGTGCGACGATGCCCCCTTGCCCACCCGGTCCCCGAACGCGTAGCGTCCTATGGTCTCGCCGGTCAGTGGCCCGGGTTTGCTCATCGACCGTCCTGGCTGGGGGGGTGTGTGGAGTGGCGTTCGACGCCGGTGCTCGCTTTCATGTCGGCGAACCAGGATACGTGACATGCCCCCGACGGACAACCGGACCCCCGATCTCGCCGGCGACTCCACGGGCCCCGGTTCCCCCGGTGGGCCCGCAGGTCTGGACGTGCGGGTGGCGGGGAGGACGCTGCGGCTGCGGGGACCGGGAAGCCCCCCCGGAGAGCGCGGGGAGCGACTCACCCTGTGGTGGGGGGTGACCTCCGCTTCTCTGGCCCTGGCGGAGACCCTGCTGCGGGGGCCGGACCTGACGGGTCTGCGGGCGGTGGAGCTCGGCTGCGGACTGGGGCTGGCCGGGATCGCCGCCGGACTGCGGGGCGCCCACGTCACCTTCACCGACGGCGAGGATGAGGCCCTGGTGCACGCCCTGGGCAACGCGCGCGCCGCGGGCGTCCCGGACGACCTGCTGGACGCGCGGCTGCTGGACTGGGAGGACCCCGCCGAGGGGCCGGGCTTCGACCTGTTGCTGGGGGCGGAGATTGGCTACGACTACCTGACCCACGGCGCCCTGGTGGCGCTGATTCCCGGTCTGCTGGCCCCCCGGGGACGGGCCCTGCTGGCCGACCGGCGGCGTCTGGTGGTCGACCGCTGGATCGGGCGGCTGCGCAAGGCAGGTCTATCGGCCACCCTGTCCGAGACCACCGTGGGCCACCCGGGGCTGCCGGAGCAGCGGATCACCCTGTTCGAGATGTCGCGTCCGCACGCGCCGTGAGGCCAGGGCGAAGGCCAGCAGGAGCAGAGCCGCGCCGGGTCCTCGGCGGGCCGGGGCGCTCTCGCAGGCGCAGCCATCGTCGTCGTCATCGTCGGACGCGCCGGTGTCGTCGTCCGAGGTGTCGTCGTCGCCACTGCTGTCGTCGTCGTCCCCGGGCTCCTCCGGCCACACGAAGTCGTCGCCGCAGGCTTGATCGGAGCCCTCGGGGCTCTCGCACCAGCGCCGCTCCTCGCCCAGGTAGGTCACCTCCTCGCAGGTCCAGGTGGGCGGGCAGTCGAGTTCGTCCTCGCAGAACCACGTGCAGTGCCCGTCGTAATCCGGCCAGTACCCGTGGCAGAGCACGTCGCCGCAGTTGTTCCAGTGGGGGTCGCAGCAGGCGCCCAGGTCGTCGTACAGCTCCTCGCAGACCCGGTGGCCCAGTTCTTCGATCTCCCGGCAGACGTATTCCTGGTCCGGATGGTCGGGGCAGTCCTCGTCCACCTGGCACTCGTCCCCCTCGGCGGGGTAGAGGTGGCAGATGCCCCATTTGTCGTCCCACGACAGCCACCCGGCGGCCGCCGACGTGTAGCCCCAGAACATCGTCGCCTCGACCATCTCGTCGTTGTGGTCCAGGCCGAACACGTGACCGAACTCGTGGGCCAGCACGGCCTGGACGTCGAGGATCATCGGGGAGTGGTAGGGATCGCTGCCGTCGGCCGCCCAGCGGAGGAATTCGCCGTTCATCTGCAGGTTCACGTCGGTGATGATCTCCTCGAACGGGTCGATCTGGATCCCGGTGGCGCCCGCGATGGCGTGATCGCCCACCCAGTCCTCCTCGACCCACTCCACCTGCACGATGCCGTCGCCAAAGACGATCTCGTCGACCCAGCCCAGGAACTCGACCTCGAGGTGGGTGCACGAGACCGAGGTCCACTGGTCCAGCGCCGCGAGTACCGCCTCTTCGGTGCCCTCCATCCCCAGATCGTCGCTGCCGGGGGTCACCAGCTCGAACTGCACGGGGAGCTGATCGTCGGACCAGTAGACGGGGTTGGTGTTGAAGGCCCAGGCGGGGGCGGCGAAGGCGACGGTCAGGGCGAGGGCGAGGGCTCGTGTCATCGGCGCACAGTCTCTCACGGGACGCAGGTTCGAAGCAGGTACCAACCGAGCTGAGCCGGCGCGGAGACCAACAGCTCCCGGTGGCCGTCGCCGTCCAGGTCCACCGGGGTCGCGCGGCAGGAGCCGCCCACGTCGGCGGCGAGGAAGGCCGAGTCGTCCAGGCCACCGGTGCCGTCGTTGATCAGCACCGACAGCCCGTCCATGGCGCAGACCACCACGTCGGCGGCCCCGTCCGCGGTCAGGTCCGCGGCCGAGGCGTAGAGTCCGGGTACGGGGACGCCGTAGCGCACGGGCGCGTCGAAGGTGGCGTCCCCGAGGTTGGTGGCCACCATGAGGTCCCCGTCCGCGAGCATCGCGATCAACTCGTCGCGGCCGTCCCCGTCCAGGTCGGCGGTGGTCCCCATCTCCAGGGACCACCCGGTGCCGATCAACGCCGCCTCGTCCAGGGTCGCGCCGTCGTTCACCAGGGCCGCGACCCCCCCGGCGCCGCCCGAGAGCACCAGGTCCGGATAGGCATCTCCGTCGAAGTCGGCGAGCGCCACGTCGAAGGCGCCGATGCTGGGCTCGATCACCGGCTGGGGGGCGAAGCCGAAGGCCCCCTGCCCCATCAGCAGCTGCATCGAGTCGGCGACCGGATCCACCAGGACCAGGTCGGCGTGCCCGTCGCCGTCCATGTCCGCCACGGTGCCCCAGGACGGGGCGATGGAGCAGCCCACCGCGGGGGCGCCGCCGAACGACCCGGCGCCGGAGTTCGCGTACCCCGCCATGGGGCACCCTGCCTGCAACGGCACCACCAGATCCGGATCGCCGTCCCCGTCGAAGTCGCCCCCCAGGGCGGACAGGGCGGTCCCCGGCCCTGTGACCTCGCTGGACCCGCCGATGCCGCCGGCCCCATCGTTGTGCAGCAGGACCACCGACAGCTGGTAGCTGGCCAGGGCCACGTCGGTCAGCCCCTGGCCGCGGAAGTCCCCCAGGGCGGGGGCGGCGTAGGTGTAGGGCTCCTCGATCAGCTCCCAGGGACGCACCTGGACCGTCGCGTCGTCGGCGGTCCCGCTGCAGTCCTGATCCACACCGTCCCCGCACCAGTCGAAGGCGTCCGGATGGACGTCCGGATCTCCGTCGTCGCAGTCCAGGCTGGCGATCCAGCCGTCACCGTCGTTGTCGTCGTAGGCCGTGTCGTCGTCCCCGGTGTCGTCGTCCCCGGTGTCGTCGTCCCCGGTGTCG
>CAZITQ010000277.1:0-11276 GCA_964542165.1 uncultured Rickettsiales bacterium
CCCCCCCCCGCCCCCCCCCCCCCCCCCCCCCCCCCGGGGGGGGGGGGGGGGGGGGTGGGGGGGGCGGTCGGTGGGGATCGGCCTGCATTTCCTGCTCCTTCTCCTTCTCCTGCTCCTTCTCCTGCTCCTTCTCCCGCTCCTTCTCCTGCTGCTTCTCCTTCTCCATCCCCATCCCCCGCACCATCCCCACCCTCCAGATCCGGGATGTCCCTCGCCCTGATCGGCTGCCTCGTGCTGGGTGTCCTGGGGACGGTGGTGGCCGGGGGGGGGCTGGTGGTGCTTCGCGGATGCGGGGAGGGCGATTCGCGGGTGGCGGACTCGAGGGACCGAGATCGAGACCGGGACCGAGACCGGGACCGAGACCGAGGCGGGGGGCCGCCCCACCGAGACCGTGACCGTGACCGTGACCCGGGGGATCCGACCCCGGACGAGGGGCCCGGGACCGAGGACGAGCACGGCGACGGCCGGACGGCCGACCCGACCCCCGAGCCGGAGCCGGTCGAGGCGCCGGTCGCGGCGACCCGCGCTGCCCGTCCCGGAGACCGGGGACCGGACGGCCGGGTGGTCGGACCGGTGTGGATCGCGACGGCCGGGGCCTTCCCCTCCCGGCACAAGGCCGAGGAACGGGCCTCGGAGTTACGAGACGAGGGTTACGAGGCCGACGTCCTGTGGATCCCCGACTACGGCAGCTTCAGCGGCGCGGAGTACTGGCTGGCCTACGTCGGGTACGTCGAGTACTCCGACCGAGACGGCGCGGAGCAGATGCTGGCCGACGTTCGCAGGGAGGTGAGCGACTCGTACGTCCTCAAGCTGGACGACACGGGGCCTCGGGAGGAGATCCGGTGACCCGGTGGTGGCTGTGGGTGGGATTGGCCCTGTGGGGGTGTGCGGCGGAGGAATCCGGGAACGAGATCGGGGCGGACCCCGCGGGGACCGAGCCCCCCGTGGAGTCCCGCCCACTGCCGATATCGGCGCTCCCTTCGTCGGCTGAAGAGGTCGATCTCGTCCCGAGAGCGACCTGGGGCGCGGCGGATCCCATCGTGGATCGCATGCGAGAGCACGGCCGGGCCATCGAACACGTGACGATCCACCACACCGCCTCGCTCAACGGCGATGGCAAGGACGAGCTGGCGGTGATGCGCGCTGTGCAGCGTTTTCACCAGGGCAGCGAGCGGAGCTGGGGAGACCTGGCCTACCACTTCCTGATCGGCCCGTCGGGCACCGTGTACGAGGGGCGGGATCCGAAGTACGCCGCGGACACGAGCACCCGCTACGACCCCGCCGGACACCTCACCCTCTGTCTGATGGGCAACTTCGAGGAGGAGGAGCCGACGGACGCCGCCCTCTCGGCGCTCGTTCGGCTCACCGTCGACCTGCTGGCAGCCCACGATCTGCCCCCCGATGCCGTGACGACCCACCGCCGGGTGGCGGCCACCGCCTGCCCCGGCGCGAACCTGGAGGCCTGGCTGGCCGGTGATGGCCAGGCCCGGATCCGGGACGCCCACACCCACAGGGTGCGCTCCACCACCCTCCAGCGAGGAGAGATCGCGCGCTGAACCCGAGCTCCTCGGAGTCCGGGCTCCCCTGCACCCTCGCCAGGGACACCACGCACCCGGTATAACGTTGACCAGGAGGTGGAGGTTGTCCCCAGGCCGCCCGAGGTGGCTGCCGATGACCCTGGTCGTCGCGCTGCTGCTGGCGTGCGCGGCCTGCACCGAATTCCCCACCGGCGGTGGGGGCGACGACGACACCGGCTCGGACGGCGGCGACGACGACACGACCGTGGACGACCCCTGTGGAGACCCCGTCGGCCCCCAGGCCGGCACCCCGGACGACGGCTGCACCTCCACCGAACCGTACGAGCAGTTCGAGCCGCTGATGGAGACCCTGTGGCAGTGGACCGCCCCGGTCGACGAGCCCGAACACTTCCAGGTGCTGAGTCCCCCCGTGGTGATCGACCTGAACGACGACGACGGGGACGGCCACATCGGCCCTGGCGACGTCCCGGACGTGGTGTTCATCGGGATGGCCGACGAGAGCTGGCACTCCGACGGGCTGCTCCGGGTGGTCAGCGGTATCGACGGCAGCGAGCTGTGGTACGACACCACGCTGCGCGAGCTGCCCAGCGGGTTCGGATCCGCCGCCGGGGAGCTGGTCGCCTCGTCGCCGGGCCCCGAGATCGTGACCATGGACGTGGACAACAACATCCTGTGCTACTCGGCGGGCGGTCAGCTGCTGTGGGAGACCCAGGCCAACGAGACCTTCCAGTCCGGCACCATCGCGCTGCACGACATGGACCACGACGGCGAACCCGAGGTCATCTACGGGCGGGTCATCCTGGGCGCCGACGGCACCTACCACGGAAAGGGCGAGCACGGGTTCGGCAGGATCCACGGGGGTTACCCCTGCAGCTACGCGGTCGACCTCGACGGTGACGGAGCTCTCGAGGTCGTGGTCGGCGACGCGGCCTACCGCAAGGACGGCTCGGCCCTGTGGAGCAACGACCTGGGCGACGGCACCACCGCCGTGGGCGATTTCGACCTGGACGGCGATCCGGAGATCGTGGTGTCCGGCGGGGGGGAGCTTCGGCTCCAGGACCACCAGGGCCAGCTGATCTGGGGTCCGGTGGCCACCCTCGGCGAGACCGCCAACGGCGCCCCCCCCACCGTGGCCGACTTCAACGGCGACGGCTACCCCGAGATCGGCATCGCCGACAAGCACTACTACCAGGTCTACGACGGCCATGGCGGCCTGCTGTGGTCCCAGGAGACCACCGAGGAGTCGTCGGGATTCACGGGCTCGACGGTCTTCGACTTCAACGGCGACGGCACCGCCGAGGTGGTCTACGCGGACGAGGCGGACCTGTTCATCTTCGAGGGGCCCACGGGGACCATCCTGTTCCAGGAACCGCGCCACAGCTCCCGCACCAACGTGGAGTATCCGGTGATCGTGGACGTGAACGCCGATGGCGCGGCGGACATCGTGCTGGCCTCCAATTCGGTGTTCGAGGTCGGGGACTGGGACGCGGTCACCGCGCTGACCGGCATCAACGAGACCGGCTGGTGGGCCACGCGCCGGATCTGGAACCAGCACGCCTACTTCGTCACCAACGTGAACGACGACGGGACCATTCCCCAGGTCCAGCAGGACCCCTGGGAGGTCCACAACAGCTTCCGACAGGCCCGTCCGGAGACCGGCTGGGACGGCTACCCGGTGGCCGACCTGGAGCCGGTCCTGGTGGGGATCTGTGACGCCGCGTGCCCGGATCAGCTCTCGCTTGCGTTCCGCGTGCGCAACCGGGGCGCCGAGCCGGTCACCGCCGGCCTCCCGGTCACCCTCTGGAGCGCCGACGGCCACCTGATCGGCGTCGTGTACGTACCCGATGCCCTCGATCCCGGCTGGACCTCGGGCACCCTGGAGATCCCCTTCGATCCCCAGCTCGTGGGGGGCGCGGACATGCGACTCCACGTGGACTACCTGAGCACCGGCGAGGACCTGTACGTCGAGTGTGACGAGGACAACAACCTGGTGTCGATCCCAGGCGCCACCTGCGATTGAGGCAAACATGACGCGCGGCCGCCCACCCCTCCCCGCCATCCTCCCCCGCCCGCACGCCCCCCGGCGAGGTCGGCGGGGAGGGATGGGCGCCGCCTTCGCCCTCTCCCTCCTCCTCCTCGCCTGCCCGACCGAGGACGACGGGGACGACGACGATGCCGTCGGTGACGATGACGCCACCGGCGACGACGACACCACCGAGCCCGGTCCCTGGGATGGGGGCGAGGAGATCGTGGTGACCGTCGACGGTCAGGCGATGATCGAGGGCAGCTTCGACGGCCAAGGGCCGATCTGGTGGGCGCTGGACACCGGCGCGGCACGAACCTACGTGGACGAGGACCTCACCGGCACGGGCAACAACGTGATCGGCGACGTCGTGATCGGCCCGCTGGAGTTCGAGGACAAGCAGGTCGGCAGCGTGGAGCTGGACGACGCAGAGGCCTTCATCGGGTGGGACCTGGGGGGGCTGGCGGGCCAGGACGTCTTCGAAGGCCGTTTCGTGGCCCTGGACTACGCCGGTCTGCAGGCCCACTTCCTCGACGAACTGCCCGACGAAGGGCCACCCTGCTGCGACACGGCCGCGCCGGCCACCTCGGCCTACGACCTGCCCTCGTCGATCCCGGTGATGTCCGCCGAACTGTCCGGCGCGGGGGGGGCGGTGCAGATCGACCTGATCGCGGACACCGGCTCGGGGGTGACCATCCTGCTGGAGTCGGTGTTCGACGCCATCGACGACGGCACCCTGCCCCGCGTGGAGGGTTACGTCTGGGGGACCAACTACGGCTTCGACGACGGCTTCCTCACCCGCGTCCCCGTCATCGCAGCCGGTGAGGGAGACCGGGTCGAGGTGGCCCACAGCTGGGCCGTGGTGATCCCCGACGACAACCACCTGTGGGCCCTGCTCGAGGGCAACGGGATCTTCGCCGACGGGTTCCTCGGCTACCCCTTCTACCGGCGCTTCGTGGTGGGGGTGGACGGCCACGAGGACCGCTACCTGTGGTGGCCCTACCCGGGGGATGACCACATCGACCCGCGAGAGTGGACCCGGGTCGGCATCGAGCCGACCTGGCGTGACGGCGGGTTCACGGTGGAGATGCTCTACCGGCCCAGCGACGCCCAGACCCAGGGCGTCCAGATCGGCGATCGCATCACCGCGGTGGACGGGACCGATCTGGCGGGCTCGACCCTGGACGACCTCAAGCACCTGCTCCGGGGCGACCCGGGGGACACCCGGACCCTGGACCTCGAGCGTGGGGATCAGGGCCTGCAGGTCGTCGTGACCGTCGACGATCTGCTGCCGAGGCCCTGATGGGAGGACCGATGAGGATCGCGATGCGGGTCGGGCTGCTGGTGACGCTCTGGCTACTGGCCGGCTGTCCGGCAGACGACGACGACACCACCGGCGCCGGTGACGACGACACCACCGATCCCGGTGACGACGACACCACCGGCGGCGGGGACGACGACAGCGGGGACGACGACGACAGCGCCGGGGACGACGACGACTACGACTGCTGGGCGAGTCCGCTGGAGACTGCCCAGGCAGCAGACGGCTCGGCCCTGTTCCGCGGCTCCATCGACGAGCACGAGATCTGGTTCGTCCTCGACACGGCGGCGCAGGTGGTCTTCGCCGACCTGGAGATCAGCGACGACTTCACCGGGTACTTCACCGCCGCGGTCCAGGTGGGGCCCTTCGACCTGCCCGAGTGGCAGTGCAAGGGCCGGGATCTCGCCACGAACCAGGCGTTCATCGGCGTGGACGTGGGGGCGCTGTACGGCCAGGACCTGATGATGCAGTCGTACACGGTGTTCGACCCGTCGACGATCGCGACCCACATCTGCCCGACCCGGCCACCCGACTCGCCCCCCGGTCTGGGCCAGGCCGCCGGGAGCCTGACCTACGAGCTGCAGAACCAGTTCCCGGTGGCACAGATCGACCTGGGCCTGGCGGGCCCGGTGCCGCTGATGGTGGACTCGGGACAGGCGTTGACCTACCTCACCGAGAGCGCCTTCGCCCAGGTGGACGACGGCGCGCCGCGGATCGACGGCTGGGTGTTCGCCACCAACTATGGCGCGGACGACGCGTTCGTCAGCCGGGTACCCCAGCTGAGCCTGGGGGGGCTGATCGTGGAGGACGTGGTGGTCGTGGTCCTCCCGGACGACTACCACCTGGCCTCGCTGCTGTCCGCGTCGGGCGTCGAGGTCCAGGGTTTCGTGGGGAACAACGTCCTGGGCCGCTTCGCCGTCGGCATCGACGGGGCGACATCGACGGTCGACCTGTGGCCGGTGAACGCCCCGTGGACCCAGGTGAATCGCTGGCAGCGGGTGGGGATCGAGGTCACCTGGCGCGAGGGGGCCTACACCGTCGAGTACCTGCTCACTCCGTCGGACGCGGCCGACCAGGGTGTCGGGGTGGGGGATCTCCTGCTGGCCGTGGACGACGTGGACGTCAACACCCTGGGGGATCTGGGGGCGATCCAGGCAGCTTTGCGGGGGACTCCGGGGGACAGCCGCCGCCTGACGCTCCAGGGCGCCGAGGGCCCCTACCAGGTGGACGTCCAGATCCAGGATCTGCTCCCCTCCAGCGGGCGCGGGCCCGGGGGCGGCGTCAGACCTCCCCGGTCAGGACCACCAGGGCGCTCCCCCCCACCGCAAGGGCGATCGCGATCCCCTTGCGCGCCGTCATCTTCTCGCCCAGGAAGAGGGCCGCCAGGATGGCCGTGTAGATCACGTGGAGCTGGTTGAGCACCGAGGCGATGCTCACCGGCGCGTACTTGGCGCCCCCCAGCCACAGCATGTACGCCAGGTAGGTGCCGACCAGAGAGGCGGGCAAGATCACCTTCCAGTGCGGGCCGGGCCGCCAGGGCCCCATCAGCTCGCGGCGGGTGGGGCTCAGCAGCCCGTAGATCAGCAGGACCGCCGCGCCGGCGCCGAGTCGGAGCGTGGACGACCAGACCACGGGGGCCCGCTCGAGGACCGGCTTGGCGATCACGATGCTGCCCGCCATCAGCGCCACGCTCGCGATCCCCACGGCGACCCCGAGCAACAGCCGACCCCGGGGGCCACCCCCGGGAGTGGCCTTCTCGGGGAGGGACGCGAGCACGACGCCAGCGACCACCAGCGCGCACCCGCCCCACTGGGGGAGTGCGAACGCTTCGCCCAGGAAGGTGACCGACAGCAGGATCACCCACACGGGGTACGAGGCCCCGACGACCGCCAGTCGCGACGCGCCCAGCGCGTTGAGGGCGACGAAGAACAAGGTGTCGGCCAGCGCGATCCCGATCACACCGCTGGTGAGCAGGATCGCCGTGTCGCCCGGCTGGGCCTCGGGCCACGAGGTCTGGCCCAGGCACAGCAGGGTCACGGCGAACAGGGGAAGCGCGATCAGGTTCTTGTACAGGTTCAGGGGGATGGGCCCGATCCGCTCGCCGCCCATCCGGAACAGGATGACCGCCACCGCCCACGCCATGGGGGCGACCGCCGAGAGCAGTTCACCCAGGTGTCGCGAGGTCACCGATCACGCCGTCCTTGGCCGGGGTGGAGGGGAGGGGGTGTCGCGTCAGCGTCGACGTCGCGCGAGGAACACGATCCCGGCGGCGATGGCGGCGCCTAGGGCGGAGCCTGCCGGAACGGGACCCACGGCACAGCCCCCGCACCCGCCGGCCGCGATCACCTCGAGGCCGTTGAGCAGGCAATCCTCACTGCTGTCGGGGTTCTCCACGCACACGTTGTAGTACCCCGCATCCAGCCCCTCGGGGAACACGCCCTCGATGGTCTCGCTGTCTTCCACGTCGATGGGCATCACCCGCAGCTGTCCGACGAACAGGTCCGCGTCGTCGGCGAAGCCCTCGCCGGTGACCAGAAAACCCATCGTCTCGCCCTCGTTGATGGCGGCGGGTTCGATGCCCACGACGCGGATCGGCGCCAGGTCGTCGTCGTCCCCGGTGTCGTCGTCCACCGTGTCGTCGTCCCCGGTGTCGTCGTCTCCGGTGTCGTCGTCTCCGGTGTCGTCGTCTCCGGTGTCGTCGTCGTCGGTGGGATCGCCCGGGTTCCACTGGCTGTCCGCCGCCCGCATGATCCAGTTCCGGCTGGTGTAGGTCGAGAGGTTCGCCCACGACCAGTCCCCTCCGCCGCCCACACAGGCCCCACCCAGGCAGCCCTGGGCGGGATCGAGCCAGATGACCCCTCCGTGGGGGATCACCGGGGGGCCCTCGTCGGTGCCCAGACCCCAGGTGTTGCAGGGGTTGTTCTGCTCGTTGAAGCAAAAGGCCACCGCGAAGGAGCCGGATTCGATCACCGCGGGTGTCCCCAGACTCTGCAGGTCGACCTCGAACCAGTAGGCCTGCTGGAGGCTGATCTGGACGTCGTCTGCGCCGCCGAGGTAGTTGTCCAGATCCGGGTAGTTACCGTTGGTCCCGTAGATGCGCACGTCGAAGGAGATCGAGGCCCCGTCCGGCCCCGCGATCGCGTAGACGTAGTTGACCGTGAACGGGTACGAGTCCGGTGTGAGCACGACCGCGTCACACTCCCCCGGACAGTTGCCCAGCTGGAGAGCCACCTGGGCGCCGTCGTACCACGTGTCGTGGAACAGGACCGTGGCGGACGCGCCCGTGGCGACGCAGAGCGTGAGGGCGGCGGCGATCGGCAAGACGCTGCGTGCCATGGGGTCGCTCCTTTCGGTGTCGACGCGGGATTCTACCACTGTCCATCGATGACGGCAGGTCGATGGGCTCGGGCCAGACGAGTTCCGCCGGTTGAATACGTGGGAATCCAACATTGAAGCGACGGGACGACTGTTGGAAATACGTCGGATCCACGCGGCAACAATATGGTGTTCTGTTTCGAGGCGATCTGTGCTTTATTGTGCCATTCACTCGTACCGAGCAGGAGTATTGCTGATGCCGCCGAAATCCACGAGTTCGCGCCTGGAGGACGCCATCCAGGAAGCCGCCCGCCGCTTTGCCCTCGATCTGATGGGGGTGATCCGGTCCGCCACGGTCGAAGAGCTGGCCTCCCTCAAGGGTGTGGGCGGCGAGGCCCCCGCGCCCCCCCCCAAGAAGCGTGGACGACCGGCCAAGGCCGCCGCCGAGGCCCCCCCGAAGCGTCGTGGGCGACCGCCCAAGAAGCCGGTCGAGGAGGTCGTGGACGAGACCCCGGTCGAGGTCAAGAAGCCGCGCAAGAAGCGGGCCTGGCCCACCTGCACGGCCCCCGACTGCGCCAAGAATGTGTACATGCCCAGCGGCCCGCTGAAGATGTGCTACCAGCACTACCTGGAGCAGGGCGGCAAGCCCTCGCCGCTGGTGGCCTTCGCCAAGAAGAAGAAGGCTGCGGCCACGAAGGCCGCCCCGGCCAAGACCAAGGCCGCCAAGAAGGCCGCCCCCAAGAAGGCCGCCCCCAAGAAGACCGCCCCCAAGAAGACCGCCAAGAAGAAGTAGCCCAGCCGCCCGGCCGGAGTCCCTCAGCGCGGCGTGTGCGCGGTGCCGTTGTCGGCGTTGAGCGCGTCCAGGCAGGGCACCAGCAGGTGGGGTGCGTCGGTCTGGATCAGCGTCGCGCCCCGTTCCCAGATCCCCCGATACGCCTCGCAGGGATCGTCGCCGTTGGCGTCGTGGACCGCGGCGGCGGCGTCCGCCACGCCCAGGGCGTTCTGATTGACCCGGACCGAGGCCTGCGCCAGGGCGTCGAAGACCTCCGGATCGTCCAGATTCCACGGCACCTCGGCCAGCTCGGGGGACAGGGCCGCCACGTACTGCACCACGTCGTCCGGGGTCTCCACGTCGGGCATCAACCGCACACCCGGGGCGAGCTCGCGCATCTGCAGGCCCTCGTCCAGGCTGTCCACCTGGACGTAGAGCCAGACCGCGCTGTCCGTCGCCTCGATGTCCGCCGCGATGAGGTCGAAGCGACCCGTCTTGGCGTCCACGTTCACCAGCGCCCGCCCCTTGAGGTGCTCGAGGGCCTCGACGAAGGTGGGCACCGGTTGGTCGTCGAAGGCCGGGAAGTCCGACACCACCCTCAACTGGCGGATCTCGTCCAGGGTCATCTCGTCCACGTCACCCGTTCCGTCCGTGGTCCGGTCCACGGTGGAGTCGTGCATCACCACCAGAACCTCGTCCGCCGTGGGTCGGACGTCGATCTCGACGATCTCGACGCCGAGCTCGAGGGCCAGGTCGAATCCGACCAGGGTGTTCTCCGGAGCGAACGGGATCACACCGCGGTGGCCGCAGGCGAACACGAAGGGACAGTCCAGATCGTCCAGGCAGGTGGGCAGGTGGATGGGTTCGGGGCCGGTGCTGTCGTCGTCGTCACCGCCGTCGTCGTCCGCGGGTCCGGTGGTGTCGTCGTCCAGCGGCTCCGGGGACCGGCAGGCCAGGCCCCACGGGGACAGGGCCAGCGCTGCGCACGCGAGGATCGTGAGTCTCCCGGAGATGTCGTGCCAGCGTCCCCCCATCAGGCTCTCACTCGGGATCACCGGACCAGCCCGGGTGGGGCCGCGCCTGTTTCACCCACAGGCTGGGCTCGTCGCCGCTGCCCAGATCGTCGAACTTGAATTCCACGTCCATGGCGTAGAAATTCGGCGGATCGTAGTAGTACTCGGCGAAGTGGGTCTGGATCGCGTCCAGGGCCCGACCCAGTTCGTAGGTCTGGGAGGTGGTCAGCACGGTCTCTTCCTCGTCCACCAGGTTGGAGTGGGAGAAGTAGGTGATCGGCTGGCCCGGGTAGTAGTAGTAGTACAGGAACGAGTCCACGGTCACGCCGGGCTCCGGGTCGACCACCGACTCCTCGCCGATCTGGACGTTGATGTAGAACCCCGGCTGGGTCTCGTCGAACATGTTGGCCGTCAGGGCCACGCCGTTGGCCTCCTCGTCCGGGAAGGAGTGGTGGACCAGCAGGGCCATGGCCACGCCATCTTGGGGGATTCCGTTGTAGCTGCGCTCCTCGAAGGCCCGGAAGTTCCAGAGGCTGGCCCAGGTCTCGCGGACCGCGTCCATCACCGGCGACGTGGGATCGCCTGGTTCGCCGCTGTGGGACGAGTACAGCCCGGCGCCGGTGAAGCCCGGCAGATCCTCGGCGTTGGTGGAGGAGCGGAACCGCATCCGGGTGTCCGGGTAGTCGGACTCCAGCTTGGCCATCAACAGGGCCTCGAAGTCCGGGTCCACGGGGGCGACGATCATCGCCTCTCTCAACTCCTCGAGGGCCGCGTCGCGGATCGCAGGATCGGTGTTGAAGTCCTCGTCCGCCAGCAGACCCTCGACCCAGACGTCGAAGCCGTTGTCCTCCTCGAACTGCTTGTAGTAGTAGACCGGGATCGCGAAGGCCTTGGGGCTCGGGCAGACCTCGGGGTCGATCTGGCTCATGACCCCGTAATGCGAGGCCTTCCCGCCGTAGGCCGGGATGTCGGCCAGGGTGACGTCCTCGATGTCCCGCAGATCGGTCACCGAGAGATCCAGGTCCGGGACGTGCACGTCGTCGGGCTTGTTCTCCTCCCACCACTCGTCCGCCTCGGCCTGGGTCACCTCCTCCAGTTCGAAGTCGAAGGCCAGGACCTCCAGGCGGACCCAGGCCAGATCCAGGGCTCGCAGGGTCTCGTCTTCGAAGGCCCCCCGCAGGGCCATGTTCGGGGTTCCTCGGTTCTGGGAGAGCACGTTGATGTGGGACAGGGGCGTCTGCAGCTCGGCGGTGATCAGGCCGGCGACCACCGAGATGTCGTTGGGCACCCCGTC
>CAZITQ010000278.1:0-11258 GCA_964542165.1 uncultured Rickettsiales bacterium
AAGACCGAAAAGAAGGCCACCAAGAAGGCCGCCGACAAGAAGAAGACCGAAAAGAAGGCCACCAAGAAGAAGGCCGACGAGAAGAAGACCGAGAAGAAGGCCGAGAAGAAGCCCGCCAAGAAGAGCGAGAAGAAGACCACCAAGAAGGCCACCAAGAAGTAGCGACCTCGCTCACCCCAGCCGTCCCGCCCGGGCGGCCCCTACCCCTCTTCGTAGAGCACCTGGACCAGGAAGAGCCCCTTGGCGGGGGCGGTGCGCCCCGCGTCCCGCCGATCCCGGCCCTCGAGGAGCTGGCGCATCGACTCGACGCTCCGCCAGCCGGTCCCCACCTCGACAGCCGTACCCACCACGATCCGCACCATCTGCTTGAGGAAACCGCTGGCGACCAGGTCGATGGTCAGGTAGGCCGGGCCGTCCTGGCCGACCCGGGCCTCTCGCAGCTGCTTGATCGGATCGCGGTTCGGGCAGTCCGCGGCGCGGAAAGCACCGAAGTGGTGGGTGCCCACGAGGGGGTCGAGCGCAGCCTGCAGGCGCCCGGGATCCAGCGGCTCGTGCACGTGCCAGCAGCGTGCGCGGTCCACGGCCGGACGGGCTGGCCGCGGTAGGATCCGGTAGCGGTAGTGTTTCCCGGTGGCGGCGTACCGGGGGTGGAAGTCCGCCCCCATCTCGTCCACGGCCCACACCGCGACGTCCTTGGGCAGGATCCCGTTGCAGCCCCGCAGGATGCGCTCGGGATCGATCTCCGCGTCGGTGCGGAACGAGCAGACCTGGGCCAGCGCGTGGACCCCGGCGTCGGTCCGACCGGCGACGATGACCCGCACCTCGTGGCGCAGGAGGATGCCGAGCGCCCGCTCCACCTCCCCCTGGACCGTGCGTTCCCGGGGCTGTACCTGCCAGCCGGCGAACCGGGTGCCGTCGTACTCCAGCGTCAGCTTGTAGGTGCGCACGGAGGAGCGGCCCCGGTCAGCGGCGACCGCGCCGGCGCCACAGGACGGTCGTCAGCGCCGCCAGGATCGCGACCGTCGCGGGCCCGCGGGATCTCGGCTCGAGGGCCGTGCAGGTGCCGCAATACCCCAGGTCGTCCCCCGCGCCCCCGGTCGGTTCGGGGGTCTCGCACAGGGTCTCGGTCCACGGCCCTTCCAGACCGCCGGCGTCCACGGACTGCAGGGCGACGCAGTACTCCACACCGTTGGTCAGCGAGTCGAGGGTGTAGGTGAGCGTGTCACCGGCCTCGCCGTGCTCGGCCTCCACGGGGGAGCGGATCACGGTGCCCAGGCCCTCGACCGAGAAGTCGGGCGCGCCGGTGGTCTCGTCGAAGGTGGTGTCCGCGAAGTAGATCAGGTAGTGGTCGATGTCCGATTCGTCGCTGGCGATCCAGCGCACGTACAGCTTGCCATCGCCGAACCCCAGCTCGAAGCCGGCCACCGCGTCCGGCGGCGTGTCCAGGTACACGGTATCCGAGTCTCGCCCCGTGTACCCGCCCGCCGTGGCGAACACGAACAGGCGGTTGTCCCCCTCACCCAGATCCACGGAGTCGATGGCGAGGGCGACGCTGTCGCCGGCAGCGGCCGATCCGTCGTACTGGGAGAGGTGTGTGCCGGACTCGTCGATGTCGCCTTCGAGGTAGAGGTCGTAGCTGCAGTCCTCGTCCACCGTGAAGGTCAGCGTGATGGTGTCGCCTTCGCTCGCCTCCACGGGATCCACCGAGGTGATCTCGACCCAGGGCCCGGAACCGACCACGACCAGCCCGTTCTCGGCGCCCACGTAGATCCGCCCTTCGTCGGCCGAGGCGCCGGCGAGCCCGCCGCCGCCCACCGCGGACAGGGCGATCTCCGCCTCGGGATCCCCTCCCGTGTAGGGGAACACCGACAGCATCCCGCTGTCGTCGACCACCGCGAAGACGTGGGTCTCGTCCACGGGCACGATGTCGAACTCCCGGGGAGTGCTCAACCCCGACGCCATGGGCATGTAGTTCACGTCGCCGGTGAGCCAGTACTGGACCAGCTGCCCCGAGGACTCCAGGAGGTAGACGTAGCCCTCGTCCACCGCCTCGGCGTCGTTGAACGAGCCCAGCCCCAGCAGATCGAAGGTGGTGATGGAGTAGACCCCGAGGCCGCTGTGGAAGAGCTTGGTGACCCGGCCCTCCTCGTGGGCGATGACCACGTAGGTGCCGGCGGGGGTCGCGGTCATCGCGGACGCGGCGAACAGCGTGGTCATCGGGAAGCCGGTGAGCCCGTCGAGGGTACCGTCGGTCAGGTCGACCACGTGGACCAGGTAGCTGTCGGTGGCGTCCTCGACCGCGAACAGCCGGTGGTCCGCCGCCGAGACCGTCGCGGCGCTGATGGTGCCGGTGCCGATCTCCAGGGTGGCGGTCTCACCGATGGCCGCCGGGATCTCCGTGGTGTCGACGGGGACCTCAGTGGCCGTACCCCCGGCGCAGGTGACGTAGAACCGGGCCTCCCCGTCGATGCGATCGAAGTCCAGGCTCACGGGGCCGCTGCAGGTCGAGACCGTGGCGGGTGCGCCGTTCAGATCCGCGGTGTCCAGCACCGAGAGGGTGCCGTCCTCGGCCACGGCCGCCACCAGGCGGTCGTCGTCGGAGACCTCCAGGGCCAGGGGCGAGGCCCCCAGGTCCACGAAGGCCCGCTCGGTGTCGGGGAAGGCTCGGGCCGGGGTCCAGGGCAGCAGCAAGGTCGCGAGGACGAACCAGGTGCTGGGGACTCTCACGCGTATTGCTCCACGAGCAGCTCGGCGATCTGGACCGCGTTGAGGGCGGCGCCCTTGCGCACGTTGTCCGCGGCGATCCACAGGTGGGTCACGTTCTCCCGGTCCGGATCGCGCCGGATGCGTCCCGCGAAGACCTCGTCCTTGCCCGTGCAGTGGAACGGCATCGGGTAGTCGTTGCGCCACGGATCGTCGACCAGGCGCACCCCCGGGGCCGCCTGAAGGGCCTGACGCACCTCGTCCGGGTCCACCGGCTCCACGGTCTCCGCGGCCAGGGCCTCGGAGTGTCCGCCGAACACCGGGACCCGCACGGCGGTGGGGGCCACCTCCAGGTGGGGCATCTCGAGGATCCGGCGGGACTCCTCCACCAGCTTCCACTCCTCGGTCGTGTACCCGTCGTCACGGAACTCGCCGATGTGGGGGATGCAATTGAACGCCATCTGGTGGGGATGAACGCTGCGCTCGACCGGCTGGCTGGTCAGCAACGCCCGAACCTGACCGCTGAGCTCGTCGATCCCCTTCTGGCCGGCACCGCTGACGGACTGGTAGGTGGTGACCACGACCCGCCGGAGCCCCGCCAGATCGGCGATCGGTTTGAGGACGACCACCATCTGGATCGTGGAGCAGTTGGGGTTGGCCACGATCCCGCGGACCGCGTAGTCGGCCAACCTGTCCGGATTGACCTCCGGCACCACCAGGGGCACGTCCGGGTCGGCGCGCCAGGCGCTGGAGTTGTCGATCACGACGCACCCGGCCTCCGCTGCGATGGGCGCCATCTGCCGGCTGACCTCGGCGCCCGCGGAGAACAGGGCGATGTCCAGCTCTTCGAAGACCGCCTCGGTCAGGGCCTCGACCGCGAGCTCTTCCCGCCCGACGAACACCGTCTCGCCCGCGGACTCCGGCGACGCCAGCAGGCGCAGGGTCTCCACGGGGAAGGACCGCTCGGCGAGGATGGAGGCCATCTCCCGCCCCACCGCCCCGGTCGCGCCGACCACGCCGACCGCGTAGCGGTCCTTACACTCCAGCATCGGGCTCCTCCGCCGGGGGCAACTGGCCGATCACCGTCTCCCCCGAACGTGTCCGGTCCCCGGGTTTGACGTTCACGGTGGTTCCGGGGGGCAGGTAGAGTTCGAGGCGGCTGCCGAAACGGATCAATCCGTAGCGGTGGCCGCGCACCAGGGCGTCCCCCTCTTCGGGGTAGGTGACGATGCGCCGGGCGACCAGGCCCGCGATCTGTACGACCGTCAGGCGGCGGTTGGCGTCGTCCACCAGGGTGAGCGCCGCCCGCTCGTTGTGGTCGCTGGCCTTGTCCAGACTCGCCACCAGGAACTTGCCGGGCACGTAACGTTTGGTGACCACCTGGCCCGAGATGGGCGCCCGGTTCACGTGGACGTCGAACACGGACATGAAGATGCTCACCTTCATCGTCCGACCCCCCACGTACTGGGTGTCTTCCACGTCCTCGACGGCGAGCACGCGGCCGTCCGCCGGCGAGATCACCAGGTCTTCGCCCTCGGGCGGATAGCGCTCCGGGTTGCGGAAGAACCACAGCATGAAGAAGGTGACCGCGAACAGCAGCAGGGCCGGTGGCACGAGGGCCGGCCACCCCAGCGCCAGCCAGGCCGCCCCGGCTCCCATGGCCAGCAGCAAGGCGGCGGTGACGAAGGGCACGCCCTCGCGCGCGATCAGTCCGTTGTTCGAGTCGTTCGGCATGCGGCGGCGCATCTTACTCGCGCGCGCGATTCAGGTAAACGACTAACGACAGCCACCGGATGGGTACCGGTGCAACTGGCGAGACGTGGCTCAGTTGCGATGGTCTGCGAGGATCCGCTCGATCCGGTCCCGCCCCGCGAGCTTGCGCTTCTTGAGCGTCCGCTGCTCGAGCTTCTCCTCGATGGTCAGGTAGCTGTGCTTGCCGAGGCGTTCGAGGCGCTGCTCCAGATCGTGGTGTTCCTGCCACAGGCGCGCGAGCTCGGGGTTGGCCGATGCGAGTTCGTCGATCAGGGCGATGTCCCTGGGATCCATGCACACTGCTCCGTAGGTTTGGGATCGATTCGAAGATGCGATGTGGCGCCGGCCCCGCAGCCGGCGGCGGAAGAGACCCTCATCACCCCGTACGTTAGCCAGTTTCCCGCGGTAGATCCAGGACTTGGCCGGGTCACGAGGGGCGGATGCCCAGCTCGGCCTGGCTCGCTCGCAGGTACACCGGCGCCAGGGCGCCGTCGGCGGGCACCTCCCCGGCGGCAACGCGGCCCGCCAGGTGGACGGCCGCCTCGGCGGCCCCGGGCAGGTCCCCCCTGCCACCGGCGATCCGGAGACGGTCGCCGAGGACCTCGCGCAGCAGGTCCGCATAGAGCCGCGCTCCCCCGCCGGACGCCCAGACGGTCTCGCGCCCCGCCGCCTCGTCCAGCGCCGCGGCGAACCGGGAGGGGGCCACCGCGGCCGGCGGGATCCGGACCTCGCCGTCCCGGTACGCGGCGGCGTAGACCTCACCCTTGCGCGCGTCCAGCACCGGACACTGGAGCCCGGGCAGCCCCCGGAGTGCCAGGGCGCGGACCTGGAGCGAGCCGTACCCGAAGGCGGGGCGCCCCATGGCCCGGGCCAACCCGGCGACGGTCGCGATGCCGACGCGGATCCCGGTGAACGATCCCGGTCCCACCACGACGCCGAAGCCGTCCAGGTCGGAGGGGTGCCAGCCCTGCTGGTCGAGGAGCTGGTCGATCTGCGGGAGGAGCAGCCCCGAATGCCCCCGGCGCGTGCGGCACGCCAGCAGGGAGACGGTCCAGTCCCCGTGGGCCAGGGCCAGCGCCTCGGTCCGCGACGCGGTGTCGACGACCAGGACCCTCGGGCCGGAGGGTTCAGCGGGTGGCGGGGAAGATGACGACGGCATAGAGGTAGGTCACCACCAGGGAGAACATCACGCTGTCCACCCGGTCCAGGAACCCGCCGTGGCCGGGGAGGAAGGCGCCCGAGTCCTTGACCCCGTAGGTGCGCTTGAACCCGGACTCCACCAGGTCACCCAGCACTCCCGCGGTACAGCCCAGCAATCCCAGGGCGAAGCAGTCACCCAGGGCGAGGCGGGGAAAGGCTACGGCCTTGAACAGGGCCACCCAGACCACCGCCAGCAGGAGCCCGCCGGCGAACCCCTCCCAGGTCTTCTTGGGGGAGACCATCGGGGAGAGCTTGTGGCGCCCGAAGGCCCGTCCGGTGAAGTAGCCGCCGATATCTCCGCACCAGCCGAGTCCCAGCGCCAGGAAGAGCCAGCCCAGGCCCCCATCCAGGGAGCGCAGCAAGGGCAGGAAGCCGACGCAGCCGCCGAGGTAGATCACGGCGGTCAACAGCCGGGCCGACTGATCCCCCAGTCCACGGGTGTCCCGGGCGGTGAACAGGGTCCACAGGGTCGAGCCGAGGATCGCGGCGGCCAGGGCTGCGGTCAGCAGCTCGAAGCGGCCGAAGGCCATGCCCAGCATCAGGAAGGCGCCCAGGGCCACGGCGACGCCGAGGGTCCCCCACGGCCGGTCCGGCAGGGCAAAGCCCACGAACTCCCGAAGGCCGATCACCAGGGCCACGCCGCCGATGACGAGCATGAGCTCGAACCCGAGCCCCAGGAGCTCGGCCACCAGCAGCAGGGCCATCAGGATGCCGAACCCGATGAGCCCGGACTTCACCCGGGTCAGGGTGCCGCTGGGGCCGGCGGGCGGGGGGGACGCGTTGTCGGCGGGTTCGTTCAAGGGTCAGACCTCGAGGATCTCCTCGACCTTCTTCGCGATGGTCTCGTCGATCTGATTGCAGTGCAGGTCGGTCTGTTCCTGGACCTTCTTGAGCAGCCGCTGGCTTTCGTCCTCGGAGATCTCGCCGTCCTTGGCTTCCCCCTGGAACAGCTCGTTGTACTCGCGACGGATGCGCCGGACCTGGACCTTGGAGTCCTCACCCATGCCCTTGACCTGGCGCTCCAGATCCCGCCGGCGTTCGCCGGTCAGCTCGGGGATCGGGATCCGCACGACCTTGCCGTCGTTGATCGGGTTGAGGCCCAGGTCGCTGGTCTGGATCGCCTTTTCGATCACGCCCATGACGCTCTTGTCCCAGGGCACGATGACGATCATCCGTGGCTCGGGCACGCTGAGCTTGGCCACCTGGTTCAGTGGCGTCGGCGTTCCGTAGTAGTCCACGCGGATGCCATCCAGCAGCGAGAGGGACGCTCGACCTGTGCGCACGCGGCCCAGGTCCCGCTTGAGGGCGACCACGCCCTCGTCCATCTCCTTGACACACTCGTCCATGTACTCGTTCATCGCTCGCCCCCTTCGATGGTGCTGCCCAAGGGCTCGCCCCGGAGGACCCCCATGATAGACCCTGATGAGAAAAGGTCGAAGACCCGGATCGTCAATCCCGCATCGCGACACAACGTCACGGCCGTCAGGTCCATGACCCGCAGCTGCTGCTCCACCACCTGCTGGTAGGTCAGCCGGGGGTAGTGGGTGGCGGACGGATCGACCTCGGGATCGCGATCGAAGACGCCGTCCACCTTGGTGGCCTTCAGCAGGGCGTCGGCTCCGATCTCCACCGCACGCAGGCTCGCGGCGGTGTCCGTCGAGAAGTAGGGACTCCCCGTGCCGGCCGCGAAGACCACCACGGCTCCGGTCGCCAGCAGGCGGACCGCCTCGTCCCGGTCGTAGATCTGGGCGAAGGTGCCCAGGGGAATCGCGGACAGCACCGCGCAGGGCACGTCCCGCGCCGTGAGCGCCTCCTTGAGGGTCAGCGCGTTCATGCAGGTGGCCAGCATGCCGATGCGGTCGGCGTGGACGCGGTCCATGCCCGACGCCGCACCGGCGACGCCGCGGAAGAAGTTGCCCCCGCCGACGACCAGTCCCAGCTGGACGCCGGCAGCGCGAACCTCGGCCAGCTGGTCGGCCACCCGAGCGAGCATGGCCTCGGAGATCCCGAAGCCCTGCTCGCCCTGCAGTGCCTCGCCGCTGAGCTTGAGCAGGACACGCCGGTACACGACGTCGTCGGCCATGGGGCCTCCCTGGAGAGGCATCAGGCTTCAGGCGTCAGGCTTCAGGCGAAGAGGTCGTCTCGCTACGCTCGACATCCTGTCCGGAAGATCGCGAGCGTTCCGGGCGATGCTGCCACCAGCAGCGAGTACGTCTCCTTCGCCTGACGCCTGACGCCTGACGCCCGACGCCCTGTCTTCTAGCTGTCGGCGATCTGCTTGGCGACCTCTTCGGCCAGGTCGTCCTGTCGCTTCTCCAGGCCCTCGCCGACCTCGAAACGCTCGAAGCGACGGATGGAGACGTTCTCGCCGATCTTGGCGACCAGCTCGGTGAGCACGTCCTGGGTCTTGACGTCCGGGTCCTTGACCCAGTTCTGCTCGAGCAGACAGACCTCGCCGTACCACTTCTTCAGTCGGCCTTCGACGATCTTGTCGGCGATGTGCTCGGGCTTGCCGGACTCCATGGCCTGGGCGCGGTAGATCTCGCGCTCCTTGGCGATGACGTCCTCGCCCACGTCGTCGCGCTTGACGAACTGCGGGTTGTACGCGGCGATGTGCAGGGCCACGTCGTGCACGAAGGCCTTGAAGTCGTCGGTGCCAGCCACGAAGTCGGTCTCGCAGTTCACCTCGAGCAGCACGCCGATGCGGCCGCCGCCGTGGATGTAGGCGTGCACGAGGCCCTCGCTGGCCAGCCGGCCGGCCTTCTTCGCGGCCGCGGCCAGGCCCTTCTTGCGCAGGAACTCGACCGCCTTGTCGATGCTGCCGTCGCTTTCCGTCAGGGCCCTCTTGCAGTCGGCGATGCCGGCGCCGGTTGCCGTCCTCAGTTCCTTGATGTCAGCCATGCTGATGGACATGGTGGCTTCTCCCTCGTCCCCCGCGTCGATGGCGCGGGAAATCGTTTACTTCTCTGCGGTCTTCTCCTCGTCGGCGGGCGCCTCCTCGACGGCGGGCGCCTCTTCGGCAGCGGGAGCCTCCTCGGCGGCCGGAGCCTCCTCGGCGGCCGGGGCCTCCTCGGCGGCGGGCTCGTCCGCGGCCGGCTCCGCTGCGGCCTCGTCGGCCTCGTCCTTGGGCACGTCCGTGCCCTTGATGACCACCACCTCGGGGCCGGGGCCCGCCGTCGCAGCGGCCTGGACCTCGGGCGGGACCGAGCCGGCCTGACGGTACGAGTCGCGCGACATGTCCTTGGCCATGTGGACACCCTCGGTGCACGCGCCGGCGATCTTGGAGGTGAACAGTCGGATGGCCTTCAGCGCGTCGTCGTTGCCCGGGATCACGTAGTCGATGCCGTCGGGATCGCAGTTGGTGTCCACCACGGCGATGACCGGGATGCCGAGCTTGCGGGTCTCGTGGACCGCGATCCGCTCCTTGCGGGGGTCGATGATGAACACCGCGTCGGGCAGCTTCTTCATCTCCTGGATGCCGCCGAGGCTCTTCTTGAGCTTGTTGATCTCGCGCTCGTAGCCCAGGGCTTCCTTCTTGGTCAGAAAGCCGAACTTGCCGTCGTCCCGGGCCTGCTCCAGGTAGGTCAGGCGCTCGATGGACTGCTTGATCGTGGTGAAGTTGGTCAGCGTGCCACCGAGCCAGCGGTTGGTCACGTGGAACTGCCCGGCGTTCTCGGCCTCCTCGCGGATGATGTCCTGGGCCTGTCGCTTGGTGCCCACGAACAGCAGCTTGCCGCCCCGGGACACCACCTGGGACGCGAAGTTGCACGCTCGCATCAGGTGGGTCGCGGTCTGCTGAAGGTTCACGATGTGGATGCCGCTCTTCACGCCGAAGATGTAGGGCTCCATCTTGGGATTCCAG
Source organism: uncultured Rickettsiales bacterium (assembly GCA_964542165.1). Classification (GTDB taxonomy): domain Bacteria; phylum Myxococcota_A; class UBA796; order UBA9615; family CAYRNR01; genus CAYTBN01. The sequence continues at coordinate 9,518 of CAZITQ010000278.1, forward strand.
CGCTTGGCCTGGTGGCCGAAGTGCACCCCGGATTCGAGCAATTCGCGCAAAGATATCGTGGTCATGACGTCTCTCCGTGGTTTCAGGGAGGGTCGCCCCTCCCTCCTCCGCCCCGCGGCCTGACGGCCGGGATCCTCGACCCGAAGGCCACCACCGGATCCAGAGGGCGTGTGTTCTCGGAGCCCGACCATCGGTGCTCCGGAGGTGGGATGGCTAACACGTTCCTCGGCAAAACGGAAGGGGAGAGATTGGAATTGGGCCGGTTCCCATCCGGCCGGCAGCGCAGGTAACGCGCGAAAGGGCCCGAATCCCGACCTGAACTTCACCCACCCTCATCTTCTCCCGCGCCCGGGGGAGCGGGTGCGGATGTGGGTGCGGGAGCGGGTGCGGCCTCGGGATCAGCGGCGGGAGCGGCGGCAGGCGGTGCCCTGGACCAGGACCCAGACCATGCCGTCTCCGGAGCCGGTGGGCTGGACGAGGACCTCCACGCCGATCACCGTGTCTCCGCCCATGTCGTTGGCCTGGCGGGCCAGGTCCTCCAGCGCCCGTCGGTAGCGGCCACCGAAGGTCCTCACCCGGCGGCGGGCCTCGGCGTCCTCGCCGCCCCCCTTGCGGGCGAATTGATGGGTGACCATGCCCAGGACCTCGACGTCGTGGCCCGGCACCTCGGAGAGGTTGCTGACCAGGATCTGCGGCGGCGCCTGGGTCGGGGGCACCTCTGCCGGCGTCCGGGAGATGTCCCGGGGCTCGGCGGCCGAAGCCGCAGGCATGGCGACAGGCGTCTCGAGCGCGAGGTCGCCGGGCTCGCCCAGCTCGCCGACCGGGGCGGCCGGGACGTCGGGGACCGGTGTGGGGTCCTCGTCGGGAGGTGCCAGGTCCGCGAACTCCTCCGGAGGAGCGAGATCCTGCGGATCCTCGTCGGGCTCGGCCGGGGCCTGCACTGCCGGTTTGGGCTCGGCCGGGGCCTGCACCGCCGGTTCGGGCTCGGCCCGGACCTCCGGCACCGGGGTGGGGTCGTCATCGACCACGGGCCCGGGGTTCGACGGTTGCTCGCCGTACTCGGGCATCTCCTCGGAGAAGTCCTCCCCGTCCCCACCCGCGATGGGACCGATCTCGTCGCGGCCGTCGTCGTCCTCGGAGATGTGGAACTCGAAGGACTCGCTGTCCTCCTCCATGTCCGAGTCCCCCGGCATCTCGAGCACCTCTTCGGCGTCCACCTGACCCCGGTAGTGGGACAGACTCGCCTCCTCGTCGGGGAAGGTGATCTCGGCCTCGAACCGGTGGCGGGGTCGCGGCTGGCGCACCTCCTGGACGGAGGGCTCCTCGACCGAGTCCGGCGCGGGATCTTCCGGTCCCACGCGGTAGGGGAGCAGCTGACCCACGAGGACCTCGCGCTCGTGGCCGGCGCTGAACAGGGCCGGCACCTTGCCCAGCTCGATCCGGATCGCCTCGGTCTGCTCGCCGGTGAGGTTGGTGATCACGTTGGGCATCTTGCGGCCCACGTCGGCGAGCCGGTGGGGCTCGGCGAGGAAGGGCGCCGTGTCCGCGAGGACCTCGCGCAGGGGATCCAGGTCGGCCCCGGGGGTCACGTCCTCGATCACCACCGCGTGGGGATCGTCGACGATGGGCTGGGGTTCGCCCTCGGGCTCCTCGTCCTCGGGCTCCGACTCGGGCTCGGACTCGGATTCGGGGTCGGGCTCGGGGTCGGGCTCGGGGTCGGGCTCGGGGTCGGGCTCGGGGT
>CAZITQ010000279.1:0-11105 GCA_964542165.1 uncultured Rickettsiales bacterium
ACGGCCTGGGCACGGGAGGAGCCTGTCGTGGATCAATCCCCGACACGCTCCTAGCCCCCGATCTCCCCCACCAGCACGGGGACGCGCTGGGCCATGTAGGCGCCGGCCAGGCCGCCGTCAGGGGTGCCCATCCAGACCTCCCAGACCACCTCCCCCTCCGGGGTGACCTCCAGCAGACGGCTCTGGCTGTCCCAGGGGATCATGCTGCCACTGACGATGAGGGTGTTGCCGTTGTCCAGCCGGTCGGCGTCCCCCCAGGCGTAGTTGTACCAGAAGTCGTCCGCCTCCCCGGGGTACTCCCAGACCAGCTCGGCGGTCATCGCCTGCTCGTCGATGGCGTACTCCACGGCCCGGGTGAATCCCCGACTGTCCCCGTCGCCGTTGTCGTGCAGCAGCAGGTTTCCGTTCTCGAGGAACTCGGGCGCGTGGGCGTACTGGGGCCAGGGGTGTTGCGGGTCGGAGAGCACGGTGAAGTCCCCGCCCTCGCCGAAGGTCCACCGGACGCTCCCGTCACCGCGGTCGATCTGGAACAGCTGACCCAGCTGATGGGCGTGGAAATAGGCCACGTCCAGGTCCTCGTCCACCGAGACCATGTTGCCGTGGAGGTGCATCTCTGTGGCCTCGGAGAGGTGGTCGCCCGCGTGCCAGCTCCAGCGGGGCTGCAGGTCGGCGTCGAACTGCTCGATCACGTCGATCATGACGCCGTCTTGCAGGTCGTAGGTCAGGGTCACGAAGTCCCCGGAAGGCAACCGCTGGAAGGTGTGGTGCATGGCGCCCTGGCCGTACGCCTGGGCCGCCTGCTGCGGCCCCTGCCACACCACCTCCCCGCGCAGGTCCACGAGGACCGGGTGGGTCGAAGGTGGGACACACCCCCCGATGAGCACGTGCTCGCCGTCGACCAGGGTGACCTCCACATCACCGAAGGTCGGGGCCCCCTCCAGCTCGTGGTACCAGACCGGCTTGCCCTGGTCGTCGATCATCATGGCGATGGTGGGCGCGACGATCTGGCCCACCATCGCGTTGAGCAGGGTCCAGCCGGGCTGGATCCGCTCCGGGTCGTGGGTCACCACATGGAAGGCGGCGGGGTCGAAGGGCAAGGCCGCGGTCAGCAGCTGCTGGGCGTCGGATGCGACCTCTGCCCCGGCGGCGTCGCGGGAGATCGCCCGCAGCTGATAGGCCGACTTGGGGTGGAGCCCGAAGACGAACAGCTCGTGCTCCACGACGAGCTCGGGCTCCTCGACGAAGAACCGGTATTCCCCCCCCTCGCCGAACTCCACGCGGGAGCTGGCGGGCACGTCGGTGGTCCAGCGGACGAAGGTCGACAGCACGTTGTCGGGATGGTCGATCAACTCCAGGTCGACCAGGGAGAACGGGGCAGCGGGTTCGGCGCTGTCGTCGTCGTCCCCCACGGGACCATCGGCGCAGCCCACGCCCCCCCAGCCGGCGAGCGAGCACCCGGTCAGCAGGATCCCGACGAGGCGGATTCGGGGGGTGGACAGCAACTTCTCTCCCGCGCGACGAGGCGCATCATACCCGTTGTTGGCGCCCCACCGAACCTGGTACGGTCGGGGTACGCGGCCGGCCCAGCTCCCGGTACGCGCGCGGTGCCCATGCAACCGGTGTTCACGACCGAGGAGTTCCTGGCGCTCTCGGCGGCTCTCCACTACCAGCTCTCCGGCGATCCCATCAACTGGCGGGCCCTGCTGTTCCAGGTCCTGCCGAGGCGCCTCCCGGGCGGGGAGGAGCGGCTGCTGCTGGACACCCTGCAGTACCTGCGCGACGCGTACGGCGAGACGCGCCGACGCCTGGGCCCCGCCGCCATCCTGCACCCGATCCGGGTGATGGCGATTCTCGATCGCACCGTGGAGGGCGCACCACCCAAGGAGCGGATGGCGGCCCTGCTCCACGACAAGCTCGAGGACATCCACGCGTCCAAGTTCGACCCGGGCAGGTGGGAGGAACTGGAGCGACGCTACCGGGCGCTGCTGGACCGGCTCCCCGAGTCGGACGCCCGGTGGCTCAACGACGCCATCGAGGTCCACACCAAGAGCTCGGACGAGCCCTACCACGCCTACCTGGGCCGGATCTTCAGCCGGGCCCGGGAAGCCCCGGAGATGGTGCGGCTCAAGCTGGCCGACCGGCTCGACAACACCTACGACCTGCGGGTCGACCTGTGGGACCGCTCCACCGCCGTGGACGGATTCCGCCAGGTGTTCGAGGTGCTGTTCGCGACGCGCACGGCGATCGAGGAGGTCGAGTCGACCCACCACGTGCCGGGCAAGATCAATGGCGCCCACCGGCTGTACCAGCTGTCCAAGAACGCGGTGTTCCTCTCCCTGCTCCGGCGGGACGGGCTCGACCTGGCGGGGCCGGCCACGCGCCGGCTGTTCGAGGCGCTGTGCGTGGCGAGTGTGGAGGAGGCGTCGCGGATCCTGCTGCACCTGTTCACCTACCACGTGCGCAACCCAGACGAGCAGCGGGCCGTGCTGACCGAGGTGATGGACTACACCGCGCGGGGGTCCATAGAGCGGGTGACGGCGCAGAACGAACGCCGCCCGCTCGACGGCCTGTTCTCGGAGCGTTTCGACGCGCCCGACAAGGCCACTCTCACCCGTCAGCTCGAAGCGCTGTACGACGACAAACCCCTGATGGCGCGGGTGGCGGTGGCGTTCACGGCGATCTTCAGCAGCTTCCGCAACGACCCCACCTACCGGATCCGGGGCATCGACACGGACGGCTTCCACACCCAGACGGCCTGACCGCAGCGCCGGGAACCACCCGACTGCCCCCTCCCCTCAGTCCGGCAGCTCGTCGTCCATCGCCCCGAGGATCGCGGCCAGCTGGTCCCCGGTGAGCGCCGGATCGAAGTGGCACCCGGTGATGGTGATCCGGTCGCCGCAGCCCGACACCCCCAGGGCGAAGAGGTCGGGGAAGGCCGCGGGTACCACCAGGTAGGCGTGATCCAGGGCAACCGATCCCATGGCGAGTCGCTCGGGATGGATGGGTCCCATGTTCGTGAGCACGGGGGGCATGGTACCCGCACGGCGGTCGCTGCGAAGGATCGCCGTCAGCAGGGCGGAAACGACTCCGGCGGGGAGGAGGGACGCGACCAGGCCGCTACCCAGGTTGAATCCGAGCCCGAAGTGGTCGGCCTTGAGGCGGTCGATGCAGGCCTTGACCTTCAGCAGTGTGTCTTCGAAGGTCGGACCCAGATCCCTGCCGAAGCGCGGGAACATGAACGAGCTCAGGTTGCACAGGGCGTCGGCCTGCCCCTCGGGCAGGTAGCGGCGTAGATCCACCGTCCCCACCAGGCGGACGGTGCCCGGGCCCTGCCAGTTGGCGATGCCGGCCGCGCCGCGCACGAAGGCGGTGACCATGAGATCGTTGAGGGTGGCGCCCCCGAAGTTCTCCCGCAGCCGCCGCAGGCGAGGGCCGCCGACGCACAGCGCCTGGAACCGGGGGGGGCCGTCCGCCTGCTCGCCCATGGGAAGTCGGAGGCTGCGCCGGGGGACGCGACTCTGCCAGGCGTCGACGGCGTACCGGCGGAGCATTCCCAGCAGGGCGAGGAACCCGAACTGTCCATACACCTGTCGCTGGCTGCGGCTGCCCATGTGGGGCAGGGGCGCGATGTCCGGCTCCGCCCCCAGCCGGGTGTAGATCCGGGCCAGGCGGTAGGCCATCTGCTTGGTTCCGGCCGCGTCGGCGACCTGGTGGTGCAGCTTGAGGACCAGCCGGTCGCCCTCGCCGCCCCGGAGCCAGAGGCAACGGACCCTGGCCCCCTGGTCGCCCGGGATCGGCTCGCCGAAGAACCGCTGGGTCGCCTCCTCCCGGGCGGGGCCGATGGCCTCCTCCTCGTCGATCCGCGCCGCCTCGTCCAGCTCGTCCGGCCCCAGGCGTTGCCAGTACGGCCGGAACCAGCGTGAGACGTAGCGGCAGCCGAGGATCGGCTCCGCGTCCAGCAAGAGACGCATCGCCCGCCCCAGCCGATCCCCGTCCAGGTTCCCCTGCGAGTCCACCACCAGGTGGATCTCGGGCACGAAGAAGCGAGCCATCGACGTGAGTGCGATGTCGCCCAGCCGGGCCCTGAACCGATCGGGGATCAAACCGCCGTACCTCCGGCACCCGTGCCCCGCAACGGAGGAGTGCCCTGACCGGGCAGCTTACCGCAGAGCGCCCAATCCCGTTGACAGGGACCGGAATCCACGGCTAGGTATGCGTCAGCCTGGCATCAGGGCCGGGCGGAGGTTGTGCCCTTGCGCTCGTTCTCCAAGAAGAAGTACGCCCTGTCCGAGGGCGAGACCAGCCGCAAGTACCTGTCGGCGCTGGGCCCGCGCCTGCACCACTACCTGACGCCCCGCAAGCTCCTCAACGCCGCGCGGGTCGAACTGGAGTCGCGGCGCCGGGCGGTCCGGGTCAAGGGCCGGCCCTACGTGCTCCACCTGGAGCCGACCAACATCTGCTCGGTGCGCTGCCCCTTCTGTCGCACCGGCGCCGGCGACAACGAGCTGCCCAACGGCGTGATGCCGTTTTCGACCTTCAAGCGGATCTTCGACGAGCTGCGGGACGACCTGATCATGGTGCGCCTCGACGGCGCCGGAGAGCCGTTCATCAACAAGCACATCTCCGAGATCATCTCGTACTGCCACACCGCGGGCGTGGCGACGACCATGTCGACCAACCTGCAGAGCTGCGACGCCCTGGACCTGGAGGAGGTCGTCCGCGCGGGCCTGGACTACCTGATCTGCTCCATCGACGGCACGACCCAGGAGATCTACGAGAAGTACCGGATCAACGGCTCGCTGGAGAAATGCCTGCTCAACCTGCGGGCGCTGGCCGACGCCAAACAGCGGCTGGGGAGCCCCACGCCGTTCACGGACTGGCAGTTCCTGATCTTCGACCACAACGTGCACCAGGTGGAGGAGGTCAAGCGGATGGTCGTGGGCTCGGGCGCCGACCGCCTCAGCCTCAACGACGTGCGCCCCGAGACCTGGAAGAAGCTCATCGCAGGCGAGCCGCCCCACACCTGCTACTGGTTCTACAAGGCGATCAACGTGACCTACGACGGCCACGTCCGGTCCTGCTGCTCCGACGGCATGGGACACAGCTACAGCTTCGGCAGCCTGGTGGACCTGGGGTTCGATGGCGTGTGGAACGGCGAGCGCCAGCAGGCGGCGCGCGACCTGTTCGTGGACGCCCGGGAGAAGCCCGAACTGCTCGAGGACTGCAAGTGCGTGGCCAGCTGCCCGATGGTCAACGACAGTCGCCGCGTCCACGGCCTGCCCCCCATCGAGCTCGATCCCTCCCGCGTGCCCCGGTCGGGGAGCGCCTGAGCACCCTCCCTACTCGTACATATACAACTATTTCTCGGCGCCGACGGGGCCGTCGTCCCGCTCGGCGGCGAAGAGATCCAGGTCCCCGTCCCGATCCACGTCCCCCAGGGCCAGCCCCCAGCTGTTGTTGACGTCGGCCGAGGTCCAGTCCGGTTCGGAATTGGGGTGGCCGCCGCTCATGAGGTAGGCGGTCTTGGTGTTGTGCTCGCCGTCGAAGGGTTCAGTGTGCTCCCACGAGTGGCCGAAGACCAGATCGGGCCAGCCGTCCCCGTCGAGGTCCGACGCCGCCACCGAGACCCCCTTTCGGTACTGGGAGAGAACCCAGGATGCCTCGGTCTCCAGCTCGCCGCCCAGGTTCAGGTAGACCCTGGCGTGCCCGGCCTCGTTGACCGCCGCCAGGTCGATCCAGCCGTTGCGGTCGAAGTCGTGGGCCGCGATCTGCCGGGTCTGGTCCTCGTCCGCGGACTGCCAGTCCGCCGAGGGCGGGAAGCTGCCCCCGCGGTTGTGGTAGCAGGTCTGCCCCTCCCACATGTTGGCGAAGCAGAGGTCCAGGAGGCCGTCGCCTGTGATGTCGGCCCAGACCACCGACCGGCTGAACCGGTCGTCCTCGGACTGCCAGTCGGAGTCGACCCCCAGCTCGCCGCCCTCGTTGCCGAAGACCTCGTTGTACCCCGGCAGCTCGGTGCCCTCGATGTCGGCGTAGGTGTTGGCCACCGCCAGGTCGAGCCAGCCGTCGTTGTCCACGTCGCCGAAGGCCACGGCGCGGGTGATGAACACCGACGACGACTGCCAGTCCGGCTGGGTGAGGGGCCAGCCGGTGCCGTCGTTGGAGAACAGCAGGGTCTCGCCGTCCCGCTTGCCCACGGCCATGTCCAGCCAGCCGTCCCGGTCCACGTCCCCCAGGTCGACGCCGAAGTGGATCGCGCTGCCCTCGCTGGCCCAGCTGGCCGCGGTCTCCAGGCTGCCCCCGTGGTTGCGGTAGATCCGCACCGGGTCCTCGTCGTGCATCTCCCCGCTGGCCACGGCCACGTCCAGCCACCCGTCCCGGTCCAGGTCGCCGAAACGGGCGGTGATCGACCGGTCCGCCTCGGTCGAGATCCACGACGGCGACGACTCGAAGAGCGCCCCCTCCACCGGGACCTCGGCCCAGTAGGACAGCGACGTGCCCACGTACATCGGCACGCCCTCGACCACGGTCTCGATCCCGGCGCCCGACAGATCCGTGACCCCATCCGTGAGGGTGAGCCGGACCGGCTCCCCGGGCCACAGCGCCTCGGCCGGCGTCACCGTCAGGGTGCGCGTGGCGTCGTCGTAGTACAGGGTCACCTCCCGATGCCCGGTCTGGGCCGCCACCAGCACCACGGTCTGGTCCGTGAGGGTGCCGGGGTCCACGTCGGTGGAGAAGGCCAGCTGGATCACCCCGTCGAGGGGGAGGTCGGGGGACAGCGCCGGGGGGGCCGACGAGACCACGGTCAACGGGACCGGCGCGGTGTCGTCGTCGCCGGTGTCGTCGTCACCGCTGTCGTCGTCGCCGGTTCCGCTGGTGTCGTCGTCGCCCGGAACGGTCGTGTCGTCGTCGGAACCGCCTGGACAGCCCAGTCCGAAGAGCAGCGCGAGCACGGCTGCGGGAAGTGCCGGACGTGGGCGGCAGCGCATGATCGACCTCCGGCCGCAGCATAGCAGGACGCGGCCCGAGCCCGGGTCGGGGGCGGGGCCCACGGTGACACGGTGCGGCCTCCCCGGTGTTCGGTCGGGTGAACCCATCACCTGGAGCACGCCATGCCGTCATCCGCCGCTCGATTGCCCCGACTCGCCCTCGATCCCCCCGCCGCTCCCCGGGGGCGCACCCGGCGTGCCGCGGGGGAGCGCCGCTACCCCACCGACTACGACGGACTCGATCTGGAGCTCTTCGTCTGCACGGAGATCCTCGGACTGGATTCCCTGCACTACGGCCTCTGGGAGCCGGGGGATCCGGCCACCATCGAGGGGGTCCGGACGGCCCAGGCCCGGTACACGCGACGCCTGCTCGACCTGATCCCCGGTCCCCCCGGGCGCCTGCTGGACGTGGGGTGCGGCACCGGCGACGTCGCGCGGGCCTTCGCCTCCACCGGGCACCGGGTCACCGCCATCTCGCCGGACCGCAATCACGGCCGCTTCTTCCAGCCGCCGGCGGCCGGGGTGCGATTCGTGCCCTCCCGTTTCGAGGCCTTCGACGCCGAGGAGGGGTTCGAGTCGATCCTGATGAGCGAGTCCCAGAACTACTTCGAGGCCGACGCGGGCTTCCGCCAGTGCCGCCGCTACCTCCTCCCGGGTGGCCACCTGCTGGTCTCCGGCATGTTCCGCCGGGGCTACAGCGACGCGTTCTGCGAGGTGATCAACGTCGAGCGACCCTTCGTTCGAGGGGCCCGGTCCCACGGGCTGTCCCTGGTGGAGCGGTGGGACATCTCCCGCGAGACGGCGCCGACCCTGGCCCTGCTGCGGGACGCCATGGCGCGCTACCTCCCTCCCCTGGTGGAGGGACTCGAGCAGTTCCTGCGAGCCACCTCGCCGTGGAAGTCCCGGGCCCTCGCCCTGTTGTTCTCCCGCCAGCTGCGGGATCTGCGCCACCTTCGCGAGTACTACCTGGAGCGCACCGATCCGGACGCCTTCCTCGGTCACGTGCGCTACCTGCAGCTGCTGTTCCGGGCCGGGTGACAAATCTCCGGGCGACCGGTGTTCCAGCGATTGGACCCGAGCCGGGAGACAACCATGGCCGAGCGAGACCGAGACCGAGTACCGCAGCTGTTCGTCGAGCAGCTGCGACTGGGGGAGCTCCCAGAGGACCGGGCGCGGGTGGTCCGCGATCGCCTGGGGGAGGAGGCGGAGCCGGCGCTCACCGCCCTCGATGCGGACGACCGGGAGGTCCTGTCGAACTACCCGCCCCGCCAGGTGGTGGTCTCGGTGGAGGCCCGGGCAAAGGCCTCCGGCGCCATCCGACGGCGTCGGACCGCCGGTGCGGTCCTGGCGGTCGGCACCGTCGCAGCAGCGGCGCTCCTGCTCGCGACGCCCCTCTTCCGGGGCGCCCCCCCGGCCGGCGACGTGGAGACGCTCGAGGCCACCCGGATCAAGGGTCTCGAACCCCGCCTGAGGATCTACCGGCAGTCCGGAGACCATCCCCTCCGCCTCGAACCGCGGGACCGGGTGGCCGCCGGCGACCTGCTGCAGGTCAGCTACCAGGCCGCGGGGCAGCCCCACGGCGTGATCTACTCCGAGGACGGGGCCGGCCGCGTGACCCTCCACCACCCGGAGCGCGGCGGGGGTTCGACGGCCCTCGAGCCCCTGGGGGAGGTTCCCCTGCCCCACGCCTTCGAGCTGGACGATGCGCCGGCCTTCGAGCGCTTCGTGTTCGTGACCGCGGACGCGCCGCTGGAGGTGAGCCGCGCCGTGCGCCTCAGCCGCGACGCCCTGGGTCTGACGAAAGGGGAGCCCCCCGCCGACCTCCCCTCGGGCTGGCGGATGACCGCGGTCACCCTGCTCAAGGAGGAACCATGAGCTCCACGATGCGAACGCTGGCGATCCTGGCGATCCTCGGGTCCACCGCCCTCGGGGCCGGCGCGGCGCCGGCTTCCGCCGAGGGGCCGCGCCGGTTCGCCCTCCTCGTGGGCGCGAACCACGGGCCCGACGACCGGGCGATCCTGCGCTACGCGGGCTCCGACGTGGACACCATCGACCGCGTCCTGCGGGACCTGGGCGGGCTCCGGGCCGGCGACCGCTCGGTCCTGGTGGAGCCGAGCCCCGCGGACCTGGGGCAGGCCTTCGCGGCCGTCGCCAGCGCCGTCGAGGGGGGACGGGCCGCCGGCGCCCCCACGCAGTTCTTCTTCTACTACTCCGGCCACTCGGACGAAGAGGGGCTGCTGCTCGGGAGCCAGCGGGTGGGCTACGACCGCCTGCGGGAGCTCATCGGCAAGATTCCGGCGGACGTCCGGGTGGGAATCCTCGACTCCTGCGCTTCAGGCGCCATGACCCGTCTGAAGGGCGGCGCGCGACGGGAGCCCTTCCTGGCGGACGCCGCGGCGGTGACCGGACACGCCTTTCTCACCTCGAGCTCGGACAGCGAGGCCGCCCAGGAGTCCGACCGGGTGGGCGGGTCGTTCTTCACCCACTACCTGGCCACCGGTCTGAGGGGCGCGGCCGACGTGAACGGGGACCGCCAGATCACCCTCAACGAGGCCTACCGCTTCGCATACGACGAGACCCTGGAGCGAACCCTGACGACCCAGGGGGGCGCCCAGCACCCCTCGTACGACATCCAGCTGGTGGGGAGCGGGGATCTGGTGATGACGGACCTGCGGCGCACGTCGGCCCGGCTCGTCATCGAGGGGGAGGTCCACGGGCGGGTCTTCGTCCGCGACGGGGAGGGGGCGCTGGCGGCCGAGCTGTACAAGCCCATGGCGGCGCCGGCGGTGCTCCTGGCCCTCGAGCCCGGGATCTACGGGATCGTCGTGGACGACGACGGCGCCCTGTGGGAGGCGGACCTGACACTACCCGACGGCGGCACGGCGACCCTGGTCCGCAGCGCCCTGCGGGCGGGTGTGGCCGAGGCGACCCGCCAGCGCGGGGGTGGTGGCGGCGCGGCCGGAGGGTCCGACCACACGCTGGTTCTCCAGCGCCCCGGCTACCGGGTCGTCCCGGTCACCACCGGCCTATTCCCTCCCCTGCTCGTCAACCGGGCGTTCCGCGACCGCAAGGTCGTCAACCACGTGGCCCTGAACCTGATCTTCGGTCACGCGACCCGCATCGAGGGGTTCGAGCTCTCGCCCCTGGGGGGGAGGGTCGACGAGGCGGTCCAGGGTGTCCAGGTGACCGGCGCCGTGGGCTCGGTCGGGGGCACACTGCGCGGCGCCCAGTTCTCCTGCGGCCTCAACCATGCCCGGACCGTGTGGGGGGTCCAGGTGGGCGGGATCAACGTGGGGCGAGAACTGCACGGGGTGCAGGTGGGCGCGGTCAACGTGGTCGCGGGCAGGGCCCGTGGGGTGCAGATCGGCGCCGTCAACATCGCCGACGACGCGGACGCGTCCATCGGCCTGATCGGCGTCACCCGGCGCCACGGGGTGGGGCTCGACCTGTTCGTCAGCGACGTGGCGCCGGTGAACCTGGGCGCCCGGTTCCGGGCTCGCTACACCTACACGGGGATCCAGGTCGGCCTCGATCCCCGCCGCGAGGGCGGCCACTGGTCGGCCGGTGCGGTGATGGGTCTACACCTGCCCCTCTCGCGGGTGATGTACCTGGAGCTGGACGCCGGTGCCCACGGCATCATGCCCCTCTCCTCCTGGCACTGGCCCGCCCCCATGCTGGCCACCGAGCGGCTGATGCTCGGCGTCCGTGTGGTGCGCCCGCTGCGGATCTGGATCGGGGTCACCTTCAACGAGCTGCTGGACTGGCAGTCGCGCTACGAGGTCCGTCCCGGCCTCCCCTACCACGTCCACGGCCAGCCCTTCGGCGAGGAGGGAACCCTGTGGCTGTGGCCCGGGTTCGCGGTGGGCATCGAGCTCAACCCGGCCCGGGGCTGAGCCCCCCGGCGCACGCTCGCCTACCCGCCCTCGCCGTCCAGCTCCTCGAGCCGCGCCCGCAGGACCCGCAGCCGCTTGCGGACCCCCGAGACCGAGAGCCCCACCAGGTCCGCGACCTCCTCGAGGGTCATGCCGTCCAGCAGGTGCAGCACCGCGATGGCGCCGGTGCTCTCCTTCTCCCGGGCGAAGAGGCGGACCAGGACCTGTCTCGCACCCGCCCGCTCGT
>CAZITQ010000280.1:0-10849 GCA_964542165.1 uncultured Rickettsiales bacterium
GTCTACCCGGGTGCGCTGGAGCTGTGCGACGGCCTGGACAACGACTGCGACGGCGACGTGCCCGCGGACGAGATCGACGGCGACGGGGACGGGTACGCCGACTGTGACGGCGACTGCGACGACGGCGCCGCCGACGTGTACCCGGGCGCCCCCGAACCCTGCGATGGGATCGACCACGACTGCGACGGAATCGCGGGCGGCGGGGACGCCGACGGCGACGGGGTGTGTGACGCCGACGACGTCTGCCCCAACGGGGACGACAACCTGGACATGGACGGCGACGGCATCCCCGACGACTGCGACGGGGACACCGAGATGGACATCTACGTGGGCCCCGATCTGCCCGAGCACGACGTGGCCGCCGACGGCTTCATGGCCACGGTCCGGGCGACGGGGGGGGAGATCCGGGTCACCTGCTACGAGCCCGACCGCTCCCTGCGCCGGGCCGAGTTCGCGACCGGGACCTACGACTCCACCAACGCGGTGGCGATCTACGTCTCCCGGGAGTCCCAGAACGTGTTCGTGGCCTGGCGGGACTACGACCCGGGCGTCGAGACGCTGCGGTACTCCTACCTGGACCCGGACTGCCAGCCCCTGGTCGAGGACGCCGAGGTCTTCGCCGGCGTGTACGACTACTACGAGTTCTTCGACGCGGCCATCGACGACGAGGGCTACGTGGTCCTGGCCTACTCCACCGGGGAGACCCTGGTGGCCTGGATCGACGACACCGGCACCGTGCTGAGCACCGAACAAGGCATGAACATCGGCGCCTGGTACGGCACCCACGTGGCCATGGACCAGAGCACCGGCGCCGGGATCGTCACCGCCCAGATCCACAGCGGCGACGGCATCTACTACCGCCGCTTCGACTCGGCCTGGAACTGGGTCGACGGCTCACCGGTCCAGATCAACGTCGGCTACCACTACTGGTACGACGGCCACACCATCGGTATGAACGACGAGGGCGAGTTCGTCCTGTTGTGGCGCTCGTCCGACGACGAGCTGGAGATGAAGTTCTTCGACGACGGCGCCAACGAGGTCGCCCACGTGGTGCGATCGACCCCCAACTTCAACGACTACGGCTTCGACTCCTACCGCCAGCGCCACCCCGAGATCCCCCTGCGCGGCGACAACTTCGTGCTCGGCGAGACCTACGCCTACAACATCGGCGACGGCCAGGAGGTCTGGCACTTCGAGTACACCCCCGAGGGCGCCCTGATCTCCGAGAACTCCACCACCTACTCCATCGCCGAGGGCCTCACCATCCGCATGGACGACATCGGCTACGCCTACATCCGCGACGACGACACCGTCCACATCCTGGCGGGCTACCTCTAGAGTCCCCCGGATCCTTCCAGCCAGGTCCGGGTCGGGTGCCACGGCGGGCCGGTCCCGCCGTGTCAGGCCGCCGCAACGCCCATCCACACCCTTCTTTCGTTAATTTATGGATTTTGTGGTTTTTCCGGTTAAGGTCAGCTCATTGGAGCGGTGTTCATGAGAGAGACTCGACCTCGCTGGTTCCAGGCCCTGTCCTCCACCGTCGGGCGACGCAAGCTGTCCCGGCGACTGCGCGTTCTGCAAGTGGAGGTGGACCAACACCCGCGGGATCCCCGGCTGCGCCAGCAGCTCGGCGAGCTCCACCGCAAGCTGGACAACCGCGACCAGGCCGCCGTGGAGCTGATCCGCGCCGCCCACCTGCTGGACAGCCGCGGCTTCGCCCGCAAGGCCGAGTCCCTGCTCCGCCAGGCCGACGCCATCCGCTTCGGCCACGCCGAGACCAGCGGCGAGGTCCAGCACATCTCCTTCCAGTCGCTGGAGACCATGCGCCCGGCGAGCTGATCCTCGATGGCTCTACTGCTATCCTCCCCGGCACTTCGCGGGAGGTGTCATGCGATTCATCCACGCCGCCAGCCTGGTCACCCTGATCCTCTGCGGTTGCTGTAACGACCCCCTGGGCCAACAGAGGGAGCAGTTCCGCCGGTCCATCGAGGACTACGAGAACGAGTGCGGCAACCTCGAGCTCTTGACGACCGACGTGGAGCACCTGTCCGCGGCCGTCGACTCGCTCCGGCCGACCGTCGGCAAGCAGATCGAGAGGCTGGGGGATGCCGAGGGCTGCGATGCCTGTGCAGCTGCTCTGCAGGTCGTCCTGGATTCGGCGACACCGACGACACCCACCGAGATGCCCACCAGACCCGTCTACCGCGCCCCGCCGGCCGTGGACGACGGACTCGACGCGCTGGTGGAACGCCAGGACGCCATGATCCGGTACCGGGACGGCCTGCGGATGGTCGCAGAGAACAAGAGCAGCTGGGAGATCGAGCTCGAGGCCCTGGCCGAATCCCATGGCGTGTGGGACACCGAATCCTGCGCGCCGGCCGCATGCCAGGCGATCAAGGACACCTGCACCGCCGACGGGTGCTGATCACGTCTCCTCGGCCACGCTGAACACGATCGGGTAGCGCACGATCACCACCCCTCCGCCGGCCGGAGCTGCGAACTTCATCCGCGTGAAGCGAGCCACGACGCAACGCTCGAGGACCGGGTTGTTCAGGGTGGAGGCGTCCACCTGGGCCGAGGCCACGGTGCCGTCGGCGGCGATCACGAACTTGACGGTGATCTTGCCCGCCAGGTCCTGGTCCTTCTGCAACTCCCGCTGGTAGCAGTAGCGGATCTGGTTCAGGTGGCGCTTGATCACGCGCTCGATGGAGGCCCGGTCGATGCTGCCCAGGATGATCGGCTCGCCGGACACGGACGCGACCTTGGACGAGGACTTGCGGCCGAAGTAGCCGCCGCCGGTGCCGTACCCCGAGGCGCCCTTGCTGCCGAGACCGGCGGCGCCGATGCCGTACCCGGAGCCCCCACCCCCCATGCCGGAGCCGTGGGTGCCGAGGCCGCCGAGCCCCGTCCCGCCCCCGGTGCACTGGTTCACCGCACCGATGGAGGCGTGCTGGGTGGGATCGGCGGGCAGGGCCAGGTCACTGACCCCCTGGGGCAGGGGCAACGGCTGGTCCACGGCCCACGGCACCTCGTCGGCCCGCGCCACCCGGTCCACCGCCACGAAGGAGGTGTAGTCGGTCAGCAGGTGGTAGTCGAGCCCGAGCCGGGTGACGTCCTCCTTGTGCAGCTCCTGGCCGTCCAGGCCGTCCAGGTCCGCCAGCTGCCGCACCCGCTCGCGGGCCCACAGGTAGCGCAGCGCTTCGGCGTCCTCGCTGACCACCGCGTCGGACAGGTCCAGCTCGGCCTCGAACTCGCCGCCGGCCACGTGGCCGCTGACCGTGATCCGGCCCGTGGGCCGTCCCCGGTACTTGCCGTAGACCACCACCGGCCGCGCCGCGAACAGGTCGGGCAGGGCCTCGGGCTCCACGTCGTAGGCGTCCACGCCATGGAAGGCCACGTCGACCCCTTGCAGCACGGGGGAGGAGACGTACTCGACGAATCGCTCCGCGGTCTCAGCGCCGCCGGACTCGTCCAGGGCCACGAAGGGCTCGCCCCGGCCCGCGTGGGCCATGCCCTCGATCAGGAAGCGGTTCACCCCGCTGCCGATGCCGAAGGAGAACAGGTTGGCGTCCGAGAGGTTCTCCCGGATCAGGTCGAAGGTCTGGCGCTCCACGGTCACGTACCCGTCGGTGGCCACCACCAGGATCCGGGACATGCCCGCGGTGCGGGGCAGCTGCGCGACCCGCTGCATGGCGGGCAGCAACTCGGTGCCCCCCGATCCGTGGGCGGTGTCGATCCAGCCCAGGGCGTGGCGGATGTTCTCCGGCGATGCGGTTACCGAGCCGGACTCCGAGAACACCGCGCTGTTGCCGGCGAACAGCAGGACGTTGAACTCGTCCTCCGGCCGCAACGAGGGCAGCAGCTGCTTCATCACCGACTTGCTCACGTCCAGGGGGAAGCCGTGCATGGACCCGGACACGTCCAGGATGAACACGTACTCCCGGGGGACCACCTGCTCCACCGCCACCCGCTCGGGGGGTTCGACCATCAGCAGGAAGAACCCCTCGTCCTCGCCGGGGTAGAGCATCAGCCCGCTCTGGATCCCGTCACCGGCCAGCCGGTACTGCAGCACGAAATCCCGGTTCCCCTGCTCGGCGGCCCGGGCCACGTGGACCTCGGCGTTGCGGGCGCGGTCGTCGAACTCCACCGCGATCTCGTGACTGGGGCTGAAGACCTCGGCCAGGGGGATGCCACTGTGCAGCGCCACGTCGATCCCCGTGGCGTGGAAGGCGTCCTCCCCCTCGTGGAGGGTCGGCTGGGCGGTCCAGCCCCGGGGCCCGTCGGCCACGCTGTCGTTCGCGCCCGTGTACCGGGGCCCCACCACGGTGGGGTAGACGAACTCGTAGGCCCCCTCCTCGGGCACGATCAGCTCCGAGTACACCAGCTCCACGGTGACCTCGTCCCCCGGCAGGATGTTGCCCACCATCATCTGGAACACGTTGGGCCGCTGCTGCTCGAGCAGGGACGCGGTCTTGCCGTCTTCGATGGCCTGCTCGTACTCCTCGCGGGCCTCCTCGCGCTCGCGGATCGTCGCCTCGATGACCCGGTCGCCGACGGTCATGGTCATGGCGTGGACCGCGGCGCGGGTGGAGGCCGGGAAGAGGTACATCGCCTCGAGGGTGCGCTCGCCGTCGTTGCGGTAGACCTGGGAGACGGTGACCTCGGCGATCACGCCCGCGATCTCCACGTCCGCATGCGTGCTCTTCAGCGGCATCCGGTCCAGATCGTCGGGTCCGCCGAAGACGAAGAAGTACGGCGCGAAGGTCTCGGCGTCGTCCCCCTCGGGCAGGCTGGCCATGGCCGCCTGAACCTGCTCGCCACACCAGTCGGCATCGATCTCCGCAAACGCCGGCGGCGGCACGTCGAGCGATCCCGTGGGGGGCGCCATCGCGAGGACCGGCGCGGGCGGGATCGGCGCCAGGGATGACGATGGCCTGGGAATGGCCACCGGGTCGGAAGCGCGTCGAACCGAGGCCCTCCTCATCTCGGCCTCGGGGGGGCGGCCCTCCGCCTCGGACTCGGACTCGGACACGGACAGTGACTCGGACACGGACTCGGCCCCGGACACCCCGACCGGTAACTCGATCCCCTCCTCGACCTCGAGCCCCACCGCCTCCAGCGGCACGAACCCCGCGTCCTGCACCATGGCGGGCTCGGAGTACCACTGCGCGACCCACAGCCCCACGGTCAGCAACGCGGCCAGTCCCACACCCACGCCCGTGACGATCAACCGACGATTCCCCTGCATGACACGACCTCCTCTCCGCCGAGCGCACTCCCCCATCCGGTCGCGCAGCCGCCCTTCCAGGCGGCGCCCAACCCCGCGCCGTCGCTCGGTTTTTCGGATTACATACTTATTGGTAGTGTTCCGCCTGAGGCCGAAACATACAAGTATGTGTTTGTCAAATGATCGTCAATGGGGAACCGGGGACTCCAGCCCCTTCGTTCACCGTTTACGCCCCTCCCCTTCCCTTGGGCCCGTGAACCGATTAGAAACGGTCTGCCGTGAGTGAGATCGAGCCAGAGGAGCCGCGTCAGCGCATCCGTGTCGACGGGAAGCTGATCTTCAAGGCCATCTTCGGACTGCTGGTCCTGCTCGCGGTCTCCTACGCCATCGGCAAGTTCCTCCACGAGCCCATCACCGTGGCCGGGGAGGCCGTGCTGGACCGATTCGGGATGGTCGGCCTGTTCTTCGCGGTGATCGTCACCGACTCCAGTCCGCTGCCGATGACCAACGAGCCCCTGGCGATCCTCGCCATCTCCGCCGACCGACCGGCCAATCGTGTGTTCGCGGTGATATCGGTGGCGTCGGTCTGCGCCGGCCTGGTGGGCTACACCTGCGGGCGCATCGCCGGGGAGGCCACGGCCCTGGGCTCCTTCCTCCGCCGGCGCTACCCCGGCTTCACCGGCTTCATGACCCGCTACGGCGCGTACGGGGTGGCCATCTGCGCCTTCCTGCCGATACCCTTTGCCCTGTCCACCTGGACCGCCGGGATGACCCGCGTCGCGGTACTCAAGGTGGCCGCAGCGAGCCTGGTACGGATCCCCAAGACGGCGTTCTACGTCTGGCTGATCCACGTGGGGCTGGACTGGGGGGCGTCCGGATGACCGAGATGAAGTGCATGCCCCGGCGGGGGGTCGACGCCGACGCCATCCTGCGCACCCTCACCGATCTCCGCGGGGACGACGTCCAGTGGCGAGACGGCCGCGCCTTCAGCCTGGTCTACCACGCCGGCGACGACCTCTCGTCCTTCGTCAAGCAGGCCTACACCACCTACTTCTCCGAGAACGCCCTCAACCCCAGCGCCTTCCCCTCCCTGCGCAGGATGGAGACCGAGGTGGTCTCCATGGCCGCCGACATGCTCGGCGGCGACGGGGCGGTGGTCGGCAACATGACCTCGGGGGGCACCGAGAGCATCCTGATGGCGGTCAAGGCCGCCCGCGAGTGGGGTCGCAAGAACCGCCGCGCGCTGCGGGGTGGCAGCCGTCCCAGGATGGTGCTCCCGGCCTCGGCCCACCCGGCCTTCGACAAGGCCGCCCACTACTTCGGCGTGAAGGCCGTCCGCGTGCCGGTCAGCAAGGACCTGCGGGCCTGCGTGTGGCGCATGAGCCGGGCCGTGGACCGCCGTACGGCCCTGGTCGTGGGCTCCGCCCCGTCCTACCCCCACGGCGTGGTGGATCCCATCGAGGACCTGGCCCGGATGGCCAGGCGCAAGGGCGTGCTGCTGCACGTGGATGCCTGCATCGGCGGCTTCATGTTGCCCTTCGTCCGCGCCCTGGGCCGGCCGGTGCCGCCCTTCGACTTCTCGGTCGAGGGGGTGACCTCGATCTCGGCCGACATCCACAAGTTCGGCTATGCGGCCAAGGGAGCGTCGCTGGTGCTGTACCGGGACCCGGCGCTGCGCAAGCACCAGTACTTCGCCACCACCGACTGGTCCGGCGGCCTCTACGCCTCGCCCACCATGACCGGCACCCGCCCCGGCGGGGCGGTGGCCGCGGCCTGGGCGGTGATGCACCGGCTGGGTCACGAGGGGTACGTGGCGCTGGCGGCGCCCGTGATGGAGACCACCGACAGGATCCGCGGCGGGGTGGAGGCCATCGAGGATCTCGAGGTGCTCGGCGATCCCGCCATGTGCATCCTCGGCATCGCCTCGGACGCCGTGGACGTGTACGTGGTCGCCGACCACATGCAGGCGAGGGGCTGGCACCTGGACCGCCAGCAGTTCCCGGCCACCCTGCACCTGACCGTCAACCCGGCCCA
This sequence comes from uncultured Rickettsiales bacterium, assembly GCA_964542165.1. Lineage (GTDB taxonomy): Bacteria > Myxococcota_A > UBA796 > UBA9615 > CAYRNR01 > CAYTBN01. The sequence continues at coordinate 7,262 of CAZITQ010000280.1, forward strand.
CGTCCCGGTGGTCGACCGCTTCCTGGACGACCTGCGGGAGTCGGTCCGGCTCTCGGCCCGCGAGCCCTCCGACCGCTGGAAGGAGCGGGTCAAATACGCCGCCCTCAACGCGACCCTTCGCGTCCTCCCTGCCCGCCTGGTCAGCAAGCTCACCGACGTGGCCAGCCAGCGCATGGGTCTGGGGGGCAACGACCTGCCACAGCAGAGCGCGCCCATGTACGGAATGATGGCCGCGCTGCCCAACCGGGGCGACCTGAACAAGCTCGTGGTCGACGCCCTCGACGGGATGACCACCTACGATCCCGACGCCAGGATCCCCATCGACGACGGCGACTGATCCCCTCCCCAGGAAAAAGACGCCCCGGATCCGCGCAACCTCCGTATCCACACCAGGGCACCACCGATCCCGCGGTAGGATCGGGCTCTTGGAGGCGCCGATGGTCCACGACGGCGAGGCGAAGACGACCCGATCCGGCAGGGGCGTGCTGTGCGTGCCCGCGCTCGCGCTGATGGGGGCGGTGGGGTGCGGCGACGGCCTCCTGGGCGCCGACGGCATCGGCTCGCTGACCGGGTACGACGACCTGCAGCTGCCCCAGGATCCGGCGTGGATGGTGCGCTGGATCCTGGAGGAGGAGACCGTTGACGGGCCGGTGATGGGGGCGGACGGCGACGAGGTGTACCCCTCGTACTCCGAGGACGACGACACCTGGTACAACTACCTCAACTACGTGGAGGTGGAGGCCCCGGACCTGTCCGCGCCGCCACCCGCCGCCATCCGCGTGGGCCCCCACTACTCCTTTGCCGTGGGCATTCCCCTGCTGCTGGACGATCTGGACGGTGACGGCGACCACCAGGCACCGACCGAGGAGGATCCGGGCGAGCTGTGGGGGGTCACCCCCGAGTCGGCCTACCTGTTCCTCGAGGGCGACATCGACCGGTTCTGGGACGAGCAGCCGGTGGTGCCCGAGCGCTGGTCCGACGAGCACGAGTTCGCCTTCCACCTGGAGGAGGGCACCCACAACGTGTGGGTCAACCTGGAGCTGCTGAACGCCTGGGACTGGGTCGAGGAGTGGTTCGAGGAGTGGGAGGAGTGGGAGGAGGATCCCGACGGCGATCCCGACGAGGGCCCCGAGGATCTGGACCTGCTGGCGCCGGACGATCCCGACGTGCTGACCACCGACCACGAGGGCGCCTTCCGGGTCGCATTGGCCCGGATCGTCGACTCCAATTTCCACGGCGGGGTCCAGGCCTTCCTGGGCGAGGCCTGGTACGCCTGGTTCTGGGACCCGGACGAAGAGGACGAGGACGAGTGAGCTGGACCGACGCCGAGTTCCAGGAGCTGTACCGGCGCTACGGCCCGGCGGTCTTCGCCCGCTGCGTATCCCTGACCGGCCGCCGCGAGGAGGCCGAGGAGGCCCTTCAGGAGACCTTCTACCGGGTCTGGAAGGCCCGCTCGCGGGTGCAGCGGGAGCGCTCGCCCCTGGGCTACCTGTACACGGTGGCCCGCAACGAGTCGATCAACCAGCTGCGGGCCCGCAAGCCCTGGCGGGATGACCCGCTGGCCTGGCTGAACCTGCCGGATCCGTCGGCGGTCGACCCGGCGGCCTGCCGCACCGTGTCCCAGCTCCTGGACCGGATCTCGCCGCGGGACGCCGCCCTGTTGCGGCTGCGGCACGTGGAGGAACACACCGTCGAGGAGCTGGCGGAGATGCTGGGTACCTCCCCGCGCACGCTGCGGCGCCGGCTCGACCGGCTGATGAAGCGCACGAGGGCGATCCTGGACGTGGAGGCCGCATGAGCACACGGACGATGGAGACATCGGCCCATCCCGATCGGTTCACCCTGGACCTGCTGGCCCTGGGTGACCTGGAGGACGCGCGGCTGGGCGAGGTGGAGGCGCACCTGGAGTCGTGCACCGAGTGCCGCGAACGACTGTGGCGGGTGCGCCAGGAGTTCGCGGGGGCCCGCCGCCAGATCCCGGAGCGGGCCCCCATCGAGGCCTTCCGGGAGCGATCCGAGGCGGAACGCCGGCGCGTGGCCCCCTGGGCTGCGGCCGCCGCGGGCTGGGCCGCCGCAGCCTGCGTCCTGCTGGTCTGGTCGCCCTGGAGCGGCGACGAGGCCGCAGGCCCCGGAGGAGCGGGTGCCCCGGTCGCCACGGAGATCGATCCCGAGGTGCTGCCCACCGCCCGGGCCAAGGGCCACTTCGCGGTCTCGGTCCTGCGGGCCCGCGGGAAGACCGTCGATCGCCTGGGCCAGGTGGCGGTCTGCCAGCCCGGGGACCAGCTCCAGTTCGAGCCGGACCTGCCCGATCACGGTTACTTCCGGATCCTCAACGTGCAGGACGACGGTCAGGTGGCCGCCTACCTGCCCCAGATCCCGGTGACCGAGGCTTCGGCCGCCCTGGACTTCAGCGTGACCCTGGACGAGTACGCCGGGGGCGAGCGGATCTACTTCGTGTGGAGCGACGGCGCCCTGGACGACGCCGTGCTCGAGCGGGAGGTCCGCGATGCCCTGGCCCTGCGGCCCATCGAGGAGATCGAGGAGCTCCCCCTGCCCCGGGGCACCGCGGCCAAGCAACGGAGCCTCCTGATCTACAAGGGGGAGGCCAGGTGAAGCTCGCCCGGGTTCTATGGCTGGCCCTGACCCTGGTGCCGTTCTCCGCGGCCGCCGAGACCGTCCGCCTGGGCGTGTTCGTGGGCAACAACGTGGGGCTGGGTGACGACGTGCCCCTGCGGCATGCCGAACGCGAGGCCGAGGAGATGGCCCGGATCTTCCGGATCCTGGGGGGCATCGACCGGGCCCGGGCCGAGGTGGTGGTGGGCCAGACCGCCGACGTGTTGCTGGACCGGCTGACCATGCTCGACGGCCGGGTCCAGGAGGCGGTCGACCGCGGCGACGACGTGATGCTGGTGCTGTACTACTCGGGCCACGCCCGCGAGGACGCCCTGCACCTGCACGGCACCGAGGTGCCCATGGACACCCTGCGCGCCTGGCTCGACCGCTCGCCGGCGCGGATCAAGATCGCGTTTGTCGACGCCTGCGAGAGCGGCGTGCTGGCCCGGGCCAAGGGCGGCACCATCAGCGCCCCGATCAGCGTGGGAGTCCAGGACTCGCTGACGGTCACCGGGACGGCGGTGATCACCTCCACCGGCCCCACCGAGCTGGCCCGGGAGTCGGACGCCCTGGGCGGCAGCGTGTTCAGCCGGGCGCTGATCACCGGCCTGCGCGGAGCCGCCGACGACGACGGCGACGGCCGCATCACCCTGGCCGAGGCCTACCGCTACGCCTTCGCCGAGACGGTACGCGGCTCGGCGGCCACCGGCGAGGCGATCCAGCGTCCCGAGCACAACTTCGAGCTGCGGGGCACCGGCGAGGTGGTGCTGACCCGGCTGGCCGAACAGGCCGCGACCCTGGTGTTCGCCGAGGAGCAGGAGGGCACCTACTCGGTGGTGGCCCTGGGCACGGGCGAGGCGGTGGCGCGGGTGGAGAAGGCCCCCGGCGAGGCCTCCCGAATCGGACTTCCGGCGGGCCGTTACGTGGTCCGCAAGGTCCGCCGCACGGACGTGCTGGTGGGCGAGGTGGACCTGA
>CAZITQ010000281.1:0-10778 GCA_964542165.1 uncultured Rickettsiales bacterium
ACAGGGTGACGTCGATCATGAAGCCGTACGGGGAGTCCGGCCAGGTGTCGTCGTCTCCGGTGTCGTCGTCTCCTGTGTCGTCGTCTCCGGTGTCGTCGTCTCCGGTGTCGTCGTCTCCGGTGTCGTCGTCGTCGTCGACGGGCTCGGGTTCCGGACAGCCCGCGAGGAAGCCGAGCAGGGCGGTTCCGAGCAGGGCGACGAACATCCAGGTGATGAGACGCTTTGCGGGCATGGGACTCCTCCGTGTTTTTGGGTACGTAGGAAGGGTACCGCCGGCGCGTCCGCCCGCCCGCGGGCAACCTCCGACCGGGGACGCGGGGTGCACGGGCCGTCCGATGCCCGATCGGCGGGCCGGGGCGGGGTTGTTCCCCGACTCGAAAGGGCATAGGGTGAGCGCTCGTCAACGCATCGCACACAAGGAGCAGACGATGGCCAATCCCGTGGCACAGTTCGACACGACCCTGGGTTCGTTCAAGGTGGAGATCTACGAGGACAAGATGCCCATCACCGCGGGCAACTTCCTGGATCTGGCCCGCAGCGGGTTCTACGACGGCCTCCATTTTCACCGGGTGATCCGCGGTTTCATGTGCCAGTTCGGGTGCCCCCACAGCCGCGATCCGTTCAGCCCGCGGGCCGGCACCGGTGGCCCACCCCACGGCACGATCCAGGACGAACACCCCGACAACGCCAAGATCTCCAACGAGCCCGGCACCCTCTCCATGGCCAACACGGGCCAGCCCAACAGCGGCGGCTCGCAGTTCTTCCTCAACACGGTCCACAACACCTACCTGGACTGGTTCACCGGCGGGCAGTCCAAGCACCCGGTGTTCGGCCGGGTCACCGAGGGCATGGATGTGGTGTCGGCCATCGAGGGCACGCCCACCGACCCGCGTGACCGCCCCGTGACGCCGGTCGAGGTGAGCAAGGTCACCGTCCTCGACTGATATCCGAGATCGCAGCCGATTCCGCGCAGGGGGTTCATGATGCAAGTACGTCCGGATCAGGGGTGGGAGGCCTTTGCGGGCTTACACATGGCCGAGGGATTCGGCGGCGAACGGATCAAGGGGATCCGCGCCAAGCCGCTGACGCCGGGGGGGCGGATTCGCCTCACCCTGTTCGAGCAGGTAGAGGGAGCGGGCCGTCCCCATCCGCGGCTCCGGATCGAATTTCCCCCGGCCGTGGATCCGGCTCCTCCGGAGCGCCTCGTGGAGGACGCGGGAGAGGCGCCCACCGACGGGGCGGAGTTCGAGGTCTGGCTCGACGCTGCCCTGAAGTCGGCCGAGGAGCGGATCTCCGCGATGCCCGACCACGACGCCGCCGTGGGAAGCCCGAACTACCGCCGGAACAGCGTCCGCGCCCAGCGGATCCAGCGGTTCTTCGCCGAGGCCGGGGGCCGCCTGGACCGCTGGCTGGCCGACGGCACGCTCCCCGTCGCTGCCGAGACCGCTGCGCGCTACGCCATGCGCCGGGCCGAGGCCGCCGCCCACGCCGGCCGGGTGCGCTACGACGACGAGGACACGGGCACGTACCACAGCTACGGAGACGACGCTCCCTTCGTGCACCACCTGGAGCGGATCCTCGCGTCCCTGCCGGCGGACGACAGCGAGGCCATGGCCCTGCTGGACGACGAGCAACGGGGAGCGGTGGCGCGCCAGCGCGCGCAGGCCCGCAACCACCTCGACTTCCTGATGCGGCGCAAGTACGCCCACGACGGCATCGTCGAGACCGACATCGAGCGGTCTCTGGGGGGAGTGCTCATCGACCGGGACAGCCGTCACGTGGTGTCCGAGACCCCGGAGAGCCTCGGATCGCTGACCCCCGTCTACGAGGTCCTGCGGGTGGATCCCGCGTCGGACCACGCCGCCGCTGGCGCGTGGGTGTACCGGGACGGGGACGTACTTCGCCGCGGGGACGACGGCGCGGAGTTCGAGGGGGAGGTGCCCCTGGAGCGTACCCCCGTCGAACCCGGGCGGCTGAGTTTCCGCCGGGCCCCCGGGGACGAGCGACTGCGAGCCGGTGTGCGCCTGGACTGGGACGGCAACGGGTACCTCCGGGACGAGCCCCTGGAGTGGGTCGGCTGGGCCGGCCACTGCGACATCAAGGCGGTGATGGAGTCCCTGGGGATCGCCCTGCTCGACGCCCCCTCGGTGACCGAGTTCCGTTCCGACACCGGGGGGACCGAGACCTACGGCAGGGAGCTTCTGGTGGAGATGGTGGCCGCCACGATGGAGCTGGGTTCGGTCTACCGGCGGGCCGACGGCGGGGGGAGGCTCCAGCGGGGTGTGCACCGCTTCGGCGGCGCGCGCAACGACAGCCGGCCGGATCGGCTCCAGTTCCTGGGACCGGGGGACGGCAAGAGCTTCCGCTGGCCTCTGGGGGGCCGCAAGGACGCCCTGCGGGTGATGGGCATCGAGCGGGACGGGGAGCCTCTCGACGTGGGTCGCGTGTTCTTCCGCCAGCTGCCCGACATGGAGGCCCTGGACTTCGCGCCCAACCCGGCCTTCCTCAAGACCGTGGAGCAGGACTACAACGTGATCGACGTCTCGGGAGCCCTGATCCGGGCGCGGATCAAGGAGGAGGTGTTCCACGCGCGCACCGGCTACGCCACCCAGCGATCCGCGGACGCCGTGGTGGATCTGCGCGCCGAGCCGGAGACGACCCGCTGCTACCTGGGTACGGCGATGAAGGACGCGGCAGCCCGGGAGGTCTACCGGGTCTACCTCGACCGCGAGGCCGGCGAGATCGAGGCGGCGCTGCAGCGGTACGAGAAGAACCCCGAGAGCGGGGAGTACGAGCCCGTCGAACTGCCGGACGAGACCGTGCGCCTGCCGCTGGTCGACCCGCTCAGCGCGACCCTGAGTCACGAGATGAAGCGGGACGACCCGGCCATGTTCCAGTCCCTTCTGGACGTGGCCCTGCGCCAGGCCCAGAACATCTGCGCCGACACCGACATGAAGTCCGAGGTCTGGAACGGGGTCGTCACGCGCGTCGCGGCGGAGCGGGTGGCCGAGAATCGAGAGGCGCGGGTCGAGCACTGGCGGGTGCACGTCAAGGCGCGCTTCGGCGCCGCGACCCTGGAGTACCTCCTGAGGCGAGCGCCGGACGGCTCACCGGAGGCGTACTGCCCGGTGCCGGGTGAGCAGACCGCCGGCGCCTCACCCGACTTCCTGTGGCAGGACATCCCGGACGTGGCCAGCAAGGGCGTCGAGCCATCGGGGAACATGCCCGGCGGGGCCGGGGTCTGGGTGATCAACGACACCATGCTCGAGCGGGACATCGTCACCCTGTCGGCGGAGTCGGACGCCCCGGGCGGGTTCTACGTCTACGACGACCACGTCAAGAACGTGTTCGAGCTCCTGCACTGCGGCCTCGGCGGCTTCCCGTTCACCGTGGTCCACGGCAACAAGCGCTACGGTTTCCGGGACGAGGCGAGCTGGCGGGCGGCGGTCGAGCGCATCGGGGAGCTGCGTGCCGGCCTGCGCTTCGAGCCCTGAACCGGCGCCTTCCGGCCCCGTCCCGGGACCCTTCGCGCGCGGCGCCGACGTGGTAGAACCCTCTCCATGAGGATCCGCACCAAGATCGTGGCCACGCTGGGACCGGCCAGCGCGGGCCCCGACAGCATTCGCCGCCTGGCGGAGGCGGGGTGCGACATGTTCCGCATCAACTTCAGCCATGGCACCCCCGAGGGGCGTGAGGCGCTGCTCGAGGCGGTGCGCGCGGTGGAGGCCGAGATCGGCCGGCCGCTGGCGGTGCTCGGCGACCTCTGCGGTCCCAAGATCCGCGTCGGCTCGATGCCCGAGGGCGGCTCGGTGCTCGAGACCGGCTCCCGGGTCACCGTGTGGCGGGAGAAGGTAGAAGGGGGGGCGGAGGGTTTCTCGACCAACCGGCCGGCGCTGGTCGACGAGGTCCAGCCCGGAGAGCCGGTGCTGCTGGACGACGGCCGGATCCGGCTCGAGGTCGTGGACCGCAGTGAGGGCGGGGTGACCTGCCGCGTGATCCATGGAGGCCGGCTGAAATCCGGCAAGGGGATCAACCTCCCCCACACCTGCCTCACCCTGTCGTCGCTGACCGCCAAGGACCGCGAGGATCTGGAGTGGATCGGCGCGCGGGACCTGGACTACGTGGCCCTGTCCTTCGTCCGGGAGCCCGAGGCGCTGACCGAGCTGCGGAGACTCCTGCAGGAGCGGGGTAGCGACGCCCACGTCGTGGCCAAGGTGGAGAAACCCCAGGCCCTGGAGCGGATCGCCGAGATCGTCGACGTGGCGGACGCGGTGATGGTGGCCCGGGGCGACCTGGGCGTGGAGATGGAGCTGCCCGAGGTGCCCCTGGCCCAGAAGCGCATCGCCGACCTGTGCCAGATCGCGGGTAAGCCCTGCATCATCGCGACCCAGATGCTCGACTCCATGACCCACGCCCCCCAGCCCACCCGGGCCGAGGTCTCCGACGTGGCCAACGCCGTGCTCGATCGCACCGACGCGGTGATGCTCTCGGGGGAGACCGCGGTCGGCGCCTACCCGGTCGAGACGGTGCGGATGATGAACCGGATCGCGGCCAAGGCCGAGTCCTGGGGCGATCGGGGGTGGCGGCCGCTGGAGGCCGGTGGCGCGCTGTGGCGCACCACCGCTGCCCTGGCCGGGGCGGTCCACGCGGTCATCGCCGGCGACGACATCGCGGCGGTCGCGGTGTTCACGGCCACCGGCACCACCGCCCGGATGTTGTCCAAGATCCGGCTGCCGCTGCCCATCCTGGCCCTGACCCAGAACCAGGACGCGGCGCGGCGCATGGCGCTGTACCACGGCGTGATCCCCGCCCGCGCGGAGGCCCCCGAGCACACGCGGGACGTGCTCGCCCTGGCCTCGGAGCTGGCCGTGGAGCAGGGCATCGCCGCCCCGGGTGACAAGATGGTGATGGTCTCCGGGCGGCCCATCGGCGTTCCCGGCAAGACCAACACCCTGGTGGTCCACACGGTGGGGGCGTCCCGGTGAAGAAGGTCGCCGCCCGGCTGCTGGTGCTGGCCATGGGCTTCGCCGTGGCGCTGGTGGTCTGCGAGGTGTTCGTCCGCGTCGCCAAACCCCAGGTGCGCTACATCACCCGCGACGAGCTTCCCCCCAGCGTCCGCCTCCCGGCGGGGCCGTACACCAGCGCCTCGCCCGAGTGGCGCGCGCGAATCGAGATCAACCCCCTGGGCTTCCACGACCGGGAGCACGCCTTCGAACGCAGCGGGGACGAGCTGAGGGTGGTGGTGGCGGGGGATTCGTTCTCCGAGGCGGCCCAGCTGCCCATCGAGCAGGTGTGGTGGTCGCTGGCAGGCGACCAGATCCAGGAAGAACTGGGCCGTCCTGTCGAGGTGATCAACTGCGGCATGGCTGGCGTGGGAACGGCCACCGAGTGGGCCACCTACCGCAAGCTGGGCCGTCGGTACGAGCCCGATGTGGTGCTGCTGCCGATCTACCTGGAGAACGACGTCATCGACAACAGCCACGAGCTCCAGGGGGAGCCGGACCACGGCCTGTACTACGAGCTGGCCGGCGGTCTCGTGCGTCAGATCGACCTGCCGCCCACGTCCGGGCGGGGGGAGTCGTGGCTGTGGAAGGCCAGCCACCTGGTGCGTTTCGTGGGCCGCATGCTCTTCGTCCGGGCCGAAGCGGCCCAGCGCATCGCCGCCGGGGGCGGCTACCCACGGGACCTGCAGATCTACCTGGAGCAGCCCCCGGAGGCCTGGGAGCGGGCCTGGGCGCTCACCGAGGCACTGATCGGCGGGTTGAGGGACCAGGTGGTCGACGACGGCGCGCTCCTGGTCGCCACCGTGATCCCGGGGAAGCTCCAGGTCCACGACGAGCACTGGAACGCCCTGCTCGAGGCCTACCCGCCCATGGGGGAGCAGGCGTGGGACACCGACGGCCCGCGGCGGAGGATGGTGGGCATCCTCGAGGACCTGGGGGTGACCCATCTGGACCTCACACCAGGCCTCCAGGCGGCGGCCGTGGGTTCCGGCCCGCTCTACTTCGAGGCCGACATCCACTGGACAGCCGAGGGCAACAGGGTGGCGGGGACCGCGACCGCCGACCTGGTCGTCGGGGCGTTGGCGACCGCCGAACCCGTCACCGCCGAGGCACCCGAGCACGACACCCAGGGCGAGCCCGGTGTCGGCACCGAGCCGGAGGAGGCGGAATGACGGACCACCGCCGGTCGTCGGGCGACTTGGAGGGGATCGCCCAGCTGCGCGAGGAGCTCGACCGGGTGGCGGTGGAGCGGGACGAGCTGCAGCGGCGGCTGACCATCGAGGAGACCATCACCTTCATCTCGGGGTGCTTCGTGGGTGTGGCGGACCTGGATCGCGCCATCACCCGGTCCCTGGAGCGCATGGGCCGGGTCTGTGGGGCCACCCACGTGCACGTGTTCCTCTACCGGGAGCGTGGGGAGCGCTCGGACAACACCCACGAGTGGTGTGCCGACGGCGTCGCCCCCCAGATGCACGAGCTCCAGGACCTGACGTCGTCGACGCGCCCGTGGCTCCGGGATCGGCTGGAGCGGGGCGAGATCGTCCAGATCGGCGACAGCTCGCAGGCGGAGGAGGGCGGCCCGTCGGACCGGGAACGCCGCTTGCTGCGGGACCACGACGTCCGCAGCCTGCTGGCGACCCATCTCAAGGCGGGGCGCTCCCAGCTCGGCTTCCTCGCCTTCGTGGACGCGCATCAGCCCCGGCGGTGGGACCGTGAGGCGCAGCGCATCCTCACGCTGGCGGCCCACCTGCTGGGGGCCGCACTGGAGCGCCAGCGCATCGAGCGGGCGCGGGCGGCGGCGGCGCTGCACTCCGAGTTGCTCCGCGGTGCCCTGGCCGACATGGGCACCAAGGTCGAGATCGGCGACATGATCGACCGGCTCCTCGACGCGCTGAACAGCCTGCTGCCCCTGCGGTCCGCCTGCGCACTGGTCCTGCTTGACGGCGGGAGGGTCCACCACCCCTGGTCGGGATCCGAGCACCCCGAGCGCTGCTCACCCCGGGGGCCGGCCATGGGCAACCTGCTCGAGGCCGTACGCACCGCGGGCGCCCCGGTGGTGCTCGACGGCCGCGAGGGCACCACCTGCGGCAACCCGGCGTGTCAGAGCTGGGCCCGTCACCTGATGGCGGCGATCCCCCTGCCGACGGGAGGGGAGATCGAGAGCTGCCTGGTCCTGTGCTCCGACGACGGCGCGGCCTTCGGCCCCGAGGAGCTCGCCCTGGCCAACGCCCTGGCCGCCGAGGCCGCGCTGGCCATCGAGAACGCCCGGCTGCTCCAGCGGATCCAGGTGGTGGCGACCACCGACGCCCTCACCGGGCTGACCAACCGGCGCCATTTCTACGACCAGGGCCTGCGCGAGGTCAGCCGCTGTCGCCGCTACGGCCATCCCCTGTCCGCGATCATGATCGACGTGGACAACTTCAAGCGCGTCAACGACACCCACGGCCACAGGACCGGGGACAGGGTCCTGCAGCGGGTCGCCGAGCTCTGCCGGGACAACCTCCGGGACTCGGACCTGGTCTGTCGCTACGGCGGGGACGAGTTCGCGATCCTGCTCCCCGAGACCGACCTCGACCGGGCGATGCAGACCGCCGAACGCCTGCGCGAGACCCTGGCCGAGGGCCGGGTCGAGGCGCCTACCGGCGACCTGGGCCTGACCGGCAGCTTCGGTGTCGCCACGCTTCAAGACGACGAGGGAGAGACCCTCGAGACCCTCCTCGAACGAGCCGACGCGTCGCTGTACGACGCGAAGCGGGGAGGGCGGGATCGGGTGGAGACGGGGGAGATGGAAGAGGCTTGATTCCGGGCCCCTGGATTCCGCGTTCGTGGCCCTCCGATTCCCGATCGACCCGCTGGCCCCCGATGGCCCGCCCGCCGCAATCGATGGCCATCCGCGACGTCTCTTCCGAGCGTTCGGGTTCGGCGGTCCGGGCTCAGTCCCCGCCCGCCATCTCCTCCAGATGCCGGCGGATCGCCTCCCGCTCCTTCTGCAGCGCCGGCGTGGTCATCTCGGCCATCGCCTCGCGGTACAGGGCCCGGGCTCCGTCGAGGTCGCCGCCCTTCTCCGCGACCATGCCCAGGGCCTGGAGGGCGCGGGCGGCGCGGGTGGGGTCGTTTCCCTTCTGGGCGAGTTCCCGGGAGCGGGTGAGGGAGTCGCGGGCGTCTCCCAGGGTGCCCTCCACCAGCTGGAGCTGTCCCAGGTGGAAGTGGATCTCCTTGGCCAGGGGGCTGTCGGGATCCTGAAGCGACTGCACCGCCTGATCCAGGTGCTTTCGACCCGCCGCGGCGTCCCCGGCCGCCAGGCCGAACACGCCGCAGTGGTAGTGGTCCGCGGCCAGGTAGGCGGCCATGCCCAGCTCCTGGCCCAGGGCCAGGGCGTCGCGGGCCAGGTCGAAGGCCTCCTTGGGGTCGCCGTTGGCCGCTTCGGCCTGGGCCAGCAGGGTCGTGGCCGAGCGCTCCAGGGGCTTGACCCGCATCGCCGCGGCGAGCTCCCTGGCCTGGCGCAGGGGGTCCAGCGCGGTCTTGCCCCGGCCGGCCATCATCATCATCTCGCCCTGGTTGAGTCGGGCCTCCAGGGACAGCAGCGGGTTGCCTGCGGTCATGGCCAGGCGAGCGGCCTCGCCGAAGGAGTCGGCGGCGCTGGACGCCTTGCGCTCCCCCCGCCGCAGGATGCCGCGCACGAACAGCGACGTGGCCTTGACCGGTGGGATGGTGGAGGCCTTGCTCGCCTGGTCCACGTAGGACCGGGCGGCCTTGGGATCCCGGCGGTGGATGGCCAGCATCGCCAGCTGGTTCAGCGTCTCACCGCGGCGCACCGGATCGTCGCCGAAGGACTCCAGGGCCTTCTCCGCGTGATCGGCGGCTGCCTCCAGATCGCGCTCCCGCATCGCCAGTCGCGAGCGAAGTAGCTGGCTGTAGCCGGTCAACGAGGCGTCCGACGACTCCTCGGCCCAGCGCTCGAGCGCGCCGATGAGCTCGCCGGCCAGCGGGGCCTGAGCACCGTTGACCGCCCGCTCCGCCGGCTCGGCGTACAGCAGCCTGAGCAGGTTGGCGGGCAGTCCCTCGCGTCCATGCTTGGCCACGATCTCCTGGGCGGCGCGGCTCAGGTCGAGCCGATCCGTGCCCATGGCCAGCGCCAGCAGGTTGCGGGCCTGTCGCTCCTGGCCGATCTGACCGAAGAGGGACGCGGCCAGGGGGATGTACGCCGGGCTGGCCGGGACGAAGCGGTCGAGCAGGGCCCGGGCCATCTTCCGGGCGTGGGGGGAGGGTTTTTTCGATCCCTCGCCGCGCAGGAAGTGCTCCCGGAAGACCGGCCGCACGAAGCGATAGCTCCATGACTGGACCGCTTGCTGGAACTTGCCCTCCTCCACCAGGGCGGGCAGCTCGTCGAGGATGTCGTCCACCGTGTCGCGGTCCACGCCGAGGGTGTCGGCGATCACACCGGCGGTGAAGACGGGGCCCTCCAGGGCGCCGACCTCGAGTACCGTCCGGGCCAGATCGGCGCGTTCCTGGGGATCCACGTCGCCGTCGTCCTCGCCCCCCTCCGGGACGGCCGGCGGGACCAGCTCGTCCAGGTGGAGCTGCTCCGGGGAGCCCTGGAGCTGGAATCCCTCGGCCTCGTCCCACACGACGATCTCCTCGGCTTCCAGCAGGCCCACCAGATCCTCGAGCAGCGCCAGGTTCCCGCCGGTCTGATCGGTGAGGATGCCGGCCATCTCGTCGGGGAAGCGGTGAGGTTGGTACCGCTCCTCCAGCCACGCCGCGACCTCCGCGGTGGTCAAGGGAGGCAGCTCGACCGTGGCATCCACCGCTCCGCTCAGCGCCCGGAGCACCAGACCCGACGGCGTCGGCAGCGGATCGTCCGCGGCTTCGCCGAAGGGGCTGTCGATCATCGAGAACACCCACAACACGGGTAGATCCCTGCGTGCCACCTCCCGCCGTAGCGCAGCGAACCAGGTCCAGAACGCGGGCGAGGTCACGGCGTTGATCTGCTGCATCTCGAAGGTCACCGGGACGGTGCCCGCCAGCGCCAGCAGGAACTCCAGCAGCCCCCAGTAGGGGTTGTCCTTGGGCAGCTGGAGCTGGATCCCGCCGTCAGCGGTCCGTTTCGCGCCCTCGACGGAGTCCAGGAACGCGCCGATCCACGCGCTGCGGCGCTCGTCGTCGTCCTCGGCGAGCCCGGAGCGCAGCCGGCTCGCGGCCTCGCGGGCCACCTCGCCCCCGCGGCTGAGCGTGCCTGCGCAGCCCGCGGTCAGCCGCAGCAGGCAGGCCACACCGTCATCGACGGACACGAAACGCCAGCGCAAGAACAGCCGGTCACCGGCCTGCTCCTGCAGCTTGGCCACGAGGGCTCCTCGCCCCGATCCGGGGTCGCCCACGAGCAGCGCGGTCTGCGGGGCACCCTGGGCAGCGGGCAGCAACTCGAGCAGCTGATCGAGCTGTTCGTCTCGGCCAAACAGCGGCGTGGTGGTGGGATCGCTCATGCCTGCCTCCGGTCCGGTCCGGCGGATGGCCGGAACGGACGGTCCGTTATACCCGAGGTGGGGGTCGACGGGGTGCCCGGGGACCCGGGGGGCCCTACAATGGGGGTACAGGACCGGGAGGACACCCATGGACATCGGCCCGAACGCCCACAGCGGCAGGGTCCGAGCGACCTGGCTCGCCAGCCTGCTCACCCTCCTGCTGGTCGGTTGCCCCGGAGCCGATCCCGGCGACCTGCCCCACGGAAGCGGCGACGACGACACGGGGGACGACGACACCGGGGACGACGACACG
>CAZITQ010000282.1:0-3783 GCA_964542165.1 uncultured Rickettsiales bacterium
TCCAGGTCGATCCAGCCGTCGCCGTCGTCGTCCTGGTTGTTGCCGCAGGCGTAGACCGGGGCCTCCTCGTCGGTGTCGTAGCCGTCGGCGCAGTCGGGGTCGTCGGCGTCGGCGAACCCGTCGCCGTCGTCGTCCAGGCCGTTGTTGCAGTCGTAGGTGTCGTCCAGCCCGCCTTCGACGTTGCCCGACGGGTCGCCGTCGCAGCCCGGGTCCTCCAGGTCGACCCAGCCGTCCCCGTCGTTGTCCTCGCCGTCGCTGCAGGCGGTCTCGTCGGCGGACTCGACATCGGCGCCGTCGTCGCAGTCCGGGTCGTCCTCGTCCACCAGCCCGTCGTCGTCGTTGTCCTCGCCGTCGTTGCACTCGGCGGTGCCGTCGTCGGTCTCGTCGTCGTCCAGGCTGCCCTCGCACCCCGGATCCTCGTCGTCGATCCAGCCGTCACCGTCGTTGTCCTCGCCGTCGTCGCAGGCGGGCTCGGGCTCCACGAGCAGGTCGAACTCGTCGATGACCACGAACTCGGTCTCGCCCTCGTCCAGCACCAGCGCCACGGTCTTGGGGGAGTCGGCGGTCAGCACACCCGCGAGGTAACCCTCCGCCTGGAGCGAGAAGCTCAGGGGGGCGTTGGCCTCTTCGATCTCGAAGCCGATGGAGGGTAGCTTCTCGAAGACCCCGCCGTCGGCCTCGACCGTGAACATCAACTCCAGGTCACCGTCGGAGTCGGCGTCCTCCAGGGCCAGCCCCGACGAGACCTCGCCGGCGCCGTAGGGGTTGCCCTCGGCGTCCACGAGCTCCCGGTCCACGTCCATCGTCACCACGATGGTGTCGATGGACTCGAGCAAGGCGTCCTCGTTCGTGGAGTCCAGCTGGATCGTCAGAAAGGTCAGGGGCGCCTCCGGACATCCCAGGAGTCCGGTCAGCACCGCCGACAACAACAGGAAACGACCATTGCGAAGAGCGCGTTCCATCGGTTGCTCCGTCACTACTCTCGTTGGCACTCTGCGTTAGGGAAGCTGGAAGCCGACGTCGGTGATGGGGGGGTCCGGCTCGATCGGCTCGTAGCTCGCCGCGGCCGCGATGGCGATCACGGTACCCGCGGTCACCCCGCCCACGATGGCGATCACCACCGGGACCTTCTTGTTCACGCCGCCGGGCTTCTTCACGCCGCCGTTGCCCGTGTCGGAGTCGAGGAAGGCCAGCTGGGGCCGGACGGTCGTCGTGCGCCCCTCCTGGACCAGCACGTCCTCGGTGTACTCCATGTAGTTGGGCGCCTTGATGGTCAGCTTGTGGATGCCCGGCGACACCGCGTCCAGCTTCTGGTCGCCGAAGCCCAGGGTGTAGCGGTCGATGCTGACCTGGGCCGTGGACGGATCCGGCACCACCTTCAGCGTGCCGCTGGCCGTGGTGAACTCGTGGTTCACCGAGGTGATCTCCCCGCGAACCACGTCGACCGAGACGAAGGCGTCCGCATACCCCTTGGCCGACAGGCGCAGGGTGTGCAGCCCCGCCGCCATGTCTCCCTTGCGCATCGGGGTGACCCCGAACTCCTCGCCATTGGGGCCGTACACGTGGGCACCGATGGGGGCGCTCTCGACCAGCAGCACCGCGGCGTTGGCCGACAGCGAGACGGTCAGCGTCAGCTCCTGCTTGCTGTCGATGGTGAAGGTCTGCTCGAAGGTCTCGTGGGCGTCCTTGCGCACGACCAGGGTGTGCTCCCCGGGGAGGACCACGTCGATGCCGCGCACGTCGGGGGTGACGCCGATCTCGTCCCCGTCCAGCTCCACCATGGCGCCTTCCTGTTCGATATCGAGCAGGACCTTGCCGGCGGTGAACTCGATCTCGGCCCGGACCACCACCTTCTTGCCCGCCGGGACCTCGAGGTCCTGGGCGAACACCGAGTAGCCGTGCTTGGTCACCTCGAGCTGATAGGTCCCCGCGTCCCGGGCCAGCATCAGGGGCGTCTGCCCCACGTCGGCGCCGTCGAGCCGGACGGTGGCCCCGTCCTCGTTGCAGGTGACCTTGAGGATGCCCTGGGCCGCCTGGGCCAGCAGGGGGCCCTGGACGGTCTCCCCGCGGGCGGACGCCGTGAGGCAGAGCACGACGCCGATCAGGGGGAGCGCAGCAAGGCGGACGAGTTGCGTTCTTCGCCTCATGGAATGGTCTCTCCGAAGAAGCCGCGGCGCTTTCCAGCACCTTTCCGTGGAGGGCGGCCGGGGATGCGCTGCCCTCCCAAAAACGCCCAAACCCCTTAAACCACTAAGAAAACGAGCAATCAGACTAGCATCTTCCCCGGGGGTGCGCAAGGGAGGGCGCGCGCGTTGCGGCCGCGCGATCACCGTGATATCGCTGGCGTGCGGGGAGCCCGTCCTTCGGGGCGAGCCCCGCCTGGAGGCACGCCCATGGGAAGCCGAATCGTCCGCTGCATCGCTGCGCTGTCCGTCGTCCTGGGGGGAATGGTCGCCGGCTGCCCGGCGGAGGACGAGGTGGAATGCGTCGGCGAGGATCATCGCCCCGAGGCCCCGGCCCCGGGCAACGCCTGCCACGAGGCCTTCACCCTGCTGGTGCGCGCGGACGAGTGCACCGCAGGCCTGTTCGACGAGCCCACCAACCAGGGGCTGACCGGCCGCAACGCGACCCTGGCCGGGTACTACGTCCTGGCTGACCACGCCACCGCCGACGAGCTCGCCCAGTGCGAGGCCGACGCCGACATGCACCGCGACACCATCGCCCAGCCGGACTGCGCCGCCCCGTCGACCCAGTGCGGCCCGGCGCAGGGTCCGGACAACGCCTGCCACACCTACTACGGGGCCATGGCCGAGTACCGGCAGCGCTGCGACCCGGAGACCTTCGCCCCGGACGGCATGGAGAGCTACGAGGCCTTCCTCGAGGCGTGGCTGGCTCGCGCGGACTACGCCACCGCCGGGGAGCAGGAGAGTCCCTGCACGTCGGGCATCGACTTCTGGTTGGGGGACTGCATCGACAACTGAGGGGGCCGGTCAGCGTCCGGTCACGATCGTGACCCGGTGATCCGGCCCGACGATCCCCGCGGGATCGGTGGCCACCAGGATCCCGGCCACGAGTCCGCTCGCGATCAGCGGAACCAGGGGCCAGGCGCGACGGCGCTTCAGACCCGCCGGGCCGGGGGGCACGGGCTCGAAGTCCAGCTCGAGCACCGAACGCTCACCGGCGCGGGCGGTGAACGGGATCAGGGCCGTGGCCCCGTCGCGGGACACCACCGTCACCTGGTGGCGGCCGCTCGGGAGAACTCGGTCCGAGCGCACGGGGGTACGTCCCAACCACTCCCCGTCCAGGTAGACCTGGGCCCCCCGTCGATCGGTCAACACGTCCAGGCCGGGAGCAGGCCCCTCGGACACGGCGTCGGCCAGGGTGCCGCCCAGGGCCGCCGGATCGGCACCTTCCCCGGAGGCACGGGCGCGGACCTCCCCGTCCGGCAGCAGGCGGGCGGCCACGGCCAGCGCCGCTCCCGGCGCTCCGCTGAGCTGCAGCCAGTAGACCGCCGTCACCCCCGACGGCAGCTCGTCCAGGCAGGCCTCGGGGACCCGGCAGGGATCACCGTCCAACGTCTCCACCGTTCCCCCCGAGAGAGCGCCCACCCGCTCCAGGAACCCGGCCACGAGGGCCTCCACGTCGGCGTCGGGGAACTCCCCCTGGACGTTGGGTGGCAGGAGGAGGGCCTGGGCGGCGGCGGCCCGGCCCCCCCGCCCCCCCAAGAGCGCGGACGCCCGAAACCCCAACGCCAAACACCCCCCCCCCCCCCCCCCCAGCGCA
>CAZITQ010000282.1:3793-10430 GCA_964542165.1 uncultured Rickettsiales bacterium
CCGCGGGCCCCCCCGGGGGCGGGGGCCCCCGCCCGGGGGGGGGGGGGGGGCCGGCGGCGGGGGGGGGCGGCGGCGCCCGCCCCCGGGGACCCCACGATGAGCGCGGACGCCAGAACCACCAGGGCCAATCGCCGCGCCACCGGGCAGCCCTGCGGATCACGCATCGCGCAACCGCCGCACGTTGCCCACCCGCACGGTGACGCGCCGGGCATCGAGCATCTCCAGAAACGGGATCGCGTGCTTTCGGGAGAGCCCCGTCAGCTCCTTGAACGCCACCGGGTCCATCTCCGATCCGTCCGCGAGCCGGCCCCTCACCCGCCCCACCAGATCCTCCCAGGTCTCCCGGTGGACGAGCATCTTGCCAGTGACCCGCAGCAGGCGTTCCTCGTCCCGCAGGTAGCCCAGCAGATCGTCGAAGTCGTCCGGGACTCCCAGGGCGACGCGCACGTCCTCGACCCGGGGCGGGGCCAGGGCCGAGCGTCGGTAGATCTCCTCGATCTCCGCGAGCGAACCCTCCTGCTCCGGAGCCGGGCGAGGTCGGAAGTCCCGATGGCGGATCCGGCCCTCGCGCTCCTCCAGAGCGGCCTCGGCCATCGTGTGGGCCAGGACCGCCTCGAACAGGGAGCGCGGCACGTGGGCGCCCAGCGAGGTCCGCAGCTGGTTGCGGGGCACACCGGTGCGCAGGGGGTTGTCCCGGTGGTAGGCCTCCACGACCCCGGCGATGGCGGGGCCGAACCGCGTGAGGACCGACCCGTGGGCCGCGGTGCCGTCCTCCAGGGCCAGTGCATTCCCCCTGCCGGCGAGCTCGGCGACGGCATCGCGGGCGACCGCCTTGCCCAGCCCCAGCCGGCGCGCCAGATCGACCACCGGGACGGGCGCGGGCGCGGCGTCGGCGAGCAGCGCCAGGATGCGGTCCGGGTTCTGCGCCGAAGGGTCGGCGAGCACCGAGGTCAGGCGGAGGTGCCGCTCCCGGTGTCGGCTCCGGAACCGCCGCGGCTGCGGGTCGACGACCCGGCCCCCGCCGATGGTCACGATGGGGGATATCCTCCGCAGGATCACCGAGTCCTCCCGGGAGATGGCCACCGGCCGATCCAGGCGCACCTGGGCCGTACCGCGCCACCCCGGCTCGATCCCCTCCTCCGTTCCCGGCTCGTCCACGGGGTCCAGCACGCCGATCGCCTCGGCCGTGCCGGTGAGCAGCCTCACCTGGGATCCGGCGGGCATCGCCGCGGGCGCCGAGGCGAGATAGCGCATGTCCACGTCGACCATCGAGGTCTCGCAGACCACCCCGGGCGTCACCACCTGGGAGCCCCGGGGGACCTCGTCGGTGCTCACCCCCTGGAGATTCAGGGCGGTGCGGCGCGACGGCGCGGTCTCGTCCCGGGCATCTCCGTGGACCTCGATCCCTCGAACGCGGGAGCGGCGCCCCCCCGGGAGGATCTCCACCTCGGCGCCCTTGCGGACCGCCCCCGAGACGCAGGTGCCGGTGACGATGGTGCCGAACCCTCGCAGGGTGAACACCCGGTCCACGGGAAGCCGGAAGGCCTGCCCCACCTCGCGGCCGGGGAGGGCCTCCACGGCCTCGTCCAGGGCACCGCGGAGCTCGTCGAGCCCCAGCCCCGAGACCGACGAACAGGCGATGACCGGCGATCCGGCCAGGGTCGTGCCCTCGAGCCCCTCGGCGATCTCGTCACAGGCCAGTTCCAGCAGCTCCTCGTCCACCAGGTCGGCCTTGGTCACCGCGATCACGCCGCGCCGGACGCCCAGCAGATCGAGGATCGCCAGGTGCTCGCGGGTCTGGGGCATCATGCCCTCGTCCGCAGCCACCACCAGCAGGGCCAGGTCGATGCCGGTGGCCCCGGCGATCATCGTCCTCACGAGCTTCTCGTGGCCCGGTACGTCCACGACCCCGCCCGCGCGTCCGGACGGCAGCGCGATGGGCGCGAAGCCCAGCACGATGGTGATCCCCCGCTGCTTTTCCTCCACCAGGCGGTCGCAGTCGATCCCGGTCAGGGCGCGGATCAGCGTCGTCTTGCCGTGGTCGATGTGCCCGGCCGTTCCGAGAACGAAGTCGTAGCTGGCCATTTTTGCTCCGCCGTCGGGGCGATTATAGTGAGTGTACGGCGAGACCATGACCAGCAACCCGATCCCCGGGGTCTGGTCCGCTCGCCGGGAGGCGTTCCCATGGCTCTTCTCCCCCGCGCCGCGCTCGCGCTCGCAATCCTCGTGGTCCTCGCCCTCGCCGGCTGCCCAGGCGATCCCAGCGCCCAGGGCGGCCCCTACTACGAGTTCACCCCGGGCACCGAGATCGACCTGGGTGACGTGGAGAAGGACACCGAGGCCGAGGCGACGGTGACCATCGCCAACGTGGGCGGGCGCTCCTGGTTCATGGACATCAACGAGGGCTCCCTGCCCAGCAACGTGGACTTCGACTGCGTCGACGGGGACAACGATTCGTGCTGCACCGTGGACCCCTACGGCGAGCACGACTGGACGGTGGTGGTCCACACCTTCTGCGACGACAAGCGGGTCGCCAACATCCGCATGCACTTCTCCGACCCGGACAGCACCGGCGACGCCGCCGACCTGGGCGACGTGACGCTGACGGTGACCTGGGAGACGACGGGTTGCTGAAGAGACGGCGTCAGGCGCCTGATGCCTGATGCCCCCCCGCTCCTCATGCGCGTTTCCTTTCATCCGACCCGGTGTTAGCGTGGTCGCCAGCACCCCTGGGCCCTCTCGCGGGAGGGATGGAGGTTCCATGTTCCTGCCTGAACACCGCCGGCGCGGTACGGCGCTGATCGCGGCGGTCCTCTGGACCTGGGCGCTCCTCGGCCTCGGTTGTCAGGACGTCAACATCACCCAGGAGAAGGGCCTCGTCCTCCTGGCGCCGACGTCGGTCGATTTCGGCACGGTGGCCACCGGACTGGTGGCCAGCCAGACCGCCTCGCTGAGCAACTCGGGCGGCGCCCGGGCCACGATCTCGTCGGTGACCGTCGAGGGCGGCGAGGGCGCATTCACCGTGGACCAGGGGTTCACCGGCGAGCTGGCCAAGGGCGAGTCGGTGGAGCTGATCCTGGGCTTCTCGGCAGACGCCGCCGGGGACTACGAAGCCCAGCTCGTGGTGACCAGCGACGCCGAGAATCCCCAGGAGAAGTACCGGCTGTTCGCCTCGAGCCGCGATCCCCAGGTGTTCGTGTACCCGGAGTACATCGACTACGGCGTCACCGACGTCGGCCACAGCGAGACGTTCGCGGTCAGCCTGGAGAACGATGCCCTGGTCCACGTGACCATCAACGCGGTGAACCTGACGCCCGCGGACGCCCCCTTCGATGTGGACCTGGCCGACCTGGGCGGCCAGACCCCGGCCCTGCTGGGCCCGGGCGTGACCGCCGACCTGCTGGTGACCTTCGCCCCGGCCGACGGGGAACCGGTGGAGGCCATGCTGGCCCTGGACACCACCGACCCGACCCAGGCCCAGATCGTGGTGCCCCTGTACGGCAACGACTGCGAGGCGACCTTCCACGCGGACTTCGACGGGGACGGGGACGGGGTGGTGTCCTGCGCCGGGGACTGCGACGACGGCGACGACACCGTCGGGCCCGGGGCCACCGAGGTCTGCGACGGCGTGGACCAGGACTGCGACGGCGTGGTCGACGAGGACACCGAGTGCAGCGACGACGACGGCGACGGGGTGCCCGAGATGTACGGGGACTGCAACGACGCCGACCCCCACGTGGCCCCGGACCAGCCCGAGGTCGCCGACGGCGTGGACAACAACTGCAACGGCCTGGTGGACGAGAACCCCATGGCCGAGGACGACGACGGCGACGGCTACTCCGAGACCGGCGGCGACTGCGACGACACGGATCCCACGGTCTTCCCGGGCGCCGTCGAGGTCTGCGACGGCATCGACAACGACTGCGACCTGGCCACCGACACGGACGAGGGCACCGAGTGCTACGACGACGACGGCGACGGCGTGACCGAGCAGCAGGGGGACTGCAACGACGCGAACCCCGCGATCTACCTCGGCGCTCCGGACCAGGGGGCCGGCGTGGACTGGGACTGCGACGGCCAGGTCAACGGCGTGGACGGGGACAACGACGGCTACACCGTCGACGGCGGGGACTGCGACGATCTGGTGGCCATGGTCCACCCGGGCGCGACGGAGATCCTCGACGGGCTGGACAACGACTGTGACGGCGTGATCGACGAGGGCACCGACTTCGCCGATGACGACGGGGACGGGTTCACCGAGGCGGACGGGGACTGCAACGACGGCGATCCCGACGCCTTCCCGGGCAACGTGGAGCCCGAGGACGGCGTGGACAACAACTGCAACGGCTTCGTCGACGAGGGCAGCGACAACTTCGACGACGACTGGGACGGCTACACCGAGTACGGGGGCGACTGCGACGACTACGACAGCACGGTCAACCCCGGCGCGCCGGACCTGACGGTCGACGGGGTCGACAACGACTGCGACGGCGCGGACGGATCGTGAGGATGGAGGACGCCATGACGAGACGCGTGCTGCACCGATGGCTCCTCGCCGGAGTCGCGCTGTTGATGCTGGGATCCTCGGCCCCGGCCTCGGCCCAGAACATCCTGGTCATCCAGAACAACACCCCCTGGGGCTCGACCTACTGGTTCGACACCCTGGCGAGCATGGGGTACGGCTACAGCCAGATCACCTCCAGCTCCATCGCCACGGTCAACCTCAACAACTACGACCTGGTGATCGTGCCCAACCAGCAGACCACCACCTTCAACAACACGATGAACTCGTACATGTGGAAGTTCGAGGACTACGTGACCAACGGTGGCGGGCTGATCCTGATGCTGGCCACGTACTTCTCCGAGAACCCCATCACCACCCTCCCGTTCGGAGCCTCGGCACTCCACGGGGCGGGCTACGAGTCGACCAACGCCTACAACGTCAACCCGTCGCACCCGATCATGGCCGGCCTGCCGGCGTCGATGACGTCCAACTACGCGTCCCACGGCCGGCTGAACAACTACGGCAGCGCCGACGTGCTGACCACCGACGACTACAACGCCACCAGCTCGTACGTGGTGCTGTCCGGCGCCGGTGGGGCCTATGTCAGCGAGCTGACCCTGGAGTGGGCCAACTCCTACGCCTTCGCCCCCATCGGCCCCAACGCCATCGACTACCTGCTCAACGGTCTGTGCCCGGACGCGGACGGCGACGGCTACCTGGACATCTCCTGCGGGGGCGACGACTGCAACGACCTGGTGGGGGCGGTGAACCCCGGCGCGACCGAGGTCTGCAACGGGGTGGACGACGACTGCGACGGGGTCACCGACGACGTGGACGCGGACGGCGACGGTTACATCGCCGCGGCCTGCAACGGCGACGACTGCAACGACGGCGACGCCTACACCAACCCCGGGGCCGTCGAGATCCCCTACAACGGCTACGACGAGGACTGCGACGGGGTGGATCTGTCGGACGTGGACGGGGACGGCTACGACGCCTGGTTCGCCGGCGGCGTGGACTGCGACGACAACGACGCCGCGATCAGTCCCATGGGGACCGAGACCTGCAACGGCATCGACGACGACTGCGACGGCACCGTGGATGAGGGCACCGAGTGCTACGACGACGACGGCGACGGGGTCACCGAGCTGGGCGGGGACTGCAACGACAACGACGCCGGGATCGGTCCCGGGGCCGCCGAGGTCTGCGACGGGGTGGACCAGGATTGCGACGGCACGGTGGACGAGGAGACCGAGTGCAGCGACGACGACGGCGACGGTCTCTCCGAACAGGACGGGGACTGTAACGACGCCAACGCCGCGGTCTACCCCGGAGCTCCCGAGATCTGCGACGGGGTGGACAACGACTGCGACCTGGCGACCCCCACCGACCAGGGCACCGACTGCTTCGACGACGACGGCGACGGCTACGCCGAGGCGGGCGGCGACTGCGACGACGGGGATCCCAACACCTACCCCAACGCCCCCGAGCTGTGCGACGGGATCGACAACGACTGCAACCCGGGCACCCCGGCGGACGCCGGTGGGCTGTGCTACGACGACGACGGCGACGGGTTCTGCGAGGGCATCGCCCTGGACGGCGACGGGTCGCTCGACTGCACCGACGGATCGTGGCCCGGCGACTGCAACGACGGCGACGCCAACGCCAACCCCCTGGCCATCGAGGTCGAGGACGGGGTCGACAACGACTGCGACGGCGCGGTGGACGACGGCGTGGGCGAGGACGACTTCGACGGAGACGGCTACACCGAGAGCGGCGGGGACTGCGACGACACCCTGCCCCACGTCTACCCGGGGGCCCCCGAGACCTGCGACGGCCTGGACAACGACTGCCTCCCGGGCACCGAGGTGGACGAGGGCACCGAGTGTTTCGACGACGACGGCGACGGCTACACCGAGGTGGACGGGGACTGCCAGGACGCCGATCCCGACGTCTTCCCCGGCAACGACGAGCTGGCCGACGGCGTTGACAACGACTGCGACGGTGAGATCGACGAGGACCTGGACGGTTACGACGACGACGGCGACGGCTTCGCCGAGGATCAGGGCGACTGCGACGACGACGATCCCGTGGTCTTCCCCGGCGCGGACGAGACCGCCGACGGCGTGGACG
>CAZITQ010000283.1:0-10369 GCA_964542165.1 uncultured Rickettsiales bacterium
CCCCCCCCCCCCCCCCCCCCCCCCCCCCCCCCCCCCCCCCCCCCCCCCCGCATCGTCCAGCAGGTGGATGCCGAGGGGAATGTGACGACGCTGGATATCTAGGAGAGAGAGAAGAGTCCGCGCAAAGGCGCAAAGGGGGAAAAGGCGCAAAGGGAAGAAGGGGGAAAGGGTGGGAAGAGGGGGAATCAGCGAGCCGGTCGTGCTGGCCGTGGATCACGGGACGTCGGGGATCAAGGCGGCGTTGATCACGCTGGGGGGCGAGGTGCGGGACTTCGCGTTCGCGGCCACGCCGATCCAGTTCCTGCCCAAGGGGGGAGCAGAGCAGGATCCGGACGACTGGTGGAACGCGCTGGTGGCCGCCAGCCGGGAGCTCACGGGGCGGCACCCGGACGCCGAGGTCCGGGCCGTGGCCGTGTCGTCGACCTGGTCGTCGACGGTGGCGGTGGATCGGGACGGTGTGGCGCTGATGAACGCCCTGACCTGGATGGACAGTCGGGGCGCACCGTACGTGAAGAAGGTCATGAAGGGCACGGTCAACGTGGCCGGCTACGGGGTGGGCAACCTGCTGCGCTGGGTTCCGCGCACCGCCGGCGGGCCGACGCTCTCGGGCAAGGACGACGTGGCCCACGCCCTGCTGATCAAGCACGAGTTCCCCGAAGTCTACGCTCGCACCGCCCACCTGCTGTCGTCCAAGGACTACCTGAACCTGCGCCTGTGCGGCGAGGTGGCCGGATCGCCGGACTCGATGATGCTGTTCTGGGTCACCGACATCCGGGATCTGTCCGACGTGCGATACGACGACGGCCTGATCCGGATGGTGGGCCTGGACCGGGAGAAGCTGCCTCCGCTTCGACCGTCCGCCTCGATCCTGGGCACCCTGCGCCCGACGGTCGCCGAGGAGCTGGGACTCTCGGGGGACGTGAAGGTCGTGGTCGGCTCTCCCGACCACCAGTCGGCCCTGGTGGGTAGCGGCGCGGTCCGCGACGGCCAGGGACACCTCTACGTGGGCACCTCGTCCTGGGTCCAGTGCCCGGTGCGGTTCAAGAAGACCGACGTGCTGCACTCCATCGCGTCCCTGCCCTCGGCCATGCCCGACCGCTACCAGGCCGTGAACGAGCAGGACGTGGCCGGGGGCGCGCTGGCGGCGCTCGCCGACCTGGCGGCGCCGCTGGCCGGGCTCGGTGGGCCCGCCGAGGACCGCTTCGGCGTCCTGGACCGCCTGGCCGCCGAATCGCGCCCCGGCGCCGGCGGCCTGATCGCCACCCCCTGGCTCAACGGCGAGCGGACCCCCGTGGACGACCCCCACCTGCGCGGCGCCCTGGTCGGCCTGTCCACCACCACCACCGCCGGCGACGTTGCCCGCGCCGTCATGGAAGGCGTCGCCTGTAACACCCGCTGGGCCCTGGGCCACGTGGAGTCCTTCGCCGGCACCCTGTTCGACCCCCTGCGCTTCGTGGGGGGCGGCGCCCGCTCCGACCTGTGGTGCCAGATCTTCGCCGACGTCCTCGACCGCCCGATCCACCGGGTCGTCGACCCCATGCAAGCCAACGCCCGCGGCGCCGCCCTCATCGCCGCCGTCGCCCTGGGCGAACTCCAGTTCGACGACATCCCCGACCGCGTCCCCGTCGACCAGCACTTCCACCCCGACCCCACCCAGCGCTCCCGTCACGACGACCTGTACGGAGCGTTCCGCGATCTGCATCGGGCCACGAAGGGGTGGTTCCGGAAGCGATTCGACCGGAGCGCTCACTCTTGACCCGGCCGGGCGTCGAGATGATGGCCGAGTCCGTCGTCGGCAAGCAGATCACCCGCCTGCTCCAGACCCACTGGTCGTGGAGCCGGACACTACGGGGCCAACCGCTTCGCCTGTCTCGTCAGGACAGACGCTGTTCCAGGGCCGCGATCCGCTCTTGAAGGCGCTCGATGAGCGCACTCTGCTCGGCGATGGTGGCGTCCGTCTGGGCCTTGTACTCCCGCAAGCCGCCGACGGCCAGGACACCGAAGTTGGCGTACTTGAGGGTCAGGGTCTCCTCTTCGGTCTCCGGGTCGGTGTTGCAGCCCACCAGCTCGGGGAAGTGGGGCTGGACGTCCTGGGCGAGGAAGCCGATCTTCTCGGGATCCTGACCACCCTCGTCGATCCACTGGAAGCGTTTGACGGGCAGCTGCATGAGCCGCGGGAGGATCTGCTCTTCGGGCGCGATGTTGGTCTTGAGGCGGGCGTCGGACGCCTGGTCCCAGTTGGAGTCACCGTCCCAGGATATGGATCTCCTTTTCTGTCCGCCGTGATGGGAGGTCGCCAGGTCGAAGATGAGTTTTTCGTCGTCCATTCTCACTGTCCACGTGTTATCGGTCCCGCGGACGGCGAGCCCCCCTTCGGCCCACATGCCGATCTTTCGGCTTCGATTGGACCCCTTCTCCGACGTCATCCCCATGATGCAGAGTTCGTTGTCCGCGTGCTCTCCAGCGGATATCTGGGCTGAGTCTTTCGCCTTGTCGCGGTTGTTTCCGCCGAACAAGATGGTGTCGTCGGTGATGTGCATGGCTCCGTCTGGATCCTGCCACTTGCCGTCTCCACTGATGGAGAGCGGCGCGTGTGCGCCGGTTCCGCCCACGGCAAGGCGACCGTTGTTCGTGTCGAAGTGGAACCTGGCCCCGTTGGTCGAATCGCGCACGTAGAGGTTGTCGTCGACCGTCAGGTGGACCTGCCCTTCGTAACGGTACAGCGCGCCGTCCGTGTCGATGTGAGCGTCCGCCGATTGCTCGACCCTCAGCCCCCTGGACCGGGTCACCCCGTCGACGTCCAGCTTGTGCTCCGGAGAGCTGGTGCCGATGCCCACCTTGCCGTCGCGCTTGATGATCATGTCGGTGGACCACTCGCCGCTGTCCGTGTCCGGTTTGCCTTTCGTCGTGTGCACGAAGCGGATGTCGCGGCCCGCGTCGCGGTCCGCGAAGAAGTACAGGTCTCCGCCCGCGCCGGTACCGCTGATCTGCCCGGCCCCGACGCCGCAGTTGCGATCGTTGAGATACAACCGACCGTGCAGGGCGCGGTCTTTGACCCAGGAGCCGCTGACCTTGAGGGTGTTGACCACCTCCAGCTTCTCGGAGGGCTCTGTCGTCCCCACGCCCACCTTGTGTGCGCTGTTGAGGGCCAACCCCAGCCCGGACGCTCCAGCGACCGCGCTGCTGAGGTTGTTCCAGTCCTGGATGGCCAAGCCGTCGCCAGACTGCTTGTCGGTGTGTCGGTAGGTGCTCATGATCTGCTCCCGTGAGCTCGCCGACCCGATCTGGCAGCGAGCCCCAGTGAAAGGTCGGCGGTCTCAGGTTTGGCCGACGTTGAAGTAGAGGGCCAGGTAGCTCTTGATCTGTCGCTTGTAGGGCTTGAACTCGGCCATCTCCGTGTCGACGATGGCCTCGATCTTGTCGAAGAAGGCCGTTGGATCGGCGAGATGGCCCACGTAGGGCTCGAAGCGCTTGACGAGCATGTAGTTGCTCTCGATTCCAGCCATCCGCAGGGTCCGATCGAGGGACGGCGGCGCCTCGGGCTGGAACTCCGGGAGGATGCGGCTGACGTAGGTGACGCGGTGCATGATGCGCCAGCAAGGCCGCAGGCGGTCTCCGCTGCCGGCGGCCTGACGCAGGGCCTGGGCGTTGGGATCAGGGCTCTCGTCCAGCCAGATGGGGTCGATGACCTGGGTGAACAGGTCCACGAAGTTCTTGCCCGTGGGCTCCAGATAGAAGGTCATGAAGCGGTAGGCATCGACGGTGCCCGCCGGGATCAACCCCTTGCTCAGTGTGCGACCGTCCACGCCGGTGTACTTGTACCGGGGGGAGGTGGGCATTCCGATGCTGACGTCCAGCCCAAACGAACTGCTGGACTCCTGGGTGCGCGACTTGGTGAGGGTGAAGCTGGAGCCGCTGGAGAAGAGGGTCTTCTGCTCGAAGGCCGCCCCCGACTCCGCGTCGTAGCTGACCCCCAGCGCGCCACCCAAGGCAAGGGAGGTGTCGTTGGCGAAGGTCTCCTGCTGGGTCTCCGCCACCTCCGTGCTCTCGGCGTAGAACCCACCCTCGACGGTCCAGACATAGGTGTTGACCAGGTTGCGTTGGCTCCCCAACGTGGCCAGATCGTCCTTCAGCTCCGTGTTGTTGTAGCCCATCTGTGTGGCCATCTGTCCCGCGACCTGGTTGAAGGCCGAGGCCACGAGTGGGCCGAAGCCGGGGGCAAAGGCCACGAGCTGCGGCACGCCTGTCGCGGCCGCTGCACCGATGAAGTGGTCGCTGGTCTTGGCCACATCGAACGAGTCTTCGAAGTAGTGCTTGAGTTCCATCCTCTCCCGCTCGATCTGCCTCTTCAGGGCGTAGGCCTCGCGGGGCTTGAAGTAGCTGTACTGCCCGTAGGCCCCCTGCGCCTGACGATAGTGATCGTCGGTCGTCTCGCCGACCTTTCCGTCCAGGGTCCCCTGCTTGACGTACAGCGGGTTGATGGGGAACGGGATGATGTTGACATCTTCGGGGATGTCGGGGTTGGGCAGCCAGGAGATGCTGACCAGGGCATCGTTGTGCTTCAGGCGCAGCAGGTAGATGTCGGCCGTCTTGGACTTGACGAGAGCGTAGCCGGTGTTGCCCAGCATGTAGTAGCGTTCCGCGCCGGTCTCTCCGTTGTCGTAGCCGGCCTGCGCAGCGCTCAGAGAGCGCTCTGTGTTCACGCTGACGCCGCGCTCGTAGCTCTGGGAGCGGCTGCCGGAGGTCTCCCACTTGGACTCCGCGGCCAGGCCCGCCTTCAACTTGAAGGAGACGCCGAAGCCCAGGGGCGCCACCAGGACGCGGGTGCCCACCCCTGCCTTCATCTCGCTGGTCACCGCGACATCCCAGCCCGCCTCCTTGGAGGTGCTGTAGTTGTACGAAACCTCTTCGGCCTGCCTGAAGGTGACGGAGTTGTCGAGGTGGAAGGCATAGGTGTCGATGTCCGCGTCCTTGCCGACGGGGAAGTTCTCGGCGGGAAGCGGTGGCGGGCCTTCCAGGAAACCCACGACCTGGGGCGAGAATTGGGCCTGGCCGTACCACTGACTGACCAGGTTGCCGACCTTGTAGCCGGTCATCCGGTTCCAGACGCCGCTGGCGTCGACGAAGGAGTAGCAGCGCTTGAGGATGCCGTTGAGGGTCCCGTCGTCGTTCTTCTGGACGTCGCCGTACTCGACGACGGCCGGGCGCGACAGGATCGTCCCGTTGTAGTCGGTGATGACGCCGGTGAGGGCGGAGCGGATCTGCGGGACCTCCGTGGCCACCGGTGCCGTGGAGAGGATCTCCCCGAGCTGGCTCTCGTTCTCGACGGTGAGCTGGACCGTGGTCGGGCTGGCGTCCCTGACCGTGCCTCCGCTCATGGGCGTGTCGAAGGTGAAGTTGGCCAACAGCTGGTCGATCTCCCCCTTCAGACGGCCGAAGGCGTTGTCGGAGATCTGCTCCGCTGTGCGCGGCTGGTTCCAGATCCTGACCTCTTCGAGGACGCCGCTGAAGGGATCCCTCGAGCCGGTGCGGGTCTTGACCCCGCCCAGGCTCAGCTGGTCTTCAGCGGTGACCGTCTGACCTTCGAGGGAGGTCGTGGCGACGGGAGATCCGTCCACGTAGAAGACGAACTGCCCGGGGAGCTGCGTCTGGGGACTGTCCGTCCAGCCACTGGCACCCGACGTCCCCGTCAAGGCGCTGCCGCTCGGCGCGACGCCGTGGTTCTCGGCCACGTTGTCGTAAAGGTACGTGTCCTTGCCCTCTGCGATTCGCCAGTGGGACACGAGCCCGGTCTTGTTCTCGGGCAAGGCGAGGTCCGTCGCTTCGTCCCTGGACAGGGCCCGCGCCCAGAGCCGCACGCTGGCGAGGGTGCCGACGAAGCCCCCACCGCCCATGGTGAGCTCGCCGTGGCTCGTGAGTGCTCCGACCTCCACGGGCGCGCTGCTCGTCCACTCCGAGGTGCGGCCCAGGCCGTCCTCGACGATCAGGGTGTGGTAGTAGCTTGAGCTGGTGTCGGCGTCCTGACCTGGGTCGGTGCCAAACAGGTTGCTCTGTGCCGCGTTGACGCTGCTCCCCAGCTGGTCCTGCCGCTCTGCCATGCCCCGGGCCAGATCGTCGCCGCTCTTGCCCTCGTACCACTTCTCCCCGGAGTCCGAGCTGCCCGGCGCGCTGCCGCCGGTGATGGGGTACTCGGCAGACGACGGGGTGGTCAACGGCTTGTGCTTGGAGCGGATGAGGGTGAACTTGTAGAATCTGTTCGGCCCCTTCAAGGCCGCGGGTCGACTCCTCTGCTCCCAGTGTTTCTCGTCATTGCGCCTGAAGTTGGTCTTGTCTTTCCGTTGTGTCGAACTCGGTGTTCCCGAGTACTCCACCCAGGACTCCAGGGTGTTGACCTTGGAGTCGCCGGTTCCCCATTCGAAGACGACTTCGCTGCGACCGTTGATCCCGAGACGGTACTCGCCCGCCCGCTCCAGGAGCGTGCCCAGCTTGTCGACCCGCACCAGGACCTCGATGCTCTGCTCTCCGTTCAGGCTCAGCGAGTCATCGGCTCCACAGCGGACGAGGTCCTCGCCCTTCCCGAGCCTGTAACCCCAGTACTTCTCGTGAGTGAAGGCCAGGTGGCGCCAATACTCCCGTCCTTCACTGAGCAAGGGGTAGGTCTCGGTCGTCTCGTACTTCACGTCGCCCAAGGTCGCGATGCCGCGGTACCGGTCGGGTTGGCCGGAGCTGTCCGCGAGCTTCTCGACGCCCAGGGAGTAGTGGTGTCTGCCCCTCTGGAAGAACACGAGGTTCCCGGCCTTCTGCAGGCCCGCCCCGGGCTTGACCCAGGCCTCGACGCTCAGCCCCTTCTCCGTGGGCTGCAGCTGATCGAGCTTGTCGCTCGCGCCGGTCCACAGGAGCGCACCGCTCTTCACCGAGTCGGGCTTGAACTCCATGGCCAAGCTGGCGTCCCAGTCCTCCCACTGGCCGATGGTGTTGTCCACTGCATACCGGTACTGGAAGTCGGCATCGATCTCGGTGGTGGCGTCCGCTCCGGCGTCGAAGCCCGCCTTCACCTTGAAGAGGTAGCTCCGGGCGTGCTCCCACTTGGGCGCGCTGGGCCCACCGAGGTTCGCAGGTGTGCAGGTGAAGTTCGTCCCGTAGTCGTAGACCGACTCGATCTCCAAACCAGCGTCGAGGCCATCGACCCACTGCGCGTTGGCGTCCCCCACGGGGAAGGTCAGCAGCCGGACCTCGGCCACCTCGAGGACGAGGGTGATCAGGTCCTGCTTCAACCGAGCGCGACGGGCCTGCTTGTCTCCGGTATTGCCCACCGCAAGGAGTTGAAGCGAGAGCTTGTCGAGCTCCGAGTCCTGGATGCTGTCCGCCAGGGAGGTGGAGGTGCCTGTAAGCGCGCCGGCCCGTAGGTGGCCACGGTCCTTGGCGCCTCGTAGCTGGCGGACCAGCTTCTCTTTCTTGAGGTAGGTCCAGAGCCGATCGATGTCACCGGCCTCGTCGACGAGCCCGCCCAGGTGGGCCTTGTAGAACAGCGATGCCTGGATCTCGACCTCGGCGCCATCGGTCACGGTGAATGACTTCTTGGCGACCCGCAGGCCGCGGTTGCTGTCGAGGAAGCGCGACAGGCTGCCTAGGGCCACCGAGTGCACGGCGCCGTCGGCGAGGTTGGCCGCCCATGCGTCGTCCTGGAACACAAGGTTGTTGTCGACGGCCGTGCGAATCCGCAAGGTGCCGTTACCGCGGGTCCCCTTCTTGTACGCAAGCCTCGGATTGGCTGGGTCCCCGAGTGGCTCCAGACGAGCAAGGGGCAAGGCCTCCCTGCCGTTGAGGATGGCGGCGATCTGCCCCAGCCGTGTGGGCAGGTTCCGCCAACGCTCGACGGTGGTGCCGCTCGAGCTCAGGTCGAGGGTAGCGGTGTTACCGCCGATGCTCGTGCTCACGTCGATGAGCATGTCCCGGTCGAGGCGCGGCTCAAAGGTCAAGGGGGGCGTGGCCGGACTCCCGCCCTTCGTCACGTCGACGCTCTTCGAGCCCTGCGGGTTGAAGTACAGGACGAAGAAGTTTTTGTTCTTGCCCTTGAAGTACAGGTTCACCCGGCCCAGGGAGTCGTCGAAGAGGGTGGGCGCTTCGGCCTCGACGGCGTCGGAGTACTGGGGGGCGAAGTCCGAGCTGGTGTAGGCGAATCGCAGGACCCCGCCGCTGGTGGACAGGCCGTCGGGGTCGATGTCGACGATGCTCATCTTCTGCGAGTCCTGCCACTGCACCCGGTTGATGGCCTCCAGGTCGCTGCAGGGGGTCTCGTCGAGGGCCTGGACGTCGATGTCCGGGAGGTTGACCTTGTCCGTGCTCAGGCGGCTCAGCCGACCGGAGTCGGCGACCGAGAAGTTCAGCAGGCCGATGTACTTGTCCTCCCTGTCCTCCCCGTCCTCCCCGTCCTCCCCGTCCTCCCTGTCCTCCCTGTCCTCCCCCAGCCCCATGGCGAGCATGACGCACGCCTTGCTCTTGATGGGCTTGTTGTCCGCGCCCAACTCCTGCTGGTAGTAGTAGCAGGCGGACAGTCCGTTGCTCACCGAGTGGGGTTGGTCCGTGGGGGTCAGCTCGTCGTTCTGGCCCTTGAATTGGTACCTCGGATCCAGCACTCCGCCCGACGCGTATTCACTATCGATGGCACCCTTGGCGTCGTACTCCATCAACGGCCACAGGGAGGTGGAGGTGGGCTGGAAGTCGTCCTTGATCACGCCGGTCCGCACGGTGTACGCCAGCTCGGCCAGGGCATCCTCGGGGATGTTCTTCGTGCTGTAGGCGGGCCTATCCAGCAGGCTGGCAGCGATCCCATCGTCGGTTTCGTCGGGGCTGATCTCGGCCTGTATGTCGGCGAGGAGTGCGCTGTCCAGGTCGTACTTGTCCATGAATTCCTGGACGAACTGCTCGGAGTCGCTCGTGTCGAAGACGATGCTGGAGTCGAAGCGGATATTGAAGCTGTTGACCTTCCCGGTGCCCTTGTCCCGGGTGAAGATCTGCCAGCGGTGCTCCTCTGGATCCGCACCCGGGATGAGGATCACGGTGAAGTTGCCGTTCGTCAGTTGGTTCGCGAACACCAGCTCACGGGTCGGCTCGTAGAACGGATTGCCGTCCATGTCCACCGCGGACAGGGTGTCCTTCCGGGAGTCCGGCTCCGTCTTGTGCCGACTTCGCTGGTAACGGACCTCGCGGCTGGGCTTGAGCACGGAGCCACTCAGGACGAAGCGGTCCACCAACAGTGTGTCTTCCACGATGGGCGGGTTGGTGTTGTTGTCGTGCCCCGCGGCGATGGACTGGCGAAAGACGTAGATGTACTTGCCGTCGGACAGGGCCTGGAAGGGCTGCACCGCCCCCAGCCTCGCCGTGCTGGAGTAATGGAGGTCCGTCAGGTCCTTGATGGCGTCCTCGGTGAGGGGGGTCGCGTCTCGTCCCAGCGGGTTGCCTTCCGCGTCCGTGCCGGTGATGACCTTTTCGTTGTGGCTGTCGAACGGCTCGATTTGCCGGTTGGGCACGACGCCGTAGCCCGTCTGGGACAGCTCCCGCGGAAAGCGCAGCAGGCTCGGAGTCTCGCTGCCCTCGTTGAGGGGCGACCAGAAGGCGCGGTCGTTCTCGGTGGCCTGGGCGGCGTTCTGCTGGGGCTTCGACAGGTCCAGGACGCTGTAGAAGATGTGGCCGCCGGTCGTCATGCCGAAGCTGACGGGCACCCCGCGGTGGGCCACCATGGCGGTGTGCTGGTATGTCCCTGCGGTCGTGGCTACGCGGTTTTTCTCGATGAAGGACGTCGTCGACATGAAGATCCCTTGTTGTCTGCCGAGGCCGGATCGCGGACTGTGAGCGTGCGGGGCACACGGCAGTGCCACAGGCCTGATATTGCAGAAGTAAACCACCGCCACCCGCGGTGAGACTCGACAGGGCTCTGCCGTTCCGGTGGAGGCCACGTCACGAAGGTGTGGCGAGGGCGAGTCGACCTGGATCGCGCGTGAACTGCTGGCATCCGCCTTGGAAGAACGGCAGGGGCGTCGGCGAATGTTCCGATCGCCCCCCGTCGATCGTCCCCTTGCGCCCCGCAGACCCCTGTATCAAGCCGTCTTCTGCGGAGGCGGTATGTTGATTCGAGTGGGGACGCTATACATGGGCCCACCTGCTGTCAAGCGAGGGTGTCAGACCAAGAAGACACCGGTGCCGGCATCTGGCGACGCCGGCGGGGAGCCATCGATCCCTGAATACCGACGCTCATGCGAATTGGAGCAGCTCCGGTCGCAGAGCTCGGCGCCGGACTACGATCCCACGAGCCGGGCGATCCAAACGCTCGCCGCCTCGAGAGCGATCAAACCACCGATCAAAACCATAA
>CAZITQ010000284.1:0-10349 GCA_964542165.1 uncultured Rickettsiales bacterium
CTTTCAGACAAAGCGCTCGCCCTGTCTAAATGCGGCATGTCTGAAGATGCGGATGCGGTCTACAACCAGCTCCTGAAACTGAAACCCTGGGAGTCTTCATATGCAAACAACTACGCCCTTCACTTTTTTGGAACGGGCAGGGCAAAGCAGGGATTGAAAATGCTCGACAAAGCCATAAACATCGATGGAAATACTGATGCAACAGAAAACGCTGGATCGTATTATTATTACGTTTTACCTGATACCGAGAAAGCAAAGACGTACTTTTCTCTGGTCCTGGAAGCAGATCCTGAAAGGACAAAAGCGCTTGTACTGAACGAACTGCTGAACAGGGATTGAGTTCGAGCAGGGATTGACACCGGAATTCACGGTTGTTACATTGGTATAGGCTTATGGATATTACATTTTGGTTTAGCCCGCTACAGTGCAGTTTACGGTGCCGCAGCAGAAGAGGAAGAAATATGCGGGTTAGTGCACGTTATTGCTGTTTGTCAGACGCCTTACATGTTTGAACTTTGTAAGAGGAATAATAAAGATGAAAATCAGTATCTACATCGTTTTAGCTAGTTGCCTGTTCGTCTGTTCGAACGCCTTTGCGGAAGATGATTTCACATTTTCGAAGAGAGACGGCAAAGTTCTTTCAGGACTGATGAAGGAGGTTTTCGATGCCAGGCTTATAGGCGACAAGGAGAAAGAATATGAATCGAAATCAGAGCTGAACAAGCTGATCAAGAGCATAGAGGAGAAGCAGAAGAAAGGCGACCTTCTCAAGCATACCGACGCCTGGCATCTAATTCGCGCGGGCACAAAAGACGACAAAGGCCCGATACCGAAGCTGAAGGGAAGAGGTTTCAAAGAGGAAGAATTTGTGGACTATGCCGAGATCAACGAACGCACTTACAAATATTATGTTTCAGTGCCCCGGAAATACAAGATGGACAGCGAGGAAAAGTTGCCGGTGATTATATTCCTCCATCCCGAGGTCGAGGGACGCAAGATCGAGCGGGAAGTTCAGGTGATTCTCAAGAATGTATACAGCGATAAGTATTTTCTGGACAACTTCGTGATAATTGCTCCTATTGGCCCTATGGAGGGCTCCGGAAGAAGACAAAAACTCGTGGATGCGGCAATAGACTGGGATGAGCTCAAGAACGGCAGAAAAACCGCTTTTGTAGCTGTTCGACTTTTGCTGGAGCAAGTGGTTTTTGATAGATCCAAGGTTTTTCTGGACGGGATTGGAAAGGCGGGCTTGTCCGCGATTCGTTATGCCACGTGGTACCCTGGTTGCTTTTCAGGAGTGATAAACCGGGACGGGCCAATCGAAACGGTGGCCATGGAAAATATCAAGGATATACCTTGCCTTTACATATCATCCTCGAATAACAAAAACGAGAAAGACGCTGCCAAGTGGGCCGAAGAACACTCCGATGGGGAGGTACCTCAGGTTACATTCGTCAAAGACAGCGGGAAGAGCTTGGAGCCGGGACCAGAGGCGACCGAGGCTGCCAAAACCTGGCTTGAAAAAGTCGGGAAGGACACTGTGCCGAAGAATGTGTATATTAAGGCGGCTAATCTTGATGTTGCGGGCAAATCCTGGTTACGGATCAACAGTCTCAACGCAGGATTGAACATGGATATTAATGACCCGGATTGCCCGTGGATAGAAGGAGAGATCGACCGCGAAAGCAACAGCATCATTCTGAAATCCAACAGGGTGCTAGCCCTGACCGTGTTCCTGAATGACAAAATGCTTGACCTCGACAAGAGCATCACGATTATACTGAACGACAAAAACAGGTTCGAGGGAAAGGTAGAGCGCAACTTCGACAAAATGCTGGATCTTATCTACTACAATTCAGCCCGTGATTACGAGGTTTACTGCAACTACAAACAGCTATCCGAAGAAGAGTAAGGAAAACCGGACATGGGTGGATCCGGAACTACCCTTTCCCAAAGGGAAGGACCGCGGGGTTTCGGACACTTGAAGCCTTCCGGAAGCAATCTTCTGTTTGTTGTTATCCTTTTTATCGCCTTCATCGAGGGCGCCGCGGTCATGCTGATCGAATTGACCGCAGCCAGGATATTAACACCATACTTCGGCCAGTCGGTTTTTGTATGGACCAATATAATCGGCATCATACTGGCGGCGGTAGCGGTTGGGAACTATGTGGGGGGAAGACTTGCGGACAGGAGCAAGACCTTGCTCCCGCTTTTTGTCTTTTTTTTCCTTTCCGGTGCCTTCTGCCTGGCTGTCCCTTTCCTCATTGGAAAGACCGCGGCTTTTTTCCTTGGTGAAGGGCTTCATCTAGAAGAGGTTTTCCCGCTCCTGGTTCGAGGGTCGTTTTCCACCGCGCGGCTCCGTTTCGCGGCACCCGGGTTGGGGGCGTGTGTGTGGGGGGTGGTGGGGTAGCGGCGTCTCCCCCGCGCCGATCAGGTGAGAGCGATCGCCACGACCGCTGCTGCGAGGGTCATCAGCGCTGTGATTCGCACCCTCCCCGGCCTCTCCGCCACCGGGTCCCAGAAGCTGGCCACCGCCCCCAGCACCAGGACCGCGTCCAGCGCCGGCGAGAAGTCCTGCTCGAGCAGGTAGAAGGCCACGCGAACGTCCGCCACCGGGTGCAGCAGGGGCACCGGCCACAGGCCGATGACGTCACCCGCCAGGTGGAAGGCCATGCCCAGCCAGGCTCCGGCGAGGATCCAGGCCCGGTCCCGCCGCAGGATCAGCCCCAACAGCGCCCCGGCCACCGCCGGCAGCAGCACCAGCGCGAACAGGTTGTGGGTCCACAGCTGGTGGTGCTGGCGGAAGGCGTCGGCGCCCCACAGGTAGACGACCGCGTCCAGGTCGGGCAAGAGGCCGCCGGCGAGGGCGCCCAGCGTGGTGGCGGTCCGGAGCTCGGGGCGGGGGGCGGCGCCGCGTCCGACCAGGACCGACAGCGCGGCGTGGCCGAAGACGTCCACCCGGGATCAGCGTCCGAGGTCGAAGTCGGCGGTCTCCAGGTCGGGGAAGGCCTTCTGCATGTGGCGGCGCAGCTCGCGGAGCATGCGCCCCTCGATCAGGCGGACCCGCTCCGCGCTGAGGTTGAGGGCCGCCCCGAGCTGGCGCAGGGTCTGCGGCTCGTCCGCACGCGTCCGCAGATCCCAGATCGTCCGCCGCCGCTCGTCCAGCCCCTCCGCGAAGGTGTCCATCTCGCGGCAGATCCGGGTCCGGATCTCGGCGCGGGTCGCCCACTCCTCCACCGTGGGGCCGTCGGTGGAGAGCACGTCGGCCAGCGACCGCCCCCCCTCGTCGGACCCGGCCGGCGTCTCCAGGGAGACCTCGCCGCCCCCCATCCGGCCCTGCATCAGCACCACCTCGGCGGTCTGCACGTCGAGGCTGGCGGCGATGCGCTTCGCCGTGGGGCGGATCCCCTCCGCCTCCAGCCGGGCCTGCTCCTTGCGCAGGTTGTAGAAGAGCTTGCGCTGCGCCTTGCTGGTGCCCAGCCGGATCAGCGAGTGGTTGGCCATCAGGTGGCGCAGCACGTAGGCGCGGATCCACCAGACGGCGTACGTGGAGAAGCGGACGCCCTTCTCGGGGTCGAACTTCTCCACCGCCTGCAGCAGCCCCAGGTTCCCCTCCTGGACCAGGTCGATCAGGGGGACCCGACCGCGCTGGTAGTCCCGGGCCACCTTGACCACGAGGCGCAGGTTGCTGGTGACCAGGCGACGCCCATCGACCGGGTCCCGCTCGTCGGCGTAGCGGCGGGTGAGCTCCCCCTCCTCCTCCCTGGTCAGCAGCGGGTGACGCTGCACGTCCTCGAAGTAGGTGGCCAGGGGATCGTGGGAGTGGCGGGACACCAGCGCAGGGTAGCCCGTTGTGGGCGCGGGTTCGAACGGGAGTCCGGGAGTTGTGAACCGAAAATGGTTGAACCATTGAACCAATGGGGCGATCATGAGGGCACCGACCCGGACTGGAGGCCTCGATGTCCCTCTCCTCGCTCCTCCCGCGTGCCGTCCTTCCGGTCCTCCTCCTGCTCGTCCCCGCCGCGGGATCCGCGGCTCCCGCGGCGGAGGGTCCGCGCTGCGCCGAGGGCGGACTCGCCCTGCCCGGCGATGACGGAGAGCGGGTGGTGACGCTGCCCGGCCCCTGCCTCGCGGTGAGCACCGACGGCGACCGAAGCGCGGTGGCGGCCGGAGCAGCCGGCGCGTTCGTGGTGGATCACCCGGCGGGCAGCCCGCCCCGGATCCGGGTGGTGGCCACGACGGGTCGGGTGGAGGGGACGCTGCTGCGCGGGGACCTGCTGGCGCTGACCGAGGCGCTGACCGCGGTTCGCTGGGTGGATCTGAGGTCGCTGGAAGAGGAGGCGATCCCGGAGGAGCCGGATCGGGAGGCGGAGTCGGACGACGCGGTCGCCGCTGTCGTCGGCGAGGTGGTCCGCGTGCGCGGCCCGCGGGTGTTCGTCGAAGGGCTCGGCCTGGCCGACGCTCCGGGGCCCGGCGGGCTCGTGCGGGTGCGCAACGAGGGGCGGCCCCGCCAGCTCGACCCCGAGACCGGCCGGCTCCTGGACCGGGGGATCGCCGGCTACACGTCGGTCCTTCGTGTGGTGGCGAAGGACCCGACGCAGCTGGTGGCCGAGCTGGGCCGGGGCGACCGGGCGAGGGTCGGCGACGCGGTGGACCGGGCCGAGGGGCTCGAGCCGACCGAGGAGCTGATGACGCCCACCTCGTCCCGCCCGGCGCTGACCGCCTCGGTCCAGTTGACCCCGGCCGTCAGCCTCGAGGGGCCCGGGGTGCTGGGGCTGGGGCGGGTGACCGTCGGCTTCATCTTCCCGATCCCGCTGCGGATCGAGGCGGCGCTCCGGCAGGGGTTCGTGGCGGTCCCGACCGACGGCTTGCCGGGCCACTCGGGCTACGCCCTCGAAGGGCTCGCCACCCTCGACCTGGACCCGTTCGAGGTGGGGCTGGCGGTGGGCTACCAGCGGTTCCGCGGGCCTACGACCGGGCTGGTGCTCGGCCACTACATCCGCGCGGGCTTCCGGGACGGCCTCTGCTTCGAGGTGCACACCCGGTTCCTGCTGGGCACCGACAACCCCTTCGGCGGGGTGGAGGGCAGGGGACAGATCCCCCTCGGCCGGTCGGCCTGGCTCAGCCTCGAGGGCGGCGGCGGCTCGAGCATCGGCTTCGGCCTCGTGGGTACGAGGATCCAGCTGCGCGGCCAGGGCGGGCGGGGCAGCTGGAGCATCAACCCGGCCGTAGGCTTCGCCGGCACCTGGTACGGCAAGTCGGTGCCGTGGGCGGAGTACTGCGAGGCCCGGCCCGACGACTGGGACTGCGATCCGGAGAACGAGGAGGTCCAGCAGGGCCCGGTGGAGCTCTGGAACACGATGGTCGGCCCCGCGATCTCGGTGACCGTGGAGGCGCGGCTCTGACAGCGACCTGGGAGCCGGTTTCGAATGGGGCGGCGGGTCCGGCACACTGGATCCCCGTGAGGATCATCTCTGCCTTCCGCGACTACTACGACTCCGCCGCCGGCCACGACGAGGAGGCGACGCCCGTCTACGTCCGCGAGACGTCGACCGTCCTGGTGCGCGCCCCGGGCGGGCGCGGCGGCCGCCGCTACTGGCAGGACGACGACGACCCGGCCGCCGCCGAGGCTGCGCGGGGGCTGGAGGACGAGCTGGACCGGATGCTCGACATGAGGCGGTACGGCCTCTTCGAGCAGGTCAGCACGCTGGTCGTCGGCTTCTGCGGCGCCGTGGCTCGGGGCTGGCGTCAGGACGATCGCTGCTACTGGACCGCGTCGGACGTGCTGGACGCGATCGAGGCGAACCCCCGCGGCTACCACGGCTCCAACAAGGAGTTCCGGGCCGACCTGCGCTACGAGCGGCGGGACCCGTCGGGGCTCTTGCACGACCCGCCGGAGCCCTTCGACCTGGCCCGCAAGGACCCCCGCATGACCGCGGTCTTCCGGGCGCTGGACGTGCCCTGCTTCCTGTTCCACCAGGCGAACTGGTCGGGGACTGCGATCCGGATCGTGCGCAACCCGCCGCTGGGGCCGCTCGGCTTCGTGCGGATCCTGGATCCGTACTCCGCCCGGCAGGCGGTCGAGACCTACCTGAGCAACGAGCTGGCTCGCCAGGAGGACCCCCAGGCGAACATCGCCGACGAGGACATGCGGGACATGAAGGGCTTCGACGATCGCTCCTTCAAGGCCGATCCGGGCGGACCGGGCCGCAAGCGGAAGCGGAGGAAGAAGCGCTCCTGAGCTACTCGCAGTCGATGCGCCAGCGGTTCTGCCAGCTGACCGACGTGGCGGGCAGGCCCACCGCCGGGGTGGCGGGCTTGTCGGCCCGCGGCGAGTCGAACGTGGCGATGCCCTCGGTGCGCGGGGTGGCGTCGTTGTAGATGCCGGGGCAGCACATGTCCCCGCCCGAGCCGTTGGCCAGGCCGATCCAGTAGTTGGTGCCGGCGGCCATCGTCACGCTGAGGCGACCGGGGTGGGGCAGCCAGCAGTCGCTGCAGCCGCTGTAGGTCTGGAACGCGGTGGAGTCGAGCTCGTTGCCCGCCTCGTCGAGGACGAAGTAGGCGCCCTGGATGCTCGTGTCCCCGTCGGGGTGCTGGTACAGCGCCAGCTGCGGGTTGACGCAGGCCTGGGTCAGGATCACCCGGCTCACGGCCCGCCCGCCGCCGTTGAGCGGACCCCAGGGGCCGCCCGAGAAGCCGTTGACCATGCCGGAGCTGGTCATCTCGATGATGCCGGAGAAGTTCTGCGGGTCGTCGAAGCCGTCGCAGTCGCTGTCGATGCCGTCCCCGGGGATCTCCGGGGCGCCCGGGAAGACGCTCGGGTTCGTGTCGTCGCAGTCGTCGGCGGTGAGCCACGTGTCGCAGTCGAAGTCGGTCGCCAGCGTGGTCGAGGTGGGATCGGCGTCGTCGCAGTCCTCGGCGGTGATCGCGCCGTCGCAGTCTCCGTCCTCGGCGACGATCGTGGAGGCGGGATCGGCGTCGTCGCAGTCGTCGGCGGTCAGCGCGCCGTCGCAGTCTCCGTCCTCGGCGACGATCGTGGAGGCGTCGTCGGCGTCGTCGCAGTCGTCGGCGGTCAGCGTGCCGTCGCAGTCGCCGTCGTCCGGCACGATCGTGGAGGCGGGGTCGGCGTCGTCGCAGTCGTCGGCGTTGTCCACGAAGCCGATCGGCTGGTCGCAGTCCACCGTGACGGTGTCGGCGACGCCGTACCCGTCGCTGTCGCCGTCCACGTACCAGGTGGCGCCCCCGACCGCGTCGTCGTCCACCAGCCCGTCGCAGTCGTCGTCGGCGTCGTTGCAGATCTCCACCGCCGCGGGGTGCACGCCGGGGTCGGTGTCGTCGCAGTCGTCGGCGTTGTCGGCGAAGCCGGTCGGCGCGGAGCAGGCGGTCTCGGTCGCCGTCTCCACGCCGTAGCCGTCCGTGTCCGCGTCCAGCCAGAACGTCAGCGCGTCGATCGCGTCGGGTTCGTCCACGTACCCGTCGCAGTCGTTGTCCGCGCCGTCGCACACCTCGTACGAGGCCGGATTGCTGGTGGCCATCGAGTCGTCGCAGTCCGAGAAGTTCGCCACGTAGCCGAACGGCTGGTCGCAGGCGACGGTGGGGCTGAGCGGGTCGCCGTAGCCGTCCCCGTCCGCGTCGGCGTACCAGGTGGAGCCGACGCCCTCGTCCACGTCGGTGTCGCAGTCGTTGTCCGCCCCGTCGCACACCTCGGTGCCGCCGGGGAAGCTGCTGGGGTCGAGGTCGTCGCAGTCGGTGGGGGAGGGGTGGTAGCCCGGGGGCTGGGCGCACTGGACGAGCACCAGGGCGTCCCCCGCGAAGCCGTCGCCGTCGGCGTCGGCGTACCAGGTCGGCGGGTCATCGACGCCGTCGTCCACCAGGCCGTTGCAGTCGTTGTCGGCCTCGTCGCACACCTCGACCCCGTCGGGGTGGGTGGTGTCGTCCTCGTCGTCGCAGTCCTCGCAGGCGGCGAAGCCGTCCGCGTCCGCGTCCTCGTAGCCGACCGAGCCGTCGCAGTTGTAGTCGGTGGGGTCGGTGCAGTCGAACTCGGGCGCGCCCGGGTGGATCGCCGGGTCGTCGTCGTCGCAGTCCCCGTCGTTGGCGACGTAGTGGGCCGGGGCGTCGCAGGCGCTGACCACCTCGTCCTCGACTCCCCAGCCGTCGCCGTCGTCGTCGAGGAACCAGTCGAGCGCGTCGAGGGCGTCGTCCTCGTCCACGTAGCCGTCGCAGTCGTTGTCCGCGTGGTCGCAGATCTCGTCGGCGTCCGGGTTGGTGTCGTCGTCCCCGTCGTCGCAGTCCCCCGCCGAGACGGTGTAGCCGGCCGGCGCCTCGCAGCCGACGATCGTGTCGGCGTCGCTGCCGAAGGTGTCCCCCTCGGCGTCCCGGTACCAGGTCGAAGCGTCACCGGCCCGCTCGTCGATCACCCCGTCGCAGTCGTTGTCGACCCCGTCGCACAGCTCCTCGGCGCCGGGGAAGGCGGTGGCGTCGAGGTCGTCGCAGTCCTCGCTGGAGTCCCAGCCGTCGGCGTCGTCGTCGATCACCTCGATCGTCACCTCGGGGGTGCAGGAGAGGAGGAGGAGGGCGAGGAGGGGGAGGAGGCGCATGGCGCGACGCTACCACTGGCTGGAGCTGGATCGGTCCGTGGTGGG
Source organism: uncultured Rickettsiales bacterium (assembly GCA_964542165.1). GTDB lineage: Bacteria > Myxococcota_A > UBA796 > UBA9615 > CAYRNR01 > CAYTBN01. The sequence continues at coordinate 8,643 of CAZITQ010000284.1, forward strand.
CTGCGGGCTGTGGGCTGTGGGAAGGAGGCCCATAGCCCATAGCCGCCGAGCGCAGCGAGGCGCTAGAGGCTCAGCAGCTGCAGGTCATGGATGTACACCCGCCGGGGCTGCAGCCCGAACCGCAGCGTCTCGATCGTCCAGACCCGCTCGCCTCCGTGCACGACGTCGATGACCGAGGTGGGGGTCTCCGGGCTGCGGCCGATCGTCACGAAGGTCGGCTCTACGGGATCGAGCAGCGCCACCGGCACGAGGTCGCTCCGGTCCGCGGGGAGGAGGCCCTCCTGTCCGCCGGCGCCGTCGTGCAGCTGCCAGGTGGGCTGCTGCCCGTCGGCGAGGATCGAGAGCGCCGCCCCGGGCTCGTCGGCCGAGAAGGCGAGCCGGGGACTGAGCGCCGCGCGGTCGATCGCTCCGAGGGCGACGGCGCCCCCCTGCTCGAACCAGGCGAAGAGCTCGCCGCTTCCGGGGGACACCGCGTCGCAGTCCTCGCCGAGGCCGATCAGCAGGGCGGGCACCCCCGCCGCGTCGAAGGCGGTCTGAAGGACGAAGGGGAAGACGTCGTCGCCGGCGTCGCCGGCCTGCTCGGGGAGGAGGTCGACCAGCCCCACGGGCTGGGGCGCCGCGTCGGCGAGAGCGGCCACGTCCTGCACCGGCGGGAGCTCGGCCGGCGGGGCGCAGCGGCCGTTGGAGGCGAACAGGAGCTGCCCCGACTCGCTCCACGAGGCGAGCTGCATCCAGTGGGTCGGCGGAGGGTAGTCGAAGGCGACGGTCTGACCGGTCGCGGGCAGCAGGACCCGGCCCGGCAGCTGGTCCCGGATCGCCACGAGCTGGTGCGCCGGATCGAGGGCGTCGAACTCCCACACCTCCCATCGGTCGGCGAGCTGGAAGGCCGGCTCACCGTAGGTCACCTCCTCCACATGGCCGTACAGCGGCCCCCGGACGACCGCGGTGAAGCGACCCTCGAGACCCGGCTCCAGCAGCACGTGCGTCCGGGGCTGGTCCCAGCTGTCGGGGAGGTCGAGCTCGACCAGGACCTGCCCGTTCAGGTCGATGACCGCGTAGCGCACCTGGCAGTCCAGGCCGAAGCCACCGGCGTCGGTGGGACACGTGTCGGGATCGACGAACGCGACCACGAAGTGCACCTCGGGCATCTCACCGGGATCGAGGTCGTCCCAGGGCGAGGTGGGGCCTTCGTCTTCCGGATCCGGCGTGGGGGCCGGCTCGTCGGGCGGCGCCTGTTCGCCGACCTCCGGCCCGGCCGGGAGCAGCGACAGCTGGGTCTCGGAGCAGCCCGTCAGAGCCACCGGCGCGAGGAGCAGCAGGAGCCAGGTTGTGCGCACCCCTGCACTCTAGGGGATGGCAGGTGATCCAGGAGCAGCCGTTCGACCTGGACGACGGGATCTCCAGCTCGCCGCGGATGGTCCCGTCGAGCTCCACCCGTCCTCTCTGCGTTGCGGCAGGTCGAGTCGGTCAGGCACTCCGGCGAGCGCGGCGCCGTCGCAGGACCAGGACGCCCGGCATCAGCAGGGCCAGGATCCCCACATCCCCCATCGACGGCCCGGCAGAGCAGCCGCACTCGGGCCCGTCGTTGTCGTCGTCGTCCCCCGGGGGCGGCGTGTCGTCGTCGTTCGCCGCGTCGTCGTCGTCCGGCCCCGAGTCGTCGTCGTCCACCGCGTCGTCGTCGTCCACCGCGTCGTCGTCGTCCACCGC
>CAZITQ010000285.1:0-10268 GCA_964542165.1 uncultured Rickettsiales bacterium
GGGTGGCGTATTATTAGTGGTACGTTGTGTAAAACTACTGGGTGGGCTTGGTGGGGGAGGACTTGATCGACGCCGACGGGGACGGCTGGATCGCCTGCGACGACTGCGACGACGGGAACGCGCAGGTCTACCCCGGTCAGCTCGAGACCTGCAGCGGGGTCGACGACGACTGCGACGGGTTCGTGGACTGCGGCGATCCCGACCTGCCTGACGCCGACGGGGACGACTTCTGCGAATGCGACGACTGCAACGACGGGGATCCGGACACCTACCCCGGCGCCGAGGAAGACTGCGACGGCCTGGACAACGACTGTGACGGCTCTCCGGCCGAGGACGAGATCGACGGCGACGGGGACGGGTACCTGGCTTGCCAGGACTGCGACGACACCGACCCGACGAACGTCCCGGGCGCCCAGGAGTCCTGTGACGGCGTGGACAACGACTGCGACGGGCTCGTGGACTGCGACGACCCGGACGTGCCGGATCTGGACGCCGACGGGCATTGCGAGTGCGACGATTGCGACGACTCGGCCCCGGACGTCTACCCCGGCGCCGACGAGGTCTGCGATGGCGCGGACAACGACTGCGACACCCTGACCGACTGCGCCGATCCGGACAGCCCGGACGGCGACGGCGACGGATCCTGCGCCTGCGAGGACTGCGACGACGCGGATGCCCTCGTCTTCCCGGGCAATCCCGAAGCCTGCGACGGGGCGGACAACGACTGCGACGGCGACGTGGACTGCGACGACTCCGACGCCGCGGACGCCGACGGGGACGGCTACTGCGAGTGCGACGACTGCGACGACGGGAATCCGGCCGCGAACCCCGGCGCCGTCGAGATCTGTGACGGGGTCGACAACGACTGCGACGGCCAGGTGGACGACGGGCTGGCGGACGACGCGGACGGCGACGGGTTCTCCCTTTGTGACGGGGACTGCGACGACGACGACGACCAGGCCTACCCAGGGGCCCCCGAGGCCTGTGACGGCGTGGACAACGACTGCGACGGAGTCGTGCCCGAGGACGAGGTGGACGGGGACGGGGACGGGATCCCCGCGTGCTCGGATTGCGACGACGAGGACGAGAACACCTACCCCGGCGCCCTCGAGTTCTGCGACAACCTGGACAATGACTGCGACGGCGCGGTCGACGACGGGGCCGATCCGACGGACGCCGACGGGGACGGTTGGCGGGTCTGTGACGGGGACTGCGCGGACCAGAATCCGAGCCGCTACCCAGGTGCGCCCGAGCAGTGCAACTTCGTCGACGACGACTGCGACGGGGTCCTGCCACCGGACGAGCAGGACGCCGACGGCGACTACCAGATGGGGTGCATGGGGGACTGCGACGACACCAACCCCGAGATCTTCCTGTGGAACAACGAGGTCTGCGACGGCCTGGACAACGACTGCGACGGGCAGGTCGACGACGGCACCTACGACGGGGCCTACTGCGAGGACGCGGACGGCGACGGGTACGGCAATACGGCCACGTACACCTTGGCTTGCGGGGCGCCCCCCGGGTACGTCGAGGACTGCCAGGACTGCGACGACACGGATCCCTCCATCCACCCGGGGGTCGACGAACACTGCGACCACGTGGACGAGGACTGCGACGGCTACACCGACGAGAATGCGGTGGACGCCACCTGGTGGTACTACGACGCGGACCTGGACGGGTATGGCGACCCTCTCATCGTCGATCAGGCGTGCAATCCGCCCTACGCCTACGTGGGCAACCCCGACGACTGCGACGACGGCGACCCGGCGATCCACCCCGGCGCGGAAGAGCACTGCGACGGCGTGGACGAGGACTGCGACCACGTGGTCGACAACGACGCCGTCGACTCGAGCGACTGGTGCATGGACGGGGACGGGGACGGGTACGGGGACGACGGGAGCGTCGTCTCTGCCTGCGAAGCGCCCCAGGGGTACATCGGCTCGTGCGGCGACTGTGACGACGCCGACGGGGCGATTCACCCCGGCGCCGGCGACCTCTGCAACGACTACGTGGACAACGACTGCGACGGCGTCCCGGACGAGGGCTGCTACACCCTGTGGCAGGCCGTGGACGGGGGAGGGGGGTTCACCTGCGGAATCGAGCACGACGGCACCCTGACCTGCTTCGGCGACGACGGGGTGGGCCAGGCCACGCCCCCGTCGGGGGCCTGGGCCCAGGTGTCCACGGGAGACTCGCACGCCTGTGCCCTCGACGCGGCGGGGGCAGTTGGGTGCTGGGGACTGGATTTCTACGGACAGTGTTCCGTGCCCCAGGGGACCTACCTGCATATCGAGGCCGGTTCGATGACGAGCTATGGGATCCAGACCAGCGGGGACTACCTCTCGTGGGGCGCCTATGGAGACGCGCCCCAGTTCGGAACCGACTTCGTGGAGGTCAGCGCATCGAACTGGAGCACCTGCGCCATGGACTCTCAGGGCCACCTGAGCTGCCACCCGGATCCGGCGGCGACCTTCCTGGACTTCGAGCTCGGCGTCGCTGGCCATGCGTGCGCCGTGCGGCCCGACGGATCGCTCACCTGCTGGGACTGCTCCCCGAACGTGGGCCAGTGCGACGCCCCCACCAGCGGGACCTTCACCAAGGTGGTCTCGGGCGAGTACCACTCCTGCGCCCTGCGCGACGACGGCCAGGTGCTGTGCTGGGGCTGCGACACGGCGCAGACCGACTACGGTCAATGTGACGCCCCCTGGAACCTCACCTTCCAGGACATCGGCGCCGGCTACCACCACACCTGCGGCATCAAGACCGACCAGAAGATGGTCTGCTGGGGACGCGACGATCGGGGCCAGGCCACACCGGTTCCTTAGAGCACCGAACGGGAACCCGAACGGGCGCCGGTCCCCTGTTCGGTACTCTAGTACACTGTCGGACCATCCACCCGGGAGGTCCCGTGTCCCTGATCGGAGTCCACATCGAGGCCATCGTCGAGTGCCCCAAGTGCTCGGCCGGCGTCCCCATCAACGGCGCGGCACAGAGCCTGCTGTGCAGTCAGTGCCAGCACACCATCGAGATGTCGCTGGAGCGCTGGGTGAACATCTTCAGCGATCTGATCGGCGAGGCGGCGACCTACAAGGAGGGTGCAGGGTCCAACGCGACCATCATGTCGGGGCTCACCTACAAGGTGACCTACGGACGGGTCGCACCCCGCTGCCAGGCGTGCAAGCACGACCTGTCGGACGATGTGCTGGAGGCCGCGGCCGACGCCGGGTCGCTGAGCTGCCCGTCCTGCGGTGACCCGGTGAGGGTGAGGCGACCGCCGGAGTGGATGAACCGGGTGCACCCGCTGGCGACCCTGCTGGTGGGCGAATCCCTCGCCGCGGACGCCGTCGCCCCCGATCCCGACGATCCGATCCAGATCCACTGCATCTCGTGCGGAGCCGGGCTGGAGGTTGACGGCAGCTCGCGAAACGTGCCCTGCACGTACTGCAAGGAGGCCACCTACATCCCCGACAAGCTGTGGCTCCGGCTCCACCCGGCGGTGCAGCGGGAGCCCTGGCAGGTCTGCCTGGACCTGGGCGACGCGGTGGGCCTGCTCCCCGAGGAGGTCGACAACTTCTTCGATCTGGCCCCGGGGCCCGACGACACGACCCTGCTGGTCTACCACCACGACCCGGACGATTCCGGCGAGGAGTACCGGATGGTCGCCGTCGATCGCCGGGGTGGTATTCGCTGGGAGCGCAGGGACGTGAAGTTCGGCAACGACACCCGGTTTGCGGTGGCGGCGGGTGGAGAGGTGCTGGTGCTGGTGGATTCCCAGGGGGTCGATTACGGGGATGGGGGGCCGCCGTGCTTCACCTTCCTGGATCCGAAGACCGGAACGCCCCGGGTGACGGTGGAGTGCCAGGAACCTGAAGGCGACTCCCTGGCTCCGTCGAAGCTGCGTCCGCCCAACCTGCGCCAGGCCCGGGGGTTCTGCGCCGACGTGGACGGGACCTTCCTGATCCTCCAGTACGGCAACCGCGAGCGACGGCCGACCCTGACTCGCTATGGCTCCGACGGCGAGCCCGTGCCCCTGTGGCCCGACCAGCCGTCGGCCAAGCCGGAGGAGGCCGCCCGGCGCCCCGGGTTCTTCGCCCGGCTCTTCGGGTCCGGCGGAAAGGCCACCTCCGACGGCCTCAGCGCGGAGGTGGAGTACGCCCAGTGGGGCGAGCTGCAGGACCGGCTCGCCGTGCCCCCCGACGACGTGGTGATGGGCATGGGGCTGGACGGTCGCCTCTACCTGGCCGACGAGAACGGGGGTCACCTGGCCGCGTATCGGCGGTCGGGCCGTCTGGAGTACGAGCGGGTCCTCGAGGGACTGCAGGTCCACGAGGTGCACGCGGTCACCGCCGATGCCGACGGCACCGTGTACCTCCTGTTCGAGACCACCGAGAACTGGCGGGGCGACACCTGGTCTCACGTGGCCCGTGTCCGCGCGGGCGAACCACCGGAGCTGTGGCTCGGTGTCCTGGTGCCCCAGACGCCCAGCTTGATCGGCGAATACGACGAGCACCTGTGCATCGGGCGGGACGGCGCGCTCTACGTGGGGGACGACGTGGACTCCCTGCGTGTCATCGCCCCCGACGGCACCACCCTGTGGCGAAGCCTGGCCACCGCGCGCAACGACGCGGACGCCGAGGGGCATCTGCGGGGCGAGAAGGAGGGGTGACGGGTCCGCGGATGGTTCCCCATCGCGGGGCCCAGTCGGTTTCAGGGAGCGTACGTACCTGGAGGTGGGCCATGCGTGGCTGGATCGTCGTGTTGGGTTCGGTCTGGATGATCCTGGGGACCGGCTGTCCGGCAGGCGGCGAGGTCTGCGGCGACCGCGAGGTCACCGCCGATTGCTCGTCGGAGCTCGGCCGGGCCGGCTGTCTCGCTCAGGGCGGCTGCTGGGGCACCTGGGGCCTGGCCCCCTCACCCTCGTGCAACTGCCCCACCACCGACGCGGGCGACCCCTGCACCTCCCCCGACGACTGCCAGGGCGACTGCCTGGCCCCCCTCACCGACGAGGAGTGCCCCGACGAGGGCACCTGCTCGGACATGCAGCGGGTGTTCGGTTGCCATTGCTTCGTGGGGATGGACGGGGGTGACGGGATGTGCGTGGACTGAGCGCGCGTCCGGCGGCCCTCCGGGCGGCGACGACGTATGATCGGGCCCGGTCCGGGCGACCGCTCGGGGCGGAGGAGGCACCATGGCCCCCATCCATCTGCGAACCGGACTGGCGGCCCTGTGGCTCGCTCTACTCCCCGGTGCCGGGTGCGAACCAGAGGCAGAAGAGGACGACGCGGCGGACGACGACGCGACGGGCGACGACGACGATCCGGGTGCTCCCTTCACCCTGATCGCGGTCCCGGACATCCAGTACGTGACCCTGGCCTACCCCGAGGTCCTGCTGGAGACCACCGGCTGGATCGCCGAAGAGGCGGACGACCGCGACATCCTGTTCACCCTCCAGGAGGGGGACCTGACCCACGAGAACAGCGAGCTCGAGTGGGACAACGCCTCGGCCGGATTCGACGTGCTCGAGGACGAGCCGGCCCAGCCCTACGCCCTGTGTCTGGGCAACCACGACGGGGTGTCCGCGGGGGACACGAGCCTGTTCCATCAGTATTTCCCCGTGTCGCGCTTCGACCACAGGCCGTGGTTCGGCGGCACCATGGACCCCGACCAGATGGACAACGCCTGGTTCGGGTTCGACGCCGGTCCCACCGGCTGGTTGGTCCTGTCGCTGACCTACGACCCGAACAGCGAGGTGATCGCCTGGGCCTCTTCTGTCGTGGAGGAGCACTCGGATCGGCGCGTGATCGTGCTGACCCACGCCTACCTGGCCCCCTCCGGCGAGCTGTCCGGCGCCGGCGAGCGGATCTGGGATGAGCTGGTCCGGCTCCACCCCTCCATGACCCTGGTGCTCAACGGCCACTACACCGGCGGGGAGGCCGCCCGGCTGCTCTCCGAGGGCGACCACGGCAACACCGTGGTCCAGCTGTTCGCCAACTACCAGGACCGGCCCTTCGGCGGTGCGGGCTTGATCCGGATCCTCGAGGTCGACCCCGCGGCAGGGGAGCTGGCCGTGTCCACCTACTCCCCCTGGCTGGACTTCCACGAGGAGGACGACGCGAACCAGTTCACGTTGAGCGGGCTGGAGCTGGGCCCGCTGTGAGGTCGTCGATCCCCGCCAGGATCCCCGTCATCTTGCTCCTCCTGGCCGCGACGCCACTTCCCGGTGCCGACGTCCGAGCCGGCCCGAGCTTCAAGTCCTCCACCGGCTGGATCCAGCCCGAGGACGTGCCCGAGGCATACGCGGTTGCGATGACGGTGGTGGACGCCGTGAACGCCGGGGATGTGTCCGCGCTGCGCAAGGTGGTCCGCACCACCGACTCCTGGCCCGAGTGGAAGGACCGGGAGGTGAAGCGGATCGCCTGGGCCAGCGAGCGCCTGGCGCGGGGGATCCCCAAGCCCTTCGGTGCCCCGATGTCCCTGGCCGACATGCGGAACGGGGATCAGCTCCACCTCACCCGGACCATCTTCGACCCCCTGGTTCCGGGTGTGGAAGCTCGGGAGACCATCACGATCTCGCTGCGCTTCCGCACCGGCGAGGAGATGGAGGACGGACGGCGCGACCTCGAGACCATCGTCTTCGTCTTCGACGTCCTCGACCGCGGCCCGGTGCTGACCGAGCTGAGGATGGACGACCTCCCGGAGACCGGGGCGCGCACCCTCGACGTCCAGTTGCCCGGCGCCGTCGCCCTGACCGAGGACGACCTGCTGGGGACCTGGGAGCTGACCCGCATCCGCGCGATGACCCTCGAGGACGGCAAGTGGCGCGCTCGGGCCGGGCCGGCGAAGGAGATCCGCCGCCGGATCGAATCCCAGCGGTTGACCTTCTTTTCTGGGGGGGAGGGCCAGGCCAAGGGCACGATGACCGACGGGACCGTGGTCGACGAGCCGCTGCGCTGGCGCCTGGACGACGAGGGGCTGCTCCGCGTGACCGTGGGTGACCTGCGTGTCCGCTACGTGCCCACCAGGGTCACCGGGCAGGTGTTGATCCTCGCCGAGGACCCCGCGTGGGTGGACACCGCGCCGGTGCAGGAGCTCCGATGGACGCGGGTGGTGGAGTAACCGGGGGACGCCCTTGCTGGGCACTTCATCCGACGAACGCGGGTTCGACGTCGGACCGATGGTTTGAGAACAAAAGGGCTCTCGCGTGCGTTTCCCCGGGTGGGAGGCTGCATGCAGAGCATCACGGCACGCCCGTTCGCGGTACTTCTTCCCATCTTGACGCTGGTCTGCTGCGGCCCACCCCTGGGGTGCACGGGTGCCGGTTTCCAGGACGACGACACCGGCTCGGTCGGCGACGACGACACCGGGGGCGACGACGACGGTGGCGGTGTGGACTGCGGCCTCGCCGAGCCCTGCGACCGGGACTGCGTGAGCCTGGCCCAGGACGACCTGCTGGCCATCGGTCGCTGTGACAGCATCTCGGGGGATCTGATCCTGGACGACCAGCACTGGGCCAGCGAGGTCCACCTTCCCTGTCTCGGGTCGGTGGGTGGCGACCTGATCCTCGACGACAACGGTACGCTGACCGGCGTGCGTATGCCGGCGCTGACGGCGGTGGGGGAGCGTCTGGACGTGAGCCTCAACCCCGATCTCGAGACGCTGGAGCTGCACGGGCTGACCGCCGTGGGCACGGATCTGAACGTTTTCGACAACGACTCGTTGACCAGCCTGTCGGGGCTCTCGAGTCTGGCGTCCGTGGGGCGCCTGGCCATCGGCCGCAACGCGTCGATGACGGCGGTGCAACTGCCGAACCTCGCGAGCGTGGGACTCAGCATCCACATCACCGACAATCCGTCCCTGGCGAGCGTCGAGGGGCTCTCGGGCCTGGCGTCCGTGGGCGGCAGCCTGCACATCTGGGGCAATCCGGCGCTGACGAGCCTGGACGATCTGTCCGGGCTCACCACCGTGGGCGGCGGTCTCTTCGTGTGGGACAACGCCGCCCTGACGAACCTGGACGGCCTCTCGGGGGTCGTTTCTCTGGGGGATTCGTTGCGGATCGAGGGCAACTCGGGCCTGACCAGCCTCGCCGGTCTGTCGGGTCTCAGCGCCGTGACCGGGGACCTCTCCATCGCCAACAACGGGTGCCTGGATCAGGCCACCGCCGAGACCTTCGCCTCCTTCGTCCAGGTGGGTGGATCCGTCGCGGTGACCGGCAACGGAGGCGACCTGCCCTGCCCGTGAGGCGACCGACTTACTGCCGAAGGCGGGTAAGATGGTCGCCATCGCCCGGGGAAGACCCTCGCCCCGGGCCGCGGGAGAGGTCATGCACCGCTTGCCCACCACGGTCCCCGGGGCCTTGCTGGTCGTACTGTTCGCCATCGGCGCCACCGGGCTCGGCTGCAACGACGTCAGCGTGGCCGAGAACGACGGCGACAACGACGGCTGGACCCAGGAGGAGGGGGACTGCGACGACCTGAACCCGGACATCCACCCGGAGGCCGCCGAGGACTGCGACGGGGTGGACGACGACTGCAACGACGTGGTCGACGACGGCTTCGACGTGGACGGGGACGGGTTCACCTCCTGTGGGCAGGACGGCGAGGCGGGCACCGAGGACGACGACTGCGACGACCTCGACGCATCGGTCAACCCGCTGGCCGAGGAGGTGCCCTGCGACGGGCTGGACAACGACTGCGACGGGGCGACGGTGGACGAGCCCGACGCCGATGGGGATGGCGCCAACGCCTGCGACGACTGCGACGACTCCGACGCCTCCCTCAACCTGGACGACGCGGACGGGGACGGGCACAGCGCCTGCGACGAGGACTGCGACGACGAGAACGACGCCGTGTACCCGGGCGCAGAAGACGTCTGCGACGACGTGGAGGACAACGACTGCGACGGCGAAGCCGACCCCCTGGAGGACGACGCGGACGGGGACGGGGCCACCGAGTGCGAGGGGGACTGCGACGACGGGGACGTGGCCGTGGGCCCGGGAGCCACCGAGACCGCCTGCGACGACATCGACAACGACTGCGACGGTGCCCTGCACGCAGACGAGATCGACGACGACGGGGACGGGTTCGACGAGTGCGACGGCGACTGCGACGACGGCGATGCGGCCGTGGGCCCGGGCGCGGTCGAGGCAGCCTGCGACGGGATCGACAACGACTGCGACGGGGCCCTGCATGCCGAGGAGGTGGACGACGACGGGGACGGCGTCGACGAGTGCGGGGGGGACTGCGACGACACGGATGCGGGGCTGAACCTGGCGGACGTGGACGGGGACGGGGTGTCCACCTGCGGGGGGGACTGCGACGACGGGGATCCCTCGCGGTACCCGGGCGCCGACGAGATCTGCGACGGCATCGACAACGACTGCAACGGGGCACCCGATCCCGACGAGGCGGATCTGGACGGGGACGGGAGCCTGGTGTGCGCCGGCGACTGCGACGACGGAGACGCGGCGGTCTACCCGGGGGCTCCCGAGGCCTGCAACGGACTCGACGACGACTGCGATGGCTACCCCGGCTTCGGCGAGGTCGACGGGGACGGGGACGGCCACCGGCTCTGCGACGGGGACTGCGACGACGCGGATCCGCGCGTGTTCGCGGACGCCCACCCGAAGGCCAACCCGGAAGACGACTGGTAGGGCTCCCTGGGCGTCGGCGAGGGCGACGGCGACGGCGACGGCTACCGGCTCTGCGACGGGGACTGCAACGACTCGGATCCGACCGTGTTCCCCGGGGCCACCGAGCTGTGCAACGGGGTGGACGACGATTGCTCGGGGGCGCCGGGCAACGACGAGATCGACGGTGACGGGGACGGCTACTTCCTGTGCTCGCCGGATTGCGACGACGCGAACCCCGACTTCCACCCCGGCGCGCCCGAGCTCTGCGACGGACTGGACAACGACTGCGATGGCCAGATCCCGGTGGAGGAGACGGACGGCGACGGGGACGGCTTCGGTCCCTGCGATGGGGACTGCGACGACGGCGATCCGGCAGTGAACCCGCTGGCGGCCGAGATCCCCTGCGACGGCGTGGACAACGACTGCGACGGGGTGGAGACCGACCAGGAGACGGACGACGACGGGGACGGGGTCGCCGAGTGTGCCGGCGATTGCGACGACGGGGATCCGACGGTGTTCCCGGGAGCGGGCGAGGATGCCTGTGACGGGATCGACAACGACTGCGACGGAAACCTCGGCGCCGACGAGCTGGACGGCGACGGGGACGGCTACGCGTTCTGTGACGGGGACTGTGACG
>CAZITQ010000286.1:0-4076 GCA_964542165.1 uncultured Rickettsiales bacterium
GGGGTCGGGGGATGCGGTGGTGACGGGCGCGCAGCCGTTGGCGGGCGCGGTGGAGATGTGCGACGGCCTGGACAACGACTGCGATCCGGCGACCCCCGAGAACGTGGACGACGACCTGGACGGGTGGGGCGTCTGCGACGGCGACTGTGACGACGCGGACCCGGCGCTGAACCTGGATGACGCCGACGGAGACGGGTCGACCACCTGCGACGGGGACTGCGACGACGCGGATCCGAGCGTGGACGGCCTGGACGTGGACAACGACGGGATCACCACCTGCGACGGGGACTGCGACGACCACAACCTGTCGGTCTACCCGGGCGCTCCCGAGCTCTGCGACGGCCTGGACAACGACTGCGATCCCAGCACCGACGAGGCGGTGGACGCAGACGGCGACGGCGCCGACACCTGCGAGGGCGACTGCGACGACAACGACCCGGCGCTGAACCTGGACGACGCGGACGCCGACGGCTACACCACCTGCGACGGTGACTGCGACGACAGCGACCCGGCGCTCAACCTCGACGACCTGGACGGCGACGGTTACACCAGCTGCGACTCGGAGTGTGACGACACCCACCCGGACGTCTACCTCGGCGCTCCGGAACTCTGCGACGGCCTGGACAACGACTGCGATCCCTCCACCGACGAGAACGCCGACGACGACGGCGACGGGTGGATCCTCTGCCAGGACTGCGACGACACCGATCCTGCGGTGGGTGGCGAGGACGAGGACGGCGACGGGTACTCCCAGTGTGAGGGGGACTGCGACGACGAGGACGCCCTGGTCTTCCCCGAGGTGACCGCCACCTCGGGCTGGGTCCGCGACTGCAACGTGTTCCTCAAGGCCGACACCCAGGGCACCGAGTGGTATTACCACCGCATCGAGCAGGCCAACTGGGTCTATGACGGCAGCCGCCTGGCGATGTACTTCCGCACCGGCTACAACCAGCCGGACATGGCCTTCGGGGTCTACTACTCGGACGACGGGGGCCAGAACTGGACCCTGGACGGGCCGGTCTTCGGGGACGCGATCTTCCCGGACGTCCACTGGGACGGCCAGGGCGTCAGCAACCCCTCGGTGGTCTACGATCCCACCGACCTGAGCGCGCCGTACAAGATGTACTACTCGGCCAAGGCCGAATACATCGACGACGTCCGCTACTTCGGCATGGCCTACAGCACCGACGGCCTGGCCTGGAGTCGGTTCACCAACCCGGTGCCCCCCTTCGACGCGGTGAAGATCCTGAGCCCCGGCGCACCCGGCGAGTTCGACGAGGAGATCATCAACACGCCCTACGTGTTCCTGGCGGGCTCGACCTACTACCTGGCGTACGTGTGCCGCAATCCGAGCGACCGCGGGATCTGTCTGGCCACCTCGCCCGACGGCTATGTGTTCACCAAGTACGACCCGGCGCCGGGGGTGGGCGACGACCCGCAGCCGATGTTCACCCGCGGTGGGTCCGGGGACTGGGACGAGGCCTCCCTCGGCTACCCGATCCCCTTCAGCGACGGCGGGACGACGATGATGCTCCACTCGGGCCGCAGCGCCGGCGGGGTGCGTGCCGTGGGTGCCGTCCACGCCCCCTTCGGCCTCGACGAGCCCCTGGAGAAGCTGTACGACATCAGCCCCGTGTTCACCACGGCCGTCGATCCGGCGCGCTGGGACTACGTGGACACCTACGCCACCGACGTGCGCATCGACGCGGGCTACGTGCAGCTGTTCTACACCGGCGCCTACAGCGATCCGAGCTTCGACGGGGGACAGGTGGCGCACGTGGGCCGGGCCACCAACGTCCAGCCGCTGATCACCCTCACCGCCCCGGCACAGCAGCCGTACGCGATGCTGACCACCGACGAGGTGACCTTCGCCGGGACGGTGGCCGACTCCGAGCTGCTGGACAGCCTGTACGTGGTCGTCTCCAGCTCGGTGGACGACTCGGTGTTCCTGTCGACCACCGCGGACGCGGACGGCAACTGGAGCATCACCGCACCGGCCAGCACCTTCATCACGGGCCTCTACGCGGTCACGGTGACCGTGTACGACGAGGCCGGCATCGGCGACTCGACGTCGTCACTGCTCGAGGTGCTCTGAGTCGAAGCCCCCTCGTCAGCGGCCGGGGATCCCGGCGATGGTGAGCCGCGGATCGTCGGTCAGTGCGCTCGACCGGGCCACGTCCGTGGCCGTCTCCAGGGTCGGATCCTCCATCCGCGACCGGTAGTCCAGGCCCCCGTGCACCTGGAAGTGCCAGGCCCGCCGTACCGCGGCGGGGTAGGGGGCCACGGCCATGCGCTGGAGCACGACCGAGCGGGAGTCCATGGGCAGGGCCGCGACCGCGTCGCGGAAGGGCCCGGGGAGGGTCCCGCCCCAGGTGTAGGTGATCGATCCCAGATCCAGGACGCGGACCGGGGTCCCCAGTTCGTGGGCCGCCCGGCCCACGTCGGACCAGCCATCACCGGCGGGATCGACCAGGAGCACCCGCGCACGTCCCTGGGACCACAGCCGGTGGAGGTGGGCGTAGTCGTCCTCGTCCGCGACCCAGGTCAGCTCCGCGCCCGGATCTGCGTCACCGGCCTCCCCGTCGCCCCCTCGGGCCCGGGAGATGGCCAACCGCAGCTCGCCCCGCATGGCCTCGAACGCGAACACGGGGCTGTGGGGCCCCTCGGCGTCCGCAGGCAGGACGTCGAGCAGGGCGCGCGTGGACTCCAGGGCCTCCGGTTCGAGCCGGGCGAGGAGGTCGGGCGGCGTCGGTGAGGCCGCGATCAGCGCCCCGACGGCCCGCATCAGCGCGGCCCTGGCGGGATCGTCGGCGATCAGCCACAGCCACTCGGAGCGGGCCCTCGCCGCCCGGGAGAGCTCTTCCCAGGCGCCCAATCCCACGAATCCCCCGCCGCTGTTCTTCAGGTAGGGGAGGAAGCGGTCCGGGCCGCCCCCGGCGCGAGGGGCGTAGTCGCGGGCGGGCCGACAGGCCTGGGAGCGGCGCACGCCCCTGGGATCCAGGGCACAGATCGGGAGTCCCTCGAGGAGTTCGCCCGGTGTCCCGAGGAAGCGCGCCAGGTCCGCCTCGGCCGGGGGCTCCACCGTCGGAGGCGGCAACCGGATCTCGGTCAGCGCCGGTGCCGGGTGGGTGTTGAGTTCGGGACCGGGGGAGACGCAGCGCACCCCCGGGCCCTCGAGCTCCAGGGAGGGCAAGATGCCGCCCTGACCCGCGTCCCGGGCCGCCTGGACCTGTTCGTCGGTGGGCAGCCGCTTGCCCCGGAAGGCGCAGAGCACCTCCGCAGTGGCGGAGTCCAACGCCGACGCCCCTGGGCTCGCCGCGCAGTACCCGGCCACAACGCACGCGTCGGCGTCCGCCGCCGTCAGCGGGGCCCGGTCGATGTAGAACGTCGCTGGCCAGTGGGTCCTGGGAGCCCCTCCGTCGGACCCGACGACGGCCGCTGCCCCGGGGACACAGACCATGCCCTCGGGCGGGGTCAGGCAGGGCCTGCTGCCCGGGAAGGCCAGCACCGGAGCCCCGCCCAGCCGGTCCCCGGCGTCGGCTTCCAGGGCCGCCACCAGCTCGGACACGGGGCGGTGCCCTCGCACGTCCAGGCCTCCGTCTTCGACGGGGGGCCACGGCGGTGGCCCGGCGGGCAGCCGGACCGACCGGACACCGAGGCGGTCGGGGAGCCCGTCGAGGGTCTCCATGCCCACCAGGCGTAGCTCGCCCCCCGGTTCGACCAGCGAGGCCGCCACCCGCCGCAGGGTGGCCATGGGCACGCGGGCGTCCACCGCCATCGCCGGGCTGTCCCCTGGATGGGTCGCGACGAAGTCGCGGATCTCGCTCAGCGCCCAGTCCGCCAGGGGATCGTCGGTGGCGGCGAAGTCCCCCCGCAGCCGACCCTTGCCGGCCGACCTGTGACCCGGGGGAAGACCCCCCTCGTCCAGGACCATCAGGACCTGCGCCCCGTGGTACAGCCCGTCCGGGGTCAGCACCCAGTCCACCCACCCCCCCCCCGCCGGAGCCAGCAACCCCACCACCCCCACCTACCTATAACGAGGGAGGAGCACACCCCGCAACCCCCCCACCCCCCCC